>DASSIO010000199.1:0-96703 GCA_035691825.1 Terriglobales bacterium | reverse complement strand
AAAGCGCGATTGACAGAACTGGAAAAGCAGGGCGGAACGCGGCGAACCGGGAGCTTGGAATTCAGAGTGGGCGAGAAAGGCGGAGTCAGCGTGTACGGTCTCGGCCGATTCCCGGTTACCCTCTACTACGAGCAATGGATTCGCTTGCTGGACGCAGCCGACAAGCTTCGTGAATTCCTTGAAGAAAACAAATCCAAGCTCAAGCTCAAAGACAAATAACGAAAAATATCTCTATCTCACAACGCAGGGCCGGAGTAGTGGCCTGCCGCGTGAGATCGAAATCTGGTTTACCGCTTTCGACGATCGCTTGTACATCATCGCCGAGTACGAAACTTCCAACTGGGTAAAGAACGTTAAGGCCTGCCCCGAAGTAAAGGTTCGGGTAGGCGGGGAAGCGTTTGCCGGGACGGCACGGATAATCTCGGGGGCGTCGGAGCCGGATTTGAACGCGCGTATTCAATCGTTATCGCGAGAGAAGTATGGCTGGGGTGATGGCCTAGTCGTCGAGATAACCCCGAAGCCGGGGGATTGAAGGATGGTTGCCCACCACAACTGGAGCCGAGCTCTCTTGCTGAGTCGAGAGGCGGTTTTGAGTGACGACATTCTCAGTCGCACCCCACCGCCGGCTGACGCGCGTGTTGAATACGGCGAGGATCCGCATCAGTTCGGCGACGTTCGCCTGCCGAAAAACAAGCCATTGGCGGCAATCGTGATGAACATTCACGGCGGGTACTGGCGCAACAAGTACGATCTCGCCCATGCGGGACATTTATGTGCAGCGCTGAGCGAAAACGGTCTGCTGACCTGGAATGTGGAATACCGGCGGGTTGGCGATCCCGGCGGCGGCTGGCCAGGCAGCATCTCGGACATACAGGCGGCGTATCAATTTGTGCCGCAGTTGGCGAAGCGGTTCCAGTTCAAGGCTGACCGAGTGATCGTTATGGGGCACTCGGCAGGCGGACAGCTTGCTTTATGCCTTGCGGCACGCGAACCTGCGCTGAAGACAGTCGTCTCGCTGGCGGGTGTTCTCGATCTGCAGCGGGCCTGGGAGTTACATCTCAGCAACGATGCCGTTGTGGGATTTCTGGGCGGCACGCCTAAGCAGAATTCGGCGAACTACGCTGCGGCCGACCCGATGCAGTTGCACATTGCAGCCGCTGAGCAGGTGATCGTACACGGAACTAAGGACGATGTAGTCCCACCCGATTTCAGCCGGAAATATTACGAGGCAAAGAGCCGGCGAGGGGAGCACGTGAAGCTGCTGGAAATCGAGAATGCCGACCACTTTGATTTGATCGATCCGCGCTCAGCGGCTTGGGGGAAGGTGGAAGAGGCAGTGCTGTCACTGGCGGGAACACCTTAACCACAGAGGGCACAGAGGACAGAAGGCAGCCAAAAATCTTTCCCTATCCATCGGTGTTTTTGCGGCATAGACGAAAATCTGTTCACCACAAAGGACGGTG
The DNA here is from genome assembly GCA_035691825.1 of Terriglobales bacterium. Classification (GTDB taxonomy): domain Bacteria; phylum Acidobacteriota; class Terriglobia; order Terriglobales; family Acidobacteriaceae; genus Gp1-AA122. The sequence goes on along the minus strand of DASSIO010000199.1, from coordinate 95,240 downwards.
TTTCCTGGGGCATAGACGAAAATCTGTTCACCACAAAGGACACGAAGGATCACAAAGAGAAGCCGCACGGGAGAATTCTCCTCTGGGTAGCCTCGGTGTTCTCTGTGCCCTCTGTGGTAGTTGAGTCAGGCGGTCTTTCTCAGCACCAAGGCTGAGTTCTTGGATCCAAAGGCGATGCAGTTGCAGACGGCGTGCTCGATTTCGGCCCTGCGCCCGGCCTCGGGGACATAGTCTAGATCGCATTCCGGATCGGGATTGTCGAGATTGATGGTGGGCGGTATCTGGCCATTCTGCATGGCGACCAGTGTGGCTGCGACTCCAGCAGCACCACACGCTCCCTGGGGATGTCCTATCTGGGATTTGAGGGCGGACATCGGCGTCTTTGCCGCGTGACTCCCCAGAACCAACTTCAAAGCCCGGGTTTCAATGCGGTCGTTCAACTGCGTCGATGTGCCATGGAGATTTACGTAATCGACATCGGAAGGAGCGATGCCTGATTCCGCTATAGCCAATTCAATGGCCCGCGCCGGTTCCTCGCCGCATTCCTGCAGGCGAACACGATGAAAGGCCTCGCAGGTCGAGCCGTATCCGCAGACTTCGGCGAGAATTTTCGCGCCGCGCGCACGCGCATGTTCATATTCTTCGAACACGAACATCCATGCGCCCTCGGCCAGGACAAACCCGTCCCGGTTGGCGGAAAAGGGCCGCGAGGCGCGTTCCGGGGCGTGATTCCACGAGTCGGTCATGATTTTCATCAGGACAAAACCTTTCATGATGCCGAGAGCGATGGGGGCGTCGGCGCCGCCGGTCAGAGCCATGTCAATGCGTCCTGACTGGATCTGGCGCACGGAATAGCCCATGGCATCGGTAGAAGAGGTGCAGCCGGTTGTGACGACGTGGCTCGGGCCCCGCATTCCGAAACGCATGCTCAGTTCGCTCGACAGAGTTCCCATCACGCCCGTGGGCACGCAGAATAAGCTCATCTGCTTGTACTTCTGTTGGAAGAAAAGACGGTATTGTTCCTCGGTAAATTCCTGGGATCCGCCGCCGGACCCGATGATGACACCTAACCGGCGTTTTTCCTGAAGCGTCAGAGAGCTGCAATCGATGTGAGCTTCGTTCAGCGCTTCCGTGGCCGCCGCCAAAGCAAGAGGTAGGACACGCGAAACGTGCTTCCGCTCGTGCTTGTCGACCCAGGCCAGCTCGTCGAAATCGCAAACTTCGCCGGCGATCTGCACGGGAATCTCGGAAGGATCGAAACGGGAGATACGACGTACGCCGCTTTTGCCCGCCAGCGTGGCCTGGGCAAAGCTCTGGTTGCCAACTCCATTCGGGCTGGCGACGCCCATTCCGGTGATAAGGACGCGTCGTTTCATCAATTCAGAAGCTATCTTCAGGATTTTCGGGCATTGCCACTCTATACTGAGCCGCGAGCCGGGCGATACCCACCATTATGAAGCGGGAAAAGCCAGGGAAAGGGCGACCCGAATGTCAAAAGCTTGTAAAATTTCGAGGTTCGCGGTGGGAGCCGGTATGAACTTGGACAATCGAACCAGCGGGATTCGCCTGCGGTTAGCGACTGGGGCGGACATTCCTGATCTGCATAGATTGATCGAGGTCTCGGTGCGTGGTCTGATGACCCAAGGGTACTCGCTGCGTCAGCTCGAGGGCGCGCTCGGTACGTATTTGGGAGTGGATACGCGGCTCGTGGAGGATGGTACCTACTTCATTGCGGAGGCGGAGGGAGCGGCAGGCATCATCCTTGTCGGTTGCGGCGGTTGGAGCAAGCGCAAAACGCTGTTCGGCAGCGACCATCGGCCTGGACGCGAGGATACGTTTCTCGATCCCAGCCGGGATGCGGCGAAGATTCGGGCGTTTTTCATACACCCGGATTGGGCGCGGCGCGGAATCGGTACCCAAATTCTAAACGCGTGCGAGGATGCCGCAGCTGCTGCCGGCTTTACCCGGTTTGAAATGGGAGCCACCCTGACGGGTGTGCCGCTATACGCGGCTCGCGGATATGAGTCAGTCCAGCAAATCGAGCTTCCCCTGAATAACGGTGAGAGGTTGGCGATCGTTAGGATGGAAAAGACGATTCTTGCGCGTGAGATCAGGACCAGCTCATGAGAAATTAAGCTTGGGATTTCCTTCTCAACTTGCCGCATTGTTGAGCACAGCAAGGTTCGGTTCTAGCACATGTTCGATCTACGGCTGATCAGGCGGAAGAGGGCGGAGCGGATCTCGTCAATGTCGATGGGCTGAAAAGCGAAGTAGTCGACGGGAAGATTGAGTGCGGCGCGCAGGCGCTCCTCGGTAGGGTTGCCCGTATAGAGGACGACCGCCGGCGGTTTAGACAACTTCTTTGCTTCGCGAGCCAGCTCGAGGCCGAGGCCCTCCCGTTCCAGGCTGAAGTCGGAAATGATGGCATCAAAGCTGCCTTTGCGAACCGACTCGCGCGCTTCTTCCAGAGTGGGGACGGCGCGGACTCGGAATCCGGCATCTTCCAGGACGGCTTTGAAGGTAAGCAGAATGGCGGGCTCGTCATCCGCCAGCAGGATTTCGCCCAGAGCGGTTTGTGTACTTTTTCGCATCCGGCGTCCAGTTAGATGTTGTCCGCAGCTCTCTCGATATCCATTATGTCACGATTAGTGCCAAATCGAGACCCTGTATCGGATCAAGATACTATTTTCGCGGGCGGGGTTCAATGTCTCAGCTGCAGAGCCGGTAATCCGATTGAGCGTACATAGCGCGGATCAGCGTTTGCGGCAACAGGCCGGCTGACTACAGAGGCAGTTCGTGGGCAATGAGATCGGCCACCGATTCGCGGCGGCGGATCAGGCGGACAGAGTGTCCGTCGACCAGCACCTCTGCTGCCCTGGGACGCGTGTTGTAGTTAGACGAGAGCACCATCCCGTAAGCTCCGGCATCCAGAATCGCCAGCAGATCCACTTCGGAGCACTCCGGCAACTCACGGTTACGGGCAAAGAAATCGCCGCTCTCGCAGACTGGGCCTACCACGTCGAACTTTGAAGCCGGTGAATTGTGGCGGGGACGAACTGGCGCGATCTCGTGGTACGCTCCGTACAGAGCTGGCCGCAACAGTTCAGTCATGCCGGCATCCACCACCAGAAAACGCCTGCCGTCGTTCTGCTTGCGATAGAGCACAGAGGTGAGCAATGCCCCAGCGGGAGCCACAATGACCCGCCCCGGCTCGAGCAGAAGGTGGACCTTCAAGCCACGAAGCTCGCCGATGATCGCATCAGCATATTTCTGTGCATATTCCCTGAAATCTTCAGCGTCAGAGTTCTCGTAGGGCACGCCAAGCCCGCCGCCGGCATCCAGGTACGGGATGCGATGTCCATCGCCGCGGAGTTGGCGAATCAGTTCCGCCGCTTTGCTGATAGCGGCGGCAAACGGCTCCGGACTGGTGATCTGCGATCCAATATGCAGGCTCACTCCAGCCACTTTGAGATGCCGAACTTTTCTGACGCCGGCGTACAGCTTGCGTGCATCGGCGATCGGAATGCCGAACTTGTGCTCGTGCAAGCCGGTGGAAATGTAAGGATGAGTCCTGACGTGAACGTCAGGATTGACGCGCAAGGCGATGGTGGCCGTCCGGTTCAGTTGTTGAGCGAACTCAGCTAGGCGGCTCAGCTCCGATTCGCTCTCGACGTTGAACAGGAGGATGCCATGCTTCAGCGCCAGGCGAAGCTCATCTGCGGTCTTGCCCACGCCGGAGAAGACGACGCGCGCGGCGTAAGCGCGATCGACGGCAAGCACACGTTCAAGTTCTCCGCCGGACACAACGTCAAAGCCGCAGCCTGATTTTCCGAGCAGCCGAAGAATAGAAAGGTTCGAATTGGCCTTCACCGAATAACAAACGGTGTGAGGAACACCGCGGAAGGCATGGTCAAACGTCCGGAGACGTTGTCGAATGCCGGATGCCGAGTAGACATACAGCGGCGTGCCGTATTTTTTGGCGATTTCCGGCAGCGGGACCTTATCGCAGCAGAGTACCAGCTGCGAACGGGCCATTCCGGTCCGGCGATACGAAAACGCTGGAGGGCGCACCTGACAGGGAATGGGGGAAGAGTGGCTCACTTTCGCTTCGCAGGACGGCCCTTGACTTGAATGGCCACGATGGTCTGGTCATCGAACGGTTCTTCGCCGGACGCATGTTCCGCGACGGCTTGAAACAGGCGCTCGACCAAGGCGGATGCGCTCATGTTCATCGAGTCCTGCACGATGCGTTCGACGCGGGCGCGTCCAAACAGCTCTCCTGCGTGGTTTTGCGCATCAAGAATGCCGTCGCTAAAGAAAACGAAAAGGTCCCCCGGCTTGGCCTGGAAAGTAAATTCGTCATAATCGGCGTCATCGAACAGGCCTAAGGGCAGGCCGGTGGCCTCGATGATTTCGATCCGGCCGTCATGGCAGTACACGGGGCGGGGCAGGCCGGAGTTCGCCACTTGCAGGGTGCGGCGCGTGTCATCCCAAACGGCACAGATGAGCGACACGAACTGCGCCTCGATCCGCCTCTCTCCCAACGAGAAGTTTACGGCGGAGAGCATTTCGGCGGGACCGGGTTCGATGGGCGCATGAGAGCGAAGAATGCCGCTCACCAGGGCAGCGTAAATGGCGGCGGGAGCTCCTTTGCCGCTGACATCTCCGATGACAATAGCGGCGCGGGAGAGGGAATACGTCAGAAAGTCGTAAAGATCACCGCCGATAGCACGGGCAGGCACGAACTTGGCGGCGATTTCGAGGTTATCCAGCAGCGGAGCCGATTCGGGCAAAAGCCTCATCTGAAGCTCACGCGCCAGCGCCAGATCGCGCTCCAGGCGGCGTTCCTGCTGGGCTACTTGCTCATAAAGGCGGGCATTTTCAATGGCGATGGCAACCTGGGCTGCCAGGGTAGTAACGGTTCGCTTGTGGTCTTCGGTGAAGAACCCGCGGCGCGTATGCTCCAAATCCAGAACGCCGATGACCGTGTCTTTATAGACCAGGGGCACGACTAATTCGGAGCGAGTCTCAGGATTCACGCGAATGTAACGGGAATCTTTGTTGACGTCCGTTACTAACACCGGCTCTTTGTGTTGTGCGGAATAACCCACGATGCCTTGGCCAAGCGGCACGTCATGCTTCAGCTGAATGTTTTCATTGAAGCGCAGAGAAAAGCGGTGCTGCAGTTTCTGTCCGGCGGAATCAAGCAGCAGAATGCTGAACATCTGGTAATCGATGAGACGGCTCAGCAGCTCGCCGATGCGCTTCAATAGCTCATCAAGGTTGAGAATGGAAGTGAGCTCGCGGGCAATCTCATTGAGCAGCAGCAGGGTGCGGGCCTGCCGGGTCGTGCGGGTATAGAGCTGGGCATTTTCGATGCCCACGGCCATGCGCGAAGCGATCAGCGTCAGCAGGCGCTTATGATCCTCGGTGAAGTAGCCAGGCTCACGGGCCTCGATGTCGATTACGCCGATCACACGGTTCTTGATGATCAGGGGAATAGCTAATTCAGAGCGGACATTGGGAACGGCCGCGATATAGCCGTCTTCCTGGGTGACATCGTTGACCAGGACGGCTTCGCGCAGCTGAGCGGCGCGCCCGGTGACTCCTTCGCCCAATTTGACCCGCGCCCGCTCGGCAAATTGCGGCGGATAGCCTACCTGAAAGCGAAAACGCAGCTCCTGAGTACGCTCATTCAGCAGCAAAATCGCGAAGATTTCGTAATCAATGACCTTGCGGACCAGCTCGGAAACCCGGCGCAGGGTGGTTTCCAGGTCGAGAGTCGTATTGACGACGTCGGCGACTTCGAGCAACAGAGGCTCGATCTTGGGCGAGATGGCTTGGGTTTCAGCAGTGGCCATTGTATGTATGATACCAGCCACTCTGGTGCTTTCCTCTGCGAGGCGTTGCCCGAGAATCACTCGATGTCAGTCGTTACTCTCGCGGAAGGATGCAGATGTCGGGCAGATTGCGGTAATGCTCGGCATAATCCAAGCCGTAGCCCACTACGAATTGGTCGGGAATTTTGAAGCCCAGGTAGTCGGCTTCGATGGGCTGCTGGCGGCGGGAAGGCTTGTCGAGCAGAGCGGCAATCTTGAAGGCGCGCGGCTGGTGCGCGAGCAGCATTCTTTTCAGATAAGTCATAGTCAATCCGGTGTCCAGGATGTCTTCCACCAGAATGACATTGCGGTCGCGCATGGAGTGATCAACATCCTTGGTGAGCCGGACCTCGCCGGTTGAGTCCCAGCCCGATCGCAATTCGTCGGTGGGGCTGGGGCGATTGCCGTAGCTGGCGACTCCGATGAAATCGAAGGTGGCGTCCAGTTCGACCTGGCGCGCCAGGTCGGCCAGGAAAATGGCTGCTCCTTTCAACACGCCGACAAAAATGACGCTGTGGCCCTGAAAATCACGAGTGATCTGCGACGCCATCTCGGAAACTTTGGCGGCGATCTGCTGGCGGGTAAGAAGAACTTGCAGTTCGGCCACGGCTCACATCTTAAACGCCAGCGGAGGGCAGGGTATAACAAAGTGGTTACGTTGCGGCAGCAATGTAGCGCTCAATAGAATATTCGGTTCCCCTGGGGAGGTGGGGTGGAATGGTCATGCCCGAGTTCAAGGCGCTGGTGGACGAGGCCAAGAAGGAAATCCAGGAAGTCGACACCGCGCAACTGAAGCGGATGCAGCAGGGCGGGGAAGACTTTGTCCTGATTGACGTTCGGGATAAGGAAGATGCGGATAAAGGCATGATTCCGCATGCAGTGAACATCAGCCGGGGAATGCTGGAGCACAACATCGACCAGGTCACGACCGACAAAAATAAAAAGCTCGTCCTCTACTGCGGGGGTGGAAGCCGCTCGGCGCTGGCCGCCGCGTCGCTGAAGAAAATGGGTTTCAAGAATGTGATTTCGCTGGCGGGCGGATACAAGGGGTGGAAGAGCAGCGGCAATTGAGAAGTCAGAAGGAAGAATGCAGAAGTAAAGAGCTAAACGGTCGTGGGCTTCTGCGCTTCCCGTTCTCCCTTAGCTAAATGAAGTGATTTGACGTAAGGAGCGCGCGCGAGATGGCCATCAATCTTAAGGGGATCAAGCTTACGTGGTTAGGACACGCAACCTTTCGTATCGAAACCCCTGGCGGCAAAACGGTTTTGATCGACCCCTGGGTCATGAATAACCCCGCTTGTCCGGCGAGCGAGAAGAACGTCAAAAAGGTTGACGTCATGCTCTGCACTCATGGGCACGGAGATCACATCGGTGATGCCGTCGAGATTGCCCAAAAGCACAACCCGACCGTGGTTGCGATCTACGAGTTAGGCGCCTGGCTGGAAAACAAAGGCGTGAAAAATGTTTCGGGAATGGGAAAGGGCGGTACGCAGACCGTGGGAGACATTAAAGTGACCATGGTGCACGCCGATCACAGTGCCGGCATCCAGGATGGCGATCAGTTTGTATATGGGGGCGAACCGACAGGGTTTGTCATCGAGTTTTCCAACGGAGTCAGAATGTATCACGCGGGCGACACCGCGGTATTTGGCGACATGCAGATCATCCGCGAACTATATGAACCGGAGATTGCTATGCTGCCGATTGGGGATTTCTATACCATGGGGCCGCGCGAGGCCGCCTATGCATGCAAGCTGCTCAAGCCCAAAGTCGTCATACCTATCCATTACAAGACTTTTCCCGCGCTGACAGGCACTCCGGCGGAGCTCAAAAAGCTAGTCAAGGACGTCGAGATCCTGGAGATGACGCCGGGTCAGACCATCGGATGAACCGGAATTGGAGGAAGTAAGTTGCCTTTGGACAATGACACGACGCATTGGCGCATGGGTGGCGTGACGGTCGACGCTGTCGAGGACTACCTTTACGAATTGCTGCCGCCGCGCGACGCCGTGCTGGCGGAAATGGAAACTGAGGCGGAACGAAACAATGTTCCGATTGTCGGTCCCGCCGTAGGACGTTTCTTCCAGCAACTCGCAATGATTAGTGGCGTGAAAACGGTGTTTGAAATGGGGTCGGCGATCGGCTATTCGACGATCTGGTGGGCACGCGGCTTAGGGCAAGGCGGGCGCGTGTATTACACCGACAGCGATCCTAAGAACGCGGAAAAAGCTCGGCGCTATTGCGAGCGCGCGGGAGTGATTGATCGAGTCACGTTCAAGATCGGGGATGCACTGGAACTGCTCTCGGAAGAGAAGCAGCAGTTCGATGTCATTTTCAACGATGTCGACAAAGAGGATTATCCGCGTGTGCTGCGCCTGGCGTTGCCCCGGTTGCGAAGCGGGGGGCTGTTCGTCACCGATAATGTCCTATGGAGCGGGCGGGTCGCGACCGAGAAGCCGCCGGCAGCCAGCACCAAAGCCATTCTCGAATTCAACCGCTTGCTCTATAGTTCGGCGGACCTGTTCACGACAATTTTGCCGCTCAGGGATGGCGTGGCCGTGGCAGTCAAGAAATCTGAGTAATGCCAGATGAGCCTGCTCTTTCTCGTCCACGGTTCCACGCAGGACGCCAGCGGGTGGGATCTGCTGGCGCCAGAACTTGAGCAACTGGGCCATCACACGGCTCGAACCAACCTGCCCGCGAACGAACCAGAGGCGAGTGCAACCCACTACGCTGACCTCATTGCGGCAGCCATTCCGCGTGACAGTGATGATGTCGTGGTAGTGGCGCACTCGGCCAGCGGACTTTTCCTTCCTCTCGTGCCCGAGCAACGCCAGGTTCGACAGTTGGTGTTCTTAGCTGCCGTGATTCCCGAAATCGGTAAAAGCATGTTGGATCAGGTCAAAGCAGAAGCTGACATGCTGAATCCGGAATGGATTGGCAAGGACCCGACGCGGGACGATGCGCTTGCGATGAAGTTTCTCTTCCATGATTGTTCCCACGAAGTTGCACATTGGGCGCTTGGCACCAGGCGCCTCATGTATGCGAAGCAAGCGATGACGGAGGTTTGCCCGCTGAAGAGTTGGCCACAAGTTCCAAGCGCCTACGTGGTGTGCGCGGAGGACCGTACGGTTCGCCCCGAGTGGTGCCGGCGGGCGGCACGCACGCGATTGGGCGTCGAGCCAATTGAGTTGCCGGGAGGGCACTGCCCGCATGTGTCGCGGCCCAAAGACCTGGCACGAGTCTTAGATGCCCTGGCCAGATGCACGTAAATATTAGGCTATGTCGGCGGTGCGATCCGGAAGTTTGGCCGGCAAAATTGCTCTTACGGTAGTGCCCCGGTCCTTCGAGCTTATATCTACGGTGCCACCCAATTGCCGAATCCGTTCCTGCATGCCGCGAAAACCGACGCCGCCCGAGATAGCCATGTTGGCAAGCTTTTCCGGAGGGATGCCCCGGCCCTCGTCGGTGATTTCGATCCGAACCTGATCGTGGTTGCAGGCAATGACCACCTTGCACGAGGGACTACCCGAGTGCCGATGAACATTGGTTACAGACTCCTGAACAGCGCGGAAGATGGCAATCTCCACGTCATCGCCCAGACGCGGAAAACCTTCCGGAATCTCCAGCGTGGTCTGGATATTGCTGCGCTTGCCAAACCCCTCGAGAAACCACTTCAAGGCAGAGGGAAGTCCCACTTCATCGAGCAGAGGCGGGTGCAGCAGGTGCGAGATGGTGCGGATCTCTCTTGTGATCTCTTGGACAAGGCCGTCATTTTCGCGAACGCAATCAGCAGCTTCCGGGCTGAGCCGGGAAGATTCTTCTGCGACTCTCGCGATGTTCATGGCCAGCGCGGCGAGAAGCTGGCCCACGCTGTCATGCAGTTCGCGAGCGATGCGCCGGCGCTCTTCATCCTGAATCTGCAGAAGACGAGAAGCGAGTTCCCTCTGCTGATAGTGCGCTGTCTTGTCGGAAATCAATATCCCGCTTGCGGTATTGTCCCGCAGCAATGGCGTAAATGTAATGGTGGTTGGGATCAGTACCCCGTCGGCACGGCACAGGTGCAGTTCGCCTTCGCGAAAGCTGCTCGAAGATTGATTATGCAAGGTATCCCAGAGCTCGTGCTCGGCGGGATCGACCAGGTCCTTAAGACGCGAGCCCACAACGTCTTCAGGCTCTGTGCCCAGCAGACGCGCGAACGCGGGATTGCAGTAAATGATCTCCGCTTGCGCCGTAATCATGGCAGCGGGCTGAGGCATTCGTTCCACTAACACACTGTAGGGGAGGTCCGCGCCCTGGAGGGTGTAAACGCGCTGGCCGTCCGCTTCTTCAATGACAAAGGCGTCGACGGCGCCTTCCCGAATGGCGTCCACGGTCTGGGCGGCGTCATCAACCCATAGATGATCTTTTTCCATTGCGCTGGCGTTTTTCATCAACTTCTCCCTGAGCGAGCGTGGCGCTGCGTTAGCGCGAATACGTCATTGAACCATAGAGCTGGAGGCACCGGGCCGCAGTTGCAGTCCGACAAGAGCGCGTTCCGTGTCGCGGAGATCCCCTACAATCTTGCGAAGAGGCTGTGGAAGCTTCCGGACGAGGGTGGGAATGGCGACGATCTGGTCGCCCGCTGCTAATTGCGGGTGCTGCAAGAGGTCGACAACCTCTATCGTGTAGCGGCCGCCCAAATGCTCTTCGCAGAGTTTCTTCAGATTGGCAAATGCCGTGACGGAACGTGGCGACTGCCCTGCCACATACAAGCGAAGTTCCCAGGAGCTGTTGTCATCCGGTTCCTGGCCTTTGCTTCGCGCGATCTGCTCGAGGCTAAGAGGTTGCTGCTCTACGGACTTTACCGGCCTTTTCATTTCGACTCCTGGTCGCCGCCCGGTTTGGCGGAATTTGGGTGACATCGGCCTTGCGCCTGCGCGCCGCCGCAACCCGCTCTAGCGCGATAGCTTCTTCACGATCGTTGGCTTCGGCTACGAGACACGCCGCCTCTTCATCGTCCGCCTCGAATTCTTTCCGCATCGCGGCGATACGAGCTTCCAGCGCTTCGCGCTTTCTCTGGCGTTCGCGCTGCCTGCGTTGCATTTCCTGTTGGCGTGAAAGCCCGGCGGCGCGCTCGCGTGCTTCCTGCGACAAACGGGAAGAACCGGTAAGCACTCCCTCGGGGCCGACATAGACGTCGAGCAGGTCGACGCCGTTCTCGGTTAAGACAAACTCGCGAATCTGGTTGGAATGTGCCATACCACGGGACTTCAGAACATACATGGCGCGATTGCGTTCCCCATTCAGCTCGATGTCGCGCAGCAGAAGCCAGCTGTCCACGAGCGAGGAGACGTCCACGTCCGTGCGCTCGAGCGATTCGCCTCCGGAAGTCAGGTCCGTCAGAATAGCGCTGATGCCATGCACTTTGAGGAAATCCATGAGCCGGATGAGCGCAATGTTGGCATCGCGCCGCGTTCCGGCGTCAACCAGGCTGCTTACCGGATCTATCACTACCAACTGGGGCTGAAAGTGCTGCACTAATTTGTGGACCGTTGCGAGATGCATTTCCAAGCCGTAGAAGGTGGCGCGGGTGGAATGGAACTGCAGCAAGTTCTTCTTCATCCACTGTTCAAGGTCGAGGCCGATCGAGCGCATATTGCGGACGAGCTGACCAGGCGATTCCTCGAAAGAGAAGTAGAGGCAGCGCTCGCCGCGGCGGCAGGCGGCGCCGACCATGTGCGCAGCCAGGCTGGTTTTCCCGGTACCGGCCGTGCCGGAAATCAAAATCGTGCTGCCCCGGTAGAACCCCTCGCCTCCCAGCATGGTGTCGAGCCGCGGAATGCCAGTAGAAAATCGTTCATTGCTGACGGTGTGTTGCAGGCCCAGCGAGGTGATGGGCAACACGCTGAACCCGTGCTCATCGATTAGAAAAGGATACTCGTTGGTGCCGTGCGTCGTGCCGCGGTATTTCACGATCCGCATGCGGCGGGTGGAGATCTGATCGACGACCCGATGATCGAGGAGAATGACGCAGTCGGAGACGTACTCTTCCAAACCGCGCCGGGTCAAGGTGCCGTCGCCACGCTCGCCGGTAATTATTGCGGTCACGCCTTTGTCTTTCAGCCAACGAAATAGCCGCCGCAGTTCGGCACGCAGTATGCCTTCATTCTGGAATCCGGAGAAAAGCGCCTCGATGGTATCGAGGACGACACGCTTCGCACCGACAGTGTCGATGGCAGCACCCAGACGAATGAACAAACCTTCGAGGTCGTAATCCCCGGTTTCATCAATTTCGCTGCGCTCCACGCGCACAAAATCCAGAACGAGTTTCTTTTGTTCGGCCAGGCGGTCCAGGTCGAAACCGAGCGAGCGCACGTTCTGGGTCAACTCAGGTCCGGTTTCCTCAAACGCCATGAAGACGCCAGGCTCGTCGAACTGCATCGCTCCACGTACGAGAAACTCCATTGCGAGCAAGGTTTTACCGCAACCGGCGCCGCCGCAGACCAGGGTCGGGCGGCCACGGGGTAGCCCGCCTTGCGTGATCTCATCAAGGCCCTGAATTCCGGTGGGGGCCTTTGGGAGACTACCGTTCGCCGAGCCGCGCATAATGCTGAGTCTATTCATGATGGTCCGGAGCGAAAAGCAGCGCAGCTGAACATAATACCCTCTGGTGCAATTGTTCCGTCAAGCGCCAATAAACGGTGCTCGGAAGGCCGGGGTGCACTGTTCTAAGGAAAACACGGGCACGCCTGCACTGCTGCGGGGCATTTTCGCGTTCAGCGAGCGAATGCTTCCTTGTTGACGACGTAAGGCATTTTGGTGAGGTCGCCGCCGTAGTTGCGTTCGAGCACGTCGATCAGACCCTGCACACAGCGTCCAGCCATGCCTTTGTTGGGATCGGTTGAAAGCCTGGTAATGCGTGCCGCGCTGGCAAAATGAGGAAATAGGCGGCAGCGGTCCTCGATCGCAGGAGCGCGGAGCGGCGAATCTGGCGGAAGGGGCTCCTTTTCGTAGACATCGAGGGCAGCGCCGGCGATCCAGTTTTCCTTAAGCGCATGCGCCAAGGCCTGCTCATCGACCACCGGCCCACGGGAAGTGTTGACCAGAAAGGCCGTTGGTTTCATTAGCCGCAACGTTTTCTCATTAATAAGGTGGTACGTGGGCGTGGAGCTTTCGCTCTCCCGCAGCAAGGGGACATGAATACTGACAAAGTCCGCGTCCTTGAGCGCCTCTTCCAATTCGACGTACTTGATAAAAGTCTTATCGCGGGTGACGCCACGAGCGTAGCGCAAATCCTTAATTTCCTGGATGGACTTAATGTAATCGTGATTTTGATAGGCCGGGTCGTAGCAAAGCATATCCATGTCGAAACCGGTGCACTTCTTGATCATGGCGAGACCAATGCGGCCGGTGCCGATGATCGCGATCGTCTTGCCCGTAACTTCGTCGCCGAGAAACGGCAGGTAAGGATGCCAGAATCCCCAGTTGTTCTCACGCGTAAGATGTTCGGCGGTCCACATTTTGCGAGCCAGCGCACCGAGCATGAAGAAGGCAAACTCAGCAGTGGCCTCGGTGAGCACGTCGGCGGTATGGGTGAACGGAATCTTGTAGCGGTTGGCGTCGGCGCGGTGGATGTTGTCAAATCCCACCGCGATTTGGGCGACAACTTTCAGAGTGCCTTTGCCGGCTTCAAACACTTCTCTGTCAATTTGATCGCGCAGGGTGGTAATCAGGCCATCAATTCCCGACTTGACCTTTTCAAGGATGAGCCTCTTGGGCGGCGCTTCCGGCTGGGGATAGACTTCGACGTCGTAGCCGCGACGCCGTAGAACATCGAGCGACTCGCCAATGTCGGCGGTGGCAAAGACGCGAAATTTCTGGGTCATACTTTTCTGTGTTCCTGGGATGGAAATCGTGGGGTAAGCCCGGCTACATCATCCGGACAGAACAAAACACTTAGTCTAGCAGAGCGAGTGTGGCCGGGAGGGAGAGCGGCAATGAAAAATCTTCCGTCACGAGAAACTGAGTTGCACTGCTGAGAACCTAGAGAGGCTAACTGCCGGACATGCCGGTTGCAGCGCGAAGAACCTGTGACTTCAAGCCGGCCGAGAGTTCGGGATCAAGTTCCACACGATTGCGTCCCCGATTTTTTGCCCGATAGAGTCCGCGATCGGCGGCTTGCAAAAGAGACTCGAGCGAGGCGCCGGGCGAGAACACGGCTACTCCGATGCTCACCGAAACGCCGACGGTCTTGTCGGCAAAGGCAACGGGATGATCCGCAATTTGCACTCGGATTCGCTCGGCGAGTTCGCGGGTCTGACCAACGTTGCAGCCAGGAGCAATCGCCACAAATTCCTCGCCGCCGTAGCGTCCAAGCGAGTCATAGGGGCGCAGCACGCCAGTGAATTGCCGGGCCAACTCGGCGAGGACAGCGTCTCCACAGCGATGACCGTGGTTATCATTCACGGCCTTGAAGTGATCGACGTCGATCATGATGACGCCCAGAGACTCGCCGGTGCGATGGGCCCGTAACATCTCGCGCTCCAGAATGTCGAGAATGCCGAGGTGATTCCACGCGCCCGTTAAGCCGTCGTGCGAGGCCTGGCGCCGCAGCAATTCTTGCGCACCCATCAGCGAATATTGCGTCAGGAACTGCTTGATCGTCGACAGCAGGAAAGAGGCCAGGACCAGCACTACCGCGAGCGCCAGCCGGGAGTGGCCGAGGTGCACCGCCATGAGCAAGATTGATATTGGAAAGAAAAGAGCAGGAACTTTGGCCAGCAATTGTCCGGGAACGCGCAACGCAGGACCGGGCTCGGAGGGCTCGCCAATATTCGCGTCCCAGGCGGCGGTCATCAAGAACGGGTACACCAGCAGAATAGTCCAGAACAAATCGAACCACGAACCTGTAGGCAGCAGGTTGGCTGCGCCGTAGTAATACATGAGGTCGACCGCGGCAGAGAGCAGCAGGAAAAAGGCCATACGGCGGAACAGCAAGCGAGAGGCGCGCGTGTGCGATAGCGCTGAACGCAGAAAGAATGCGCCCGCCATGAAACCGTAGTACGTGAAGTATGCCGTCCAGACGGAGGGTTGCAGGCCGATTTCAAAACCCGATTCAAAACGGAAGTAGCAATAAGCCGCAATGATAAATAGGAGGCCTTGGCCGTAATCGATGATCAAAGTCCGGTCGACGCCGCCGCTGGGCGAGTGATCGTCGAGACAGAGGGTCAAGCTCACCGGCAAAAGCCAAAATGAAAAGAGGAACTTTATTGCCGGCTGAATTGCCAGAGGCAGGGTTTTGAGATCGCCAATCGTCGAAAGCCCTTGAGGGATGATCCAGAGGCAATAGGAGAACGCGGTCAAAAACCAGAATGAACGGGCCAGCCCCGTGTTGTGAACTGCAGTGTGGAAAAGCAGTGCTACCAGCGAGATACCGAGGGTGACCTGGATCAGGTCCGAAAGAAACGATCCTGTGTGGCTGGTGCCCAGCACAGCCAGGTCGATCCCGTGCAGCACGATCAACGCAACCGCAAAAGCGGCGGCGCGCTTTAGTCTCCGCGACCAAATCATCCCGACTAGTATCTGCGATTTTGGTAGTTACCGCCTGTTACCAATGTTCGATAGAGTGTTACTCCAGAGCCTGGGAAAGCCCGATTACTCCGTTCAGTTTTGAGGTGAGGAATGCCTTGTAACCCCGAGTCACTAAAGCATGTTCCGTTGTTTTCGCTACTGGACGACGACGAAACGGCCGTTTTGGCCGCCCAGATCGATGTCAAAAACTTCGCCCCCCGCCAACGCATTTACAAGATGGGGGATGCCGGTGGCCGGGCGTACGTGATGGTTTCGGGCAGAGTCCGTCTGACGACCATAGACGAAGACCAGCAGGAGGTCGTCATTGATGAGCCCGGGCACGGAGAGTTCTTCGGCTTCGCTTCCATGCTGGAGCAGACTCCCCACCAGACGGAAGCAGTTGCCCTGGAAGAGACCGTCTGCCTGGAAGTCGACCGCAACGACATAGCCGTCCTGCTGCAACGCAAGCCACATGCTGGTATGGACATGTTGGCCATCCTGGGGCGCCAGTTTCACGCCTCTCAGCGGTTGGTAAGGATTCGCGCCAGCCGAAATCCCAATGAGGTCATTGAGGCAGAGGCGAGCGTCGGAGAGCGCATCGCCGATGCCGTCGCCCGCTTCGGCGGGTCATGGACCTTCATTACCATTTTTCTGATTGTTTTGATCTTTTACACCTTTGTGAATGTGAGCATGGGGCGGCGGGCCTGGGACCCGTACCCATTTATCCTGCTGAATCTGTTCTTGTCGATGCTGGCGGCGATTCAAGCTCCGGTCATCATGATGAGCCAGAACCGGCAGGACACGAAAGACCGCCTGCGCGGCGAGCTGGACTATGCGGTGAACCGGCGCGCCGAATCGGAAATTCAGGGTCTGGCGCGCAAATTGAATGTGCTCGGCGACAAATTGGGAGATGTGGAAGACTTGCTGCGGCAGAGACCGAGTTCAGAGCATGTGTCGGGATGACCGTGCAACATCCTCAGCTGGGTTGCGTGCTCGGGGTGGTCCATTTGCGCACCACGGCCAGGAAATGCCGGGTCCCATCCGGAGGGCTGACTTTTCCCAGCAAGATTGCTTTGAAGGGGATCACTCGGCCATAGAGTCTCTGCGTGGCGCCATTATCCTGCCTTATCACTGCCCCATTCAGATCGATTCCGGCGAAGATGCCACGGGAGCGGGAATACGAAAGTATCTCGGGCTCCGCCGAATCGTTGCCATCGGTACCGTCTCGGCCCACCGGCCCGGCGGCAATCGACATGCCGGTACCGAGCTTGAACTTGCTCGCCAGCAGATCGGCTTTTCCCTTGTCATTCATGGCCAGCATGATCAGGTCGACGGCTTCTCCGCCAAACTGCAGGCCCCAGCTTCCGCCGGTTAGGGTGAAGGGAGCCGGAGCGCTCCAGCCGTTGCGAGTCCGGCAGGTTGCAATGCCGTCGCCATGCCTGCCGCCGAAAATGAAGCCGGCTTTGATAAGCGAAGGAACGACGGCAATACATTTGGCAGAGGCCAGCACTTTGTCAGGAATGCCTTTGTCGGGAACATTCATGATGTCGTCGAACACTGTCGCCGCCGCATTCACACGCTTGACTTCGTCGGACTGGGCGCTGGACGAATCCTGATCACCGGCGGAGTTCGAGGGGTTCCGGCGTGAAGCAATTAAGGATCCCGGCATGCAGGTCAGCAGGACCAACGCCACGCAAAGCAGAATGGGTTTCATAACAACGCCTCAGCCGCGCCAGAGTTCACGTACCCGCAGTGTTATACGAGCGAGTCTCTGAATCTATCGAGTAGAAGCTGTAGGACGGGCAAAGCCGGACGTTACGGACGGGGGGCGGATGCCACAGCTGCCGGCGGACTGACGCCGGCTGGCTGGAGCTCAGCTACTACAATCAGCCTTTTCGGCGCTGGGCCAATATAATAGGTGGGATAGCAGGTTATCAGGGTCAGCCGCGAATCGGAGGTAGCACGGGTGACCGCCACATCGGACGGATCGACCAGCTTCTTGGAACTTACAACGTAATGATAGCGGTGGCCGCCGCGGACCACGTAAATGTCATCGCCTGTGACAAGTTCGTGAACGTGGCGGAAGAAAGTGTCCCGGTGGCCGGCGATGACGGCGTTCCCGGCGTCTCCGGGCCATGAAGTGTTCTTTAGGTGACCGGGAGCCAGGAGCAGAGACTCACGATCGGTTCCGTCCAAAATTCCGGCGTTCAGGCCGATTTTGGGAATGGACAGCAGCGTAACCCCGGTGTCGGCTTTCTCGACGGTTCCCCCGTTCTGAGGTGCGGCCTGGAAGGACTGCTGACGCTGCCATGCCTCAGTCAGCCGCCGCTGCCGAAAGGCCATCCAGCCGTATGCCGCCAAAGTGAAGACCAGCAGAGCAATGCCGGCACTCAGCAGTAGCCACGCTGCAGCCCGGCGCGCAGACAACTTGCGTGCCACGCCGGAAAGGTACTCACCAGTGCGGTGCGTCCTATCCGGCATAGCGCGTGAGTGCATGGTCTTGATTCCACTTACAAAGTGGTCGCCGTTACTTTCTCTTCAGGTAAATACCTGCCATGGTGGAAGCGAAACCCAGCAATGCAGCCAAAGGCAGCTCCGACCCGGTGTTGGGCAGTTTGCCATTATTCCCGCTCTTCTGGGTTGCACCTGTGTTCGCCGCGTTGTTTCCCTGATCCGACGTTTGGGTGCTCTGGTCGGCTGAGGTTGCCTGAGCAGCATTATTCTGAGCCGTTTCGGTACCGCTAGTTGTGTTAGAGGACGGCGTTGCTGGTTGCGCATAGGCAGGAGGATTGCTGCTCTGCGCGGCTGAGCCAGTCGTACCTGCAGTCGAAGCGGTGTTATTCATGTCGTTGGACTGGGCGGCCGAGGAGTTGTCAGTCGTGCCCGTAGCAGCAGACGACGTGTTCGGCGCCTGGGTGTTCGCGCCGGAATTGTTATTCGCGGGTGTGCCATTCGCGGCATTGACGTCCTGAGTTGTGCCGGTATTCGGCGGCACCGCCATCCCCGGAGACGCTTGCTGCGCGTTCGCGCTGGTATTCGGATTCACGCTGCTGGAGCCGGAATTCGCGGCATTGCCGTTCGCGCTGTTGTCGCTTTGCGAGGTTCCCGCGCTGTTATTCATGGCGGAAGGGCCATTGGCGGTGCTCGGGCTGCCGACGCAGTGATCCGAAATCATGCTCACGCTATTGACTTGAAAGCTCTGCCCAACGGCGCTGCCATTCGCGGCTGCGGGGCTGCCGCTCGAGTTATTTGCTGCCGAGGCTTGTCCGGTTACCTGAATCTGATGCCCGACATGGCTGCTGAGCTGGTCGGTATTCCCGGTCAGCGTGTAAGCAGTGCCGGTTTGCGAATCAGTCAAGGTGTAATTGGGAGCGGAGCCGCTCAAGCATCCGGTAATGGCGTTGTTGGAAGTGGTGTTTGTGGTTGTAGTAGTTGTGCTCTGAGTCGTCGTGCTCTGATTCTGGGTCGCCGAGTTGTCCTGGGTACCGGTTGTGCTGGGCGTCTGGGCGCTATTCTGGGTCGCGCCACTGGATGTGTCCTGGGCAGCACACATAGCCGCTGCAAGGCACAGGCTGGATAAACACACTAAGATTTTTTTCATACAAGCCTCCGGATATAGCTAGCCGATAGTTTAGAGGCCCGCTGTAGAGAAGCCCATCCGGTAGACTCCCTACGCCTCTTGGCAGGTTACAGTAACTGCTAAGTTGCGACGCCCGTACAAGATTTCCTGTAGGCGGGTGATTTAGCTGACCAGAAACTCAAAACCGTGTTGCTTGGTGAGAAGTTGGACGGAGATTTTGTCGTTCTGACGATGAACATCGAAGTCCAGAGCGGTAGAGGCAAGGCGCAGATTCCGTACGCATAAATCATTGATTTCATCCGGCAACACAGGCTGCTCCAGCCTGACCTGCTTCTTGACGGCATCGATCGACATCCCAAGACATGCTTTGAGGAGCAAGAAGACTGCGCCCGCTGCCCAGGCTTGGGGAGCACAGGCTACCGGATAAAGAGTGGGGCCCTCGCCGTGGCGTTGATCCAGTCCACAGAAGAGTTCAGGCAGGCGGTGGAGATCGACCCAGGCGCTCACATCCAGCAAAGCCGAGAGGATTTTCGCAGCTGCGGTGCGGAATCCGTACTGCGCCATCCCGGCCGCCAGCAGTGCGTTGTCATGAGGCCAGACTGATCCATTGTGATAGGAGACGGGGTTGTAGCGCGCTTCTCCGACGGCGACGGTGCGTATGCCCCAGCCGGTGAAAAAATCCTTAGTGAGGAGGGAGTCAACGATTGCCCGAGCATGGCCGCAATCGGCAATACCTGTGTACAAGCAATGGCCCGCGTTCGAAGTACGCACCCGGCAGGCACGTTTGCGGCCGTCGAGGGCTAGCGCGTAGGTGCCCAGGTCAGAACACCAGAATGCCTGCTGGAAGCGCGTTTTCAGATCACGCGCTTGCTGCTCGAGCGCGTCCGCGAGGTGATACTGACGCAACGCGGCAGCCATTCGGGCGGCAGTTCGCTTTGCCGCGTAGGCATAGCTTTGTACCTCGCACAAAGCTATTGGAGGTTCGGCGAGGCGGCCATCGGCGTGGAAGACAGAATCGCCGGAATCCTTCCAGCCCTGCTGCACCAGACCGTTGGGCGAGTTGCGGGAATATTCGATGAAGCCGTCGCCGTCCTTATCGCCGTATTCCTGAATCCAGCTCAGGGCGCGCTCCACGTGCGGCCAAATCCAATGGAGAAACTTGCGATCAGCGGTGCGCTGAAAATATGCACCGGCCAGCATGACGAACAGAGGTGTGGCATCGATGCTGCCGTAGTAGCGTCCAAACGGAACTTCGCCCAGCGCAGCCATTTCTCCGCGCCGAGTCTCGTGAAGAATTTTTCCCGGTTCGGCATCGGCCTCCGGAACCAAGGCCGTTGCCTGGGTGTTTGCCAGATACTGGAGGACGCCCTTGGCGATGGCGGGATTTACCCAAAGGCATTCCAAAGCGGTAATGATGCCATCCCGCCCAAAAACAGTGCTGAACCAGGGGACGCCGGCATAGGGATAATCGACTTCTGGATTCCCGACGATCATCATCTGCGTGTCGGCGACGGACCGGTTCACCCAGTCATTGAATTGATCGTTGGAAGAACGGATTTGGCAGAATTCATGACTGCCTTCCTGGGTTTCTGCGCTGGAGTGTGCCAGGGCTTGTTGATGCGAAATTGTTCCATCCAGCGATTCGTGTGAGCTGCAGGTAACCTGCAAGTGAAAAGTAAGTTCCTGCTTGGGAGCAAGCAAAACCTCAAAGCGGCAGTCGGAAGCGGTAATTCGTTTCGGCGGGGGGGCGCAGCGGATCCGGGTGCGACGGGTGACTCCGTCGAGTCCGCGATAGGCCAGCACGACTGTATCGCTTTGGAGAACAGGATCGAGACGCTTGCCACGAGCGGCACGCTTGATCCCACGCACCTCAAAAATATCGGAGTAGTCGGCGTCGAATTTTAAACCGAGCGCGACGTTAATGGATTGCAGGCCAAAATTTGAGACATGCAGCTCTTCGTAGCAAGAGTTCCGGTAGAGGAACTTGGAGCGGGTAATAAGAAGGCTGCCGCGCGGTATAGAGATGTTTTCGTCCTGGACGATGTCCACGTTGGTAAGGTCGGCCGTGAACAGCGAATTGTCCTGTTTGACGGTGGAGCTGAGCAGCAGGGGACGCGAGTTTCCGATAAAGAGGGCCAATTCGGAAAGGAAACGCGTGCCCTCGTAAAATATGCCCTCTTCGCCGAGTCCGGTGGTCTCGACATCGCCGTAGCGGTCGAAGACGGCGAACATGTTTCCATACTTGAGGACGCGAGTGCGGTCGTCGGGCGGGGCAGACTTGGCGGCGATGTAGAACTGTTGGGTGGTTACTTCATCCAACTGACACCCCATCGGTCAGGGTGAGCGTTTCCGGCTCGCCTCCCAAGAGGCGCTCATAAATGGCGAGGTAATCGTTCGCCATTCGCGTAGCGGTGAAACGCTTCTCAAAGCAAAGGCGCACGCCTCGACGATCCAGCTTTTCGACGCGCTTCACGGCATCGACCCCACTGCCAATGTCATTGACCACAAATCCGCTCACTCCGTCGGACATGACTTCGGGAACGGAACCACAGGAAAACGCAATTACGGGTGTCCCGCAAGCCATGGCCTCAATCATAACCAGTCCAAACGGTTCCGGCCAATTGATCGGGAACAGCAGAGCGGCGGCGTTACCCAAGAATTCGTTCTTTTCCGGATAACCGATTTCGCCGATGAACTCGATAAGCGGATGATCTAATTGTGGCTTAATTACCGCTTGGAAGTAGTCGCGGTCGACGCGGTCAACCTTGGCGGCAATTCGCAGCGGCATATCAGCGCGTTTGGCAATTTCAATGGCGCGGTCAAGGCCTTTTTCTGGAGAGATACGCCCCAGAAAAGCCAGATAACCTTCAGCTTTGGGAGAAAAGCGGAACTGACTCTTGGGCAGGCCGTGATGCACCGTGCCTTGCCAAT
The DNA here is from genome assembly GCA_035691825.1 of Terriglobales bacterium. Lineage (GTDB taxonomy): Bacteria > Acidobacteriota > Terriglobia > Terriglobales > Acidobacteriaceae > Gp1-AA122. The sequence goes on along the minus strand of DASSIO010000199.1, from coordinate 73,298 downwards.
TGATCCAGGAGAGTGGCGTCCGCTGCGCATTCGAAATGGAGACAACCGGCATGTCGTAATACTCACGATAGAGTGGCTGCAGGTCCGGGATATCGAGCCGGCCATGCAGAGTGGTGACATTGACGGGGCCATAGCGGCGAGTCAGCGGGAAGTGAAGATAGTCAATGTGGAAATGAATGATGTCGAAGTGTTCGCGCTCGCTGAACACCCGTTCCAGCAGCAGGATGTGGTGGGCAATCTGATCGATGCATTGCCTGTCGAGGCGGAGTGAGCGGGAACAGATGGGTACGAGCCTGGCGCTGGTGACCGAGTCACCGCTGGCAAAAAGAGTAACATCGTGACCCTGCCGAACCAGTTCTTCGGTCAGGAAAGAGACCACGCGCTCTGTGCCTCCGTACAGCTGCGGCGGAACGCTTTCGTAGAGCGGAGCTACCTGTGCAATCCTCATTGCGGCCTACTCCTGAAGCATTAAGCGCGGCTCATCCCGGACTTTCAGGAGGGCGATGGCGCGGTCGACAAGCGTGAAAGAAGAACTAGAGCCCAACACGGGGCCGGCCGATAAGCGTATGCGAAAACCAGCTGCGAACTGCTATAGCCCCACAGTCTCCAATTTAAGATAGGAAGGCCGCCGCTACTATCGGGTACATTCTGTAGCGCGAATTCGTGCGGGATGCGGAAGCGAGCGAGAGTTCGATCTGGTACATACAGCCGAGTTACCAGATACCTTTATCGCTCCCAGTTAAACGGTAGCCGACGACTGCGGCGGTAGCGAGGGCAGGCAAGAGACTGAGACGAAGAAGTCCTCTAACGTCACCCTGGGCGCTGATTCCGAACATCTGCTTGGTATAGAGTTCGACCGCTTCCGGCATCATGGGAATTCGGAGGAACTTGTTGCGAACGTAGGTCCGATCGCCGGAAGAGCGGGCGGAGGCGAGCACATCGGGGGGAAGGGAGATTCCGGGTCCCCCGTACGAGCGGACATAGTCACGGACAATGACCAGCAGGGTGGCTACTCCCGGCCAGACCGAGCCCAGGTCGGAGGTCTTCTTCAGATCTGAAAAGCTGACTGCTCCTTCCTGCAACAGCCTGGAAATGTTCAACACATCGCACAGGCGGAAATAAAAATGCCGGTACATGCGCTGCAGAGTAGAGATGACGATCCTCTCCTCAGGAGCGGGGACGGGAAACTCATATTCCGCAATCTGCCTGAGCATACGACGGTTTTCCATGCGGCGGGCCAGGGCTACATGTTCTCCCGTCTGACCCAGCCATTGGACGTGGCATTCCACAAGCTCACGAAGGCCCGGTATTTGGAAGTTCCACTTGTTGGCCAGGCGATCGCCCCAACTCTGCGGCTCCCGACGGGCGCCGAAGCGTTCCGTAAAAACGCGAATGACAGCGTTTCTGTCTCCGCTGGAATAAAGGTCCAAGTCCCCGCCCAGGTCGGGCCAGTGGTCGAGCGACTTTATGACGGTGACTTTGCAGCCGGCGTTGTCGAGTTCGTTACAGATCGCGTTGAGAAATTTGAGGGCGTTGGCGATGCGCTTCTGCTCGATCGCAAGCGGCGCATCGAGACGAGCCACAATGCCGGCGTAACCGGTGTTGGAGGCATAATGGAGAATGGCGTCGATCAGTCGCACGGTTACGTGGTGAGCATCGGCCAAATCCAGCAACCCGCGTAATCTCTCATCGTCTAGACCAGAGATGAAGCGTAGTTCTTGATCAACCGCCGCCGAAGATGCCGAGCCAACGTCATCGGCAGCAAACAGCAGGGTTGACATGCTCGCGAGGTAGCGCGCTTCGATAGAGGAACCATTAGTGCTATTCGTTGCCATATCAGTGCATCCCCAAAATTCGTTGAGTGCTAGACTGCAATTCTTCGCCTTACGAACCAGAACCTGCCGTAGCATTGTTGCGACCGCATTGCGGCAGCCCGGCCTCAATAGCCGTTCCTTCCTCGTAGTCGTTCCAGGTTGCGATCATCAGGAACGGCAGCGGGTGGGAGTCGTCGAAATATTTGCGAAACATACTTAAGGTGTCTTCAAAGGTCTTGCCGCAGCGGGCGTCCATATGCCGGTTTAAACTCCACGATGCGCGGGCGTCGTTGAATGCGGGCCAGGCGCCCCCGACAACAATTTTGTCCGGATGCTTGGTCTTCATCTTCAGATAAAAGTTTTCCAGGTACTCGCGTCCCCAGTCGCTGCCATCGGCCATCCATTTGTGGCTGGGATGCACCCAGGCGTATTCGCCGTCAAAGTCTTTGGCGTATTCGGGGGGCGGATCGTCCTTGTAGATCAGCCACGGCGGGCTCTCCCAATTGTTCACGGCCTGGCGCACCTGATCCCAGTTCGTCCGTCCGCGCTTGGGAAAAACGAAGATCATGGGCCGGCCCTGGTAGAGGAGATAGGCGTTACGCACAGGAGCATCCGGACCGATATATTGCTTGTAGGCTTTGTCCAGAGCGTCGAGCGCGTCTTCGGTGGCATGACCCGTGTCCTCTTCCGTTTCGTCGTACATGAGCGCGAAGTGGAACTGGGTCTGGCTGGCCACTTGCGCTAAAACTGCGGTGCTGCGGTCGAGAAAAGGTTTGCGGTCGCCGTACCAATCCACCGCGAAGGCGTAGATGCCCATGTTCTTCGCCTGCTCGATTTGCTTCCGAATGACGCCCGGGTCGGAGCTGTTGTAGCCGACATTGATGTGGTCGGGATCACCGAACCACGGCTGATAGTCGGCGATGATTTTGGGCGAGCCGCCGGACTCGGGAATATTTTTTTGCATCACCTCACGCAGGTTAGCCCTGTTGCATCCCGCAGGAATGAAGCTGACCAGCACGATCAGCAGAAGCGCCGGGATTTGAAAGCCCTTCATTTCAAAGTCACTGGCTTGGTTTCGATGAAAGCGGAGTGGCAAGAGTTATCCTCGACAGCGGAATGCGCGTTCATCAGCGCGGGGAAAGTCTCTCCAGTCCGCGTCCGGGCAGATGACAGAATTGAATGACATCAAGTGGGACTCGGGGCTAGAAATTGGGAACCGCCGTCAATGATCGAACAAACCAGCGATCGGCGCCCGGCGTCATCAGCACGAGGTAGTGCTGGTCCGCGTTCTCCTGGTGAATAACTTTGCCCCCGTCCAGGATGTCGATTTCGAGCTTAGCGTCATCGAGAAGCTGCATTTCACCGCCGTCGGGAGAGTAGAACACCGCTTTGACGCGATGGCCGTGATCGATGTAACGAGTGGTCAGGCCCGCAGCCTTTTGGTCGGCGATGCGGCGGGCGAAATCATCCTTGGCAAATCCGGCGAAGTAGTCATTGAGCAGGCCGGCGCGGTTGCCTTCGAGCGCGCCCGCCAGATCGCGCCAGGCATACGCATAATCACGAACGACGTTGTGCCCGGTCAATTCTTCGATGGGGCGCGGGCCAATCGAATCTGCATTGAGTTGTACTTGCGGCAACGAAGAATCTGCTCGCAATACGCGGAAGAGCGAGGGGGAGAAAAGCATAACTGCGAGCAGCACCGCGAGTGCAATCGTCAGAAACCGGCTGGAGACCTTCCTGTTCGCCATGATCCTCATAACCTGATCTCGTTGCCTATTACCACGCCCGACGCCACGGATATGGTTGCGCGGCCGGAAATCGGAAATTGCGTGCGGGCGACTCCCTTCTTGACAGGCGCGTCCACGGTGCTCTTGCCGTTTGCATCGACCGCGGTGAAAGAAACGATCGTGCCATCGGGAACAGCGTTGCCGCTGCAGTCCCGTACGGGATCGGTTTCGACAAGCACACCTTTTGCCGTGCGCGTAGCCTTGATGCGCAAATGGCAGGCTTCCGAAGCGACTTGCTGAATTACGCGCGGCTCGGATGCCTCTCCCAGCGCCGCGATCACCTTGACCGGACCTTCTTTAGGCGTGGAACTCATGCGCATCCAGGCGACGCCGCGAGTGGCTTTTACCGTCTGGACGAACGGCTTGCCGTTTTTGGGGACGATCTGAAAGTCCACCGTGACCGGCTTCAGGACCGGATTGTAATAACGGTCGAAGACAAAGGCGGTGGCGTTAATAGCGTCACGGTCGGCAACCGGCACACGCGAGGGATGCAGCAGGAAGCTGATTTTGGCTGGGTCGGAAGCAGTCACGAAGAATGCCGCGCTGGAGCAGCCATCCGAACCACAGACAACGGCGACGTATCGACCCTCAGTTTGAATCTCGTCGGCAGCGACGCGAATTTCACTTCCCAACTGGACTTGCCGTTTCGCCGCGAGACTTGGCCCGACCAGGTAAAAGGTCGCGCTGCCACTCCCGCTCGCAGAGATTGAGAATGCGCTGCCCGCCGTGACATGTTCAGGAACGTTTAGTTCCGCCGCTTCGGCAAATAGCAGCGGGACCAGGCACAACAACGAGATGAAGATTAGCTTCCGCATTTCAGGAAACGCTATTCCGGCTGTAGTGGTTCACAACTACGTGGTAGCTCTGGACGTTGGGGGCAACGTCCTTGGGAACATCTACGCCAAAGGGAACGGCAATCTGCGGCAGCAATGCCTGATCGACATATCCGTCTGATACCCAGATCACCTTGCCGTTCGCGTCGTAGTAAGCGGCAACCACCTGGGCGATGTCCACGTTCTGTCCGCTCTGGTTGACCAGGTTGCCGGCAAGCACATTCTTTCCAAGCGGGTCTTTTTCCAATTTCTGATCGGTGACGGCAATCACCGGATCCGCGCTGGCCGGCACCAACAATGCCTTGGCATCCATGCGGACGCTTTTGACCTGCTTAAGACGTACGCCCGGAAAATCGATGCGATATGGCGAAACCTGGCGGGGCAGCAGCGTGTGCGCGATCATTTCAAAGCTGCTTTCCTGGTCGATGGGCGACTGATCGGGCTGCAGCAGAGTTGCGTTCACGCTCACGTACGCCGGAACGGTGTCCTCGTTGACGATTTCGCCGACGATGACCACGCCTTCCGGGCGGTCAATCGCATTCATCGAGGTGATCCGCACGTTGGGGGTGTCAACGTTCTGGACGCCCCAATCATCGCCGGCGCTGCGGCCAATGACATCCCAGCGCAGGTAGTTCACGGGAATAACCTGAGGCGGAACTTTGGGGAAGTTAGGCTTGGGCCAGACGACTTTCCAGGCGTCTCCTTCATGTTGCACATGAAGATCGCGGATATCGTTCAGTGGACCAACCGCGCTGGACCAGGTCATGCGAACCCGCATGGTCGCATCCTGATCGGTGGCATGGATTGGCCAGATGGTGAAGGACTGCAGGCTGGAATAGGTCCGAAGGCTGCCGTTGCTGCCCGCGAGATCACGGATGAAATCTGCCTTCTCGAGCTTAGCGGTGTCTGCCAGGCGAGAGTAGGCGCGATCCCAGTCCCGGGCCTGAATCTCAGCCATGAGCGCCTGCACCGCTTCTTCCGGGGTCTTAGCCGAGCTGATCTCACGCGAAGTCAGGCCGCCCGATTGCACCCAGCCAATCCCGATGAGCACGGCTGTGACAAGTACGATGATGATTGCCAAGCCGGTTTTCATGGCCGCACCTCGCGCGCGAAGGCAGGCTCACCGGAGGTAGAGGGCAGAGTGATCAGATTGTCTCGTTCCACCGTGCGTCTTTCCGGCAAAGCCAGAATCAGGAAGATCGCAACTACGCTGCTGCCGACCGGGAGAATTCCCCATAACAGTCCTTCCCACGGAGTCGGCATGGCATCGGAAATGATCTTGTGAGCGGGCGGAACATCGTCTTTGACCCAGGCGGTAATGGCGCCCTGATCGAAGGTCTCGATCTGCCGCCAGCCTGCGAACACCAACAGTGGGTCGTAATAGGGATCGTGGACGAAAATGAACTTCAAGCCATAGTGGTTGGCGTGCCGGAGCATGGCTCGCAACGACTCCATCCCGGATGTGCCGTAGTACTTGGCGCTGGTGAACTGCGCCGAGCCGTAGTTGGTCATTTCGGGGAGCAGACGGGCCGAGTTGTACTCCCCATCCACGCTGCCGGCGTTTGCCAAAATCGACAATTTCGGGAGGGCATTGCCGATGCCGAGAGTCAAATAGCGGTACTGATCGTGGCCATCGCGGTTAAGAAACTCGGCAACCGAGGTGACGTCCAGCCCGCTGGTGGGGCGGAATGGACTCCAGGTGAGCCAGCCCATGGTGAGGGAAATTGTGACCACCGCGGCGGTGGCAAAACCCAGGGCAGCCTTCCAATTCAGGCGGTCAATCAGATCTTCCGCCCAGAAGCCCACGATGGGCAGGGCCAAGAGCGTCGCCCATAGGGTGAAGCGTTCGTAGGTCAAGATTTCGAAGGCGCGTCCGAAAATCCAGCGCGGTACGGGAGTCGTGCCTCCCAGGCTGATGATGAACGTGAACCAGAAGGCAATCAGCAAGGGGCGCAGGCGCCGCACCGAGGCACCGACAATGACGATGAAGGGAAGCGCCAGGATCATCGCGCCATAGGGCGCAATGAAGTAGTTCATGAAGATGTTGGCGTTGGTCAGGAAGTTGGCGCGGCTGGCGTGCGGAATGGGAATCTGCTTGATCGGGTGCTGGATGATGGAGACCCAGTACGGCAGCAGCACAATGCCAACCCCAATGCCGGTCAAAACGGAAAAGATTACAGCCCGGCTAACCACCGCGGTTTGACTGCCACCTTCCTGTTGGCGGTCTTTCATAGCCAGCCACAAGACCGGCAAGGCGAAGATCAAGGAGCCGAAAATCAGAGTGACGTGGTGGGCGGCTGCGGCGGCGAGGGTGAGAACGACTCCCTTTAAGAGCGAGCGCCAACTCGCAGAATGCGACCAGTGGTAGAAGTAGGGAACCGCTAACAGGTACAACGGCGCCGAGAGCATGGTCGGCAACTGGCCTGCCGAGTAAACCAGGAACGATACGGTTCCCGCAAAGACGCTGAGCAGCGCCGCGTAGCTGGCGGCGCGCTCATCCACCCACAATTTTCCGAACCGGTAAACGCTGACCGGGATAAGCACCACCGCGATCAGCATGACGAGCATGAACGCTTCGGTCAGCCCGAAGGCCCGGGAAAGCAGGGCAATCCACTGGTGAACGAGAGGGGGGTATGTGGTCTGCGAAAAGCCGGCAAACCACTTCTCATTCCAGGGATCAAACCAATGCTGGGCATAGTGCGACGCGAAGAACATGTGGAAATTCGCGTCGTACGAGGTCTTCGCCGGCAGCTCCATGATGAGCAGCGGAGCATGAATAGCCAAGGTGACGAAGACGATGACAGATAGCGGGATCTTTCGCCGCAAGAAGCTCGTTTCCGAGATCAAGGGTCAATCCTCCCATTCGTGAACGGGATTTGGATTCAGCTCAGCCGGATAAGGTTTACTCGAATGCTGCTGCTGGCATTCGTATGTGCTTCCAGAAATTCGACTTTGGCATCGGCAACCTGGTCCCGCTTCTACTCGCATGTCCAACCACTGCAACCTTCTGGGCATCAGAGCGGGTTGCAAGCTGGAGTGTTTCCGTAAGGTTCATGGATGTTTCCAAAGCGACCGATTCTGATTGCCTGTTGCGTGCTGTTGGCCGGCGCGGGAGGCTTCGCTCAGACCTTTGAAGTCAACGGGCAGAACAACCCTCCTTCCAGCGCAGCGGGCAAGAACGCGAACCGGGGAAAACAACAAGGAAAAGCCGCGGGGCCGCGCTCTGATACGGGTATGGGATGGGGCTCCAGTATTGAAGTTGCCCGGCAGGCACGCGCGGCTCAGGAGGCATTGAACAAAGGCGACTACGCCGCGGCGATGAACTATGCCGAGCGAGCGACTCGCGCAGCGCCCCATAATCCCGATTTCTGGTTTCTGCTCGCCTATTCGGCCAGACTCGCAGGAAAGTATTCAACTTCGGTAGATGCCTATCAGAAGGGACTCGCGGAACGGCCGTCCTCGATCGAAGGTTTGTCTGGATTGGCACAAACCTACGCCAAAATGGGGAAGGCGAGCGAAGCGGAAGCGCTGCTTCAGAAAGTACTGGCGGCCAATCCCAAGAGCACCGACGATCTCCGGCTGGCCGGCGAACTTTTTCTTTTTAAAGATCCCCAGCAGTCGCTGACCTACTTCTCGCGGGCGGAGGGAGTCAAACCTGACGCGCGCACAGAGTTGCTTATGGCGCGCGCCTACCAGCGTACCGGCCAACAAGATCAAGCACGGCAGATGCTGGACCGCGCCCGCAACCGGGCGCCCAATAATGCTGAGGTTCTCCGTTCGGTCGCAGGCTATCTCAGGGACACTGGGCAATACGATCAGGCGATTGCCATCCTGCAATCCATCAAGAAGAAAGACGCGAACTCGCTCGCCGAGATGGCATTTACCTATCAGCTTGCCGGTAAGAAGAAGGAGGCTGCAGACAGGTATCTGCAAGCTGCCAATGCTGCCAAAAGCGATATCGATATTCAGTTGAACGCCGCCCAAGCCCTGGTCAATGCGGGCGAGTTTGGCGCCGCCGAGAATCTTTTGAAACGCGCCCAGGCTCTGCAGCCTGATCACTACCGGCTGCATGCTATTCGCGGGCAGATTGCCGCTCTGGAAAACCGGCCGGACGAGGGAATCCGCGAGTACGAGACAGCGCTCAGCCATCTGCCGGAATCAGTTCCCGAGGGCGTCCTGTACCCAATCTCGCTGCACGTGGATCTTTATCAACTCTTTCGAGATACCGGCAATGCGGCCGGGCAGAACCGGGAGGCGAGCGCGGCGCGCAACTTGATCCAGCAGATCGACGTGCGGGATGCGAACCGTCCGGAATTTCTGCGGTTGCGTGCGGCGGTGGAGATGGCCTTCAACAACTCGCAGGGAGCGGAGAAAGACCTGAAAGAGGCTCTCTCGCTACAGCCGAATAACACAAACATTATTCTGAACTACGCCAACCTGCTTTGGCGGACGGACCGCCGGCCGGAGGCGGTGCAACTCTACAACCGGGGTTTGCAATCCGACCCAACCAATGCGGCAGCGCTGAGTTCACTCGGCTACTTATCACGCGAAATGGGGAATCCCAAGGCCGCCGAACAGTATTTCACCAAGGTCGAATCGCTATACCCCGACAACTATGTTCCTCATCTGGCGTTAGGCGATTTGTACACGGAGCGGCGCGAGTTCAAGCGGGCGCAGGCCAGCTACGACAAAGCTCACCGGCTCGCACCCACGAATCCACTCGTGGTGGCTGGAGGTATCAACTCGGCGCTGGAGTCACACCAGTTCCAGGTGGCGAAAGACTGGATCGATCATTCCACGCCGGACATGCTGGAAAATCCGCAAGTCATGCGCGAGCACGAACGGTATCTCACCATGACCGGAAAGTATCAGGAATCGGCTGATTTGGGGTACAAAGTCATCGAGAAGCTGCCGCGTGATCCGGAGGCACCGGTTTACCTTGCCTATGACTTGCTTTTCTTGAACCGCTACCAGGATGCGATGCAGATCGTCCGCCGCTTTGAACCGGTGCTGCCGAAGGATAAAGATTTGCGGCTCATCGCCGGGTATGTCGATGCCCACAATGGAGACCTGCAGGCCGCTGTCAATGACTTCAGCGAAGCCTTGGAGCGCGACCCGCAAATGTCTACCGGCTACATGAACCGCGGGTACGTGGAAAACGACCTGCGGCTGGCGGCGCGCGCGGAAAACGATTTCAAACAGGCAATCAAGCTGCGTCCTGATTATGGGGAGGCTCACCTCGGTCTGGCTTATTCCTATTTACAACTGCGCAGCGCCAAGGCCGCATTGAAAGAAACCGACATTGCGGAAAAGATTCTGGGCGAGTCCCGGCCACTGCACCTGGCGCGGGCGGAAGCTTATCGTCAGCGAGTCATGCTGACGAAGGCGGTTCCTGAGTATCGCGCCGCGTTGAAATATCAGGCCAATGACGTGCCCACGTACCTTGCGCTGGCGGATGCGCAATACCGGCTGCATGAGTACAGCAACGCCTTGCAGACGCTGAATACGGCTTTGAAGTACGGGCAGGATCCGATGGTGTATGCGCAAATGGCAAGATCGGATGCCGAACTGCACCGCCGGGACGACGCCCTGCGCGACATCAACAATGCGGAGAAGATTGGCGGCGGTGACGCTCGGATTTTGCTGGCCACGGCGCAGGCGCTCATGAGCATGGGTGAGCGGAATCAGGCGATGGACCGCTATGCCCGCGCGCTGGAACTGTCGGAAGCTGACCGGCTGGAGACACGGCTGGCGCTCGCGCGGTTATTTGCGGAAGAGCATCACGCCTCCGACGCGCGCGAGCAGATTGCGTTGGGCTTCGCGGAGGCGCGGGTTTCCGATGCCACCGTGATTCGCGCCGAGGATTATCTGAATGCGGCTGACGTACTCATGTCGCTGAATGACTTCCGCCTGGCACAGCAGTTTTATGGACGCGCGCAAGCCGCGGGAGCCGACGAGATTGCCGTCGCGATTGGTCAGGCGAATTCCCATCTTGCTCTGGGCGAGACGCGCAGCGCGGAAACCGTGCTGACCAGCGTCACCGATCCTGACAAGCAGCAGAATTACGACTACCTGGTGTCGCTGGGTAACGCCTACCGCCAGCGTCAGGACAACTTCCACGCCCTGTCAGCGTTTGCCCGCGCGAACTCGTTGCAGCCCGACAACGATGTTGCCCAACGCGCGGCATTCGAACTCGCAGGAGAGCAGGGCCGCCAGCTCACCGATAACGTGAGCGTGGGGTCGCAAGCATGGCTGCAGCCCATTTTCGAAGACGAAAACATTTATCAAATGGACGCGCGTTTCCGGGGAGTGCAAAATTCCCCTCAATTTCTTCCACCGCCAAGGAAGTCGATCGAGACCTGGGCTGACGCCGGCTTTCACCTGCGCCTCGGGGACAATGTCCCCATGATCAATGGTTTTGTGGCGGAGCGGAATGCGCGCGGAACGATCTCTTTTCCCAGCGAACTGCTCATTCAGCGACGAGACACCTACGACACCATTTTCAATGGTGCTATTACCCCGATCCTCCATGTTGGGGATGTGAAGCTTACCTTCACTCCAGGCTTGCAGTACACCATTCGAAGGGACAGGCTGGCGCCGGTCCCGCTCGACCAGGATCTGTTTCGGCAATTCCTGTACGTCTCGACTAGTTCGATCGGCAACTGGCTGTCGCTTTCCGGGGACCTGATCCGGGAGGCCGGCCCATTTACCCGCCAGCCGCTGCATTCCCGCGACTTTTCCGGAAGGATTAACTTCGTTGTCGGCCGACCCTGGGGCAAAACGGCTCTGATTACAGGCTATGGCGCCCGGGACCTGCTTTTCCGTCCGTCCATCCATGAGTTCTATGAGAGCGATAGCTATGTCGGACTACAGCGCAAGTTCGGGACCAAGGTGACGGCGTCCGCGGTAGCCGATTATCTGAAGGCGTGGAGAGTCGAGGGGAGTGCGTGGACCAATGCTCAGTCGCTGGGGCCGGCATTCGCGCTGCAGATCACGCCCAATGAACGCTGGTCGATTGATGCCTCGGGAACATGGTCGCAGGGAAAGGGCTTCCATGTGTATGACAACTACACGAATAGTTTGCTGATCTCGTATGTGAAGCCGGTTCGCGGGGCGCTGAACGACGGAAGCGACAGTGTGCCTGTGTCGTACCCGCTACGGTTTTCGGTTGGTGTTCAGCAGCAGACCTTCTATGACTTTCCCGGGCACAGTCATACTTCTATCGTGCCGGTGTTCAAGTTGACCTTGTTCTGAATCTCAACATCTAAGCACGTCTAAGAGCGCTGGAGGCGCAGTTGGTCGGGGCGCCCAGAGCGAAACTACGGATCCGGAAGGTTTCATGCAGCGGGGCCAGGGAGACATAGCCGAGTCATCGATCGTGACGCAGGAGACGGTGGCAGCGTCGGGATCGACGCAGGCGCTGCGCGCCCGCCTGCTGAGCGGCAGCATGATCATGCTGGTCAGTTCCGGCGTGGTCGGCGCCACCAATCTGCTCTACAACATCGCCATTGCCCGCCTGCTGGGGGCGGCCGAATTCGGGCACGCTACCGCGATCTACACCGTCCTGATGCTGTTGTCGTCGGTGACTCTCGCTTTCCAGCTGGTTTGCTCGAAATTCGTAGCCAAGAACCCGGAGCTTCCGGCGAAAGTGGCGGTTTACCGCACCCTGCATCGCCGCTCGTGGCAAGTAGGAATCATGGTTGGGGTGCTGCTGGTGTACGGCAGCAACCTGGTTTCCAGCTACCTGAATCTGCCTACGCGCAACTACGTCGTGCTGCTGGCCATCGGCACGACGATTTACATCCCGCTGGGTGTGCGGCGTGGGTTGATGCAGGGTGTCTACGACTTCCGCCACCTGGCAGAGAACTTCGTCCTGGAAGTCTCCGTCAAGCTGGGCGGGGCACTGGTGCTGCTGCACTATGGACTCGGGGTCACGGGAGTAATTCTTGCTGTTGTCGCCTCGGTTGCGGTGGCGTACCTCGCAGGCCGTCCGAGGGCGGCGTTCCGAGTCGCCGCACAACAAGGCTTGCCCGCCTCGTTTGCCGAAGGCATGCAGGCGATCGTTTTCTTCGTCGGGCAAGTGACGATCAATAACATTGACATCCTGCTGGTCAAACATTTCTTTCCCGCTGGACTCGCCGGGCTCTACGCGGCAGTCGCGCTGGTTGGCCGCGTGGTCTACATGCTGTCGTGGTCGGTCGTCAGCAGCATGTTTCCGGTGTCGGCGGGAAGTTCGCATGAGCGCAGCGGACGGACGGTGATGAGCACTGCATTACTGCTCGTAGTGCTGATTTCGTCCTTGTTCACGGCGGCGGTGTGGCTAGCGCCGAACAGCCTATGGACGATGATCCTGGGCTCGGGCTTTGTGGTGCATTCGCAGGGTTCGTTCTCCTCTCTGCTGGTGCTATACGCTGCCCTGACCGGGATTTATTCGTTCAGCGTCGTGCTCATGACTTACGAGATGTCGCGCCGCATCGGAAACGCGAGTTGGCTGCAATTGGGATTCAGCGGGGCGATCGCGCTTGGCATTTACCTGTTCCATTCCACGCTGCACGATGTGATTGCGGTTCAGCTTGTACTGATGATTCTGCTGCTGGTGACCGTTTCAGTGCCGTTCCTGCGCTCGCGGCGCGAGATCAAAGAGCTGGCGACCTTTCCCGCAGGCAGCCTGATCAAGCTGCGCCGCGTCGGGGAAGAAGAGGTCATTGCTGAATTTCTCCGGGCCGAGTTTTACCAGCCGGAGTTCGACGCATATCGTGAGCGCTTTGCCGGCCTGGTGCAGCATCCGGATATCGAGGATAGCCGTGAAAACACCATTCGGCGTGCCTTATTGTTCCGGCGTCGTGGACGAATGTGGCGCGAGCTGCCGAAGGACACCGCGTGGTGGGAAATCGCGCTACAGCCAGACGACCTCGCCCGGGTTCGCGCCTTTCCGCGGAAGCAGTGGCGTGCCTTCGCCAGAGGAAACTTCAATCTAACGGAGATGATCGGCCGCATTCGGACAAGACTCGAATCCTCTGATGAAAGCTGGTTTTGCAGGAAATTGCGAGCGGTTGGGGCGGACCTGCGCGAAGAGCGAGTTCCCAACGCAGTCTTGTTGATTGGCGTCGATGAGCAAAGCCCGCTGACGATTATCGAGGGGAACCATCGCATGGCGGCGGCCATGTTGCTCGATCCCGCAACCGTCCATGATCGCTTCCGGTTTTATTGTGGCTTGTCACCGCGTATGACCCAGTGCTGCTGGTATCAGACAGATTTTGCGACGCTATCCCGGTACGCGAAGAACATCGTGCGGTACATGTTCCACGATCGCGACTTTTTCATCCAGCGCATTCTGCGGGGGCAGCTTTCGACGTCGGACGTGTCGGAAGGATAAGAGCGCAATCGGGCCGCAGAGCGGTGAGGTTTAACCGTGCTACGCGATACACGACGCAAGAGACTGCGTGCCATTGTCACCGGGAGACACTCGTGCCGTGCGCTAAAGCGGACTAGGTTTCATCGCATTCCCGCATTCCCGGCACTGCCGTGCCGGGCTTTTACATTGCGCCGCTGCGCGGCTATTGCGTGATTTGTCGCGGTCATGGTGCTCAAGTCTCTTCCGGCGCGATTCGCGTCACTACTACTGCTGTTTTTCTGCCCGGTTCTGCTTACCTTGAACGACATCGATGGTATGAGCCTGATACTGCTTGCCGTCAAACACTGCTCCAATCGTTACTTCTGAGCCGGCCCGCAGTTCGCGAGTGTAGGCGGCAGGAATCACATCAAGCGCGATGTCGTAAGTTTCATGGTCGGTCTGGTTCGCAATCGCAAGGCGTTTAGCCCTCATGTCGAGGAACGTGACTTTTCCTGAGAATAGGAAGCGCTGACCGGGATTGGCAACGACGCGGATCTGCCGCGCCACGTCTCTCGAATTCGAGCCAGGTTCAAAGCTGATCACCACTAACGCGCCAGGGCGAAGATCGGACGCAGGCGCGGAACGGCCGGCGATCAGGATGTTAGTTTGCGGAGTGATGTGCAACTTGAAGGGCTGAGGCGCTACTTCTTCGTGGAGGGTCAATAAGCCTCTGCGGCTGTCGAGAGCCACCACTTGGCCGCGGGCATCGCCCTGATTGGCGTTCGTCTCGATGCGGATGCTGCGGGCGAACACCTGGTCGCCGTTCAACATGGTATCGACGTAAACGCGATTGCCCGGGCGGATGTCACTCACGCGGGCGGGCGCGCCATTGCGGAAGATCTTGGTCCGCACGTCGAAAACGATGTTCATTTCGCGACCGCCAAACGGTTGCAGTGCGAGGCGGTCGCGGATAGGGTCCAGCTTGGCGACAGTCCCGCCGACCAGCGTGAGCTTGCCATCCGGTAATGGGGGCAAGTCCAGCACAGGATCAGCGCCGGACCGCTCGCGTTCCGCCTCCGGATTCGACTTGGCCGGAGGTGCATTTTGCTGCGACGCCGCAGGTACCTGGGCATAAGCGAAGAATGCGAGCACAAGCAGTAACACCGAGAAACGAATGCGCATCCTGGTCTGGTCTCCGGCTGCTTTGGATGTCGAAGCGGAGTAGCGGGTCGCCTCACAGGCCGTGGATTTTCATCAACTTAGTGCTGGGAACGGCAAACCTGAGCTGTCGGAAAGCATCCAAATGGTGCTTGTACACAGGTCGGTATCGCTGTTCACAGCAATGACTAAGCTTGGCCTTCGCTTTGTGGTTTTGGTTCTGACGGCAGCCGTTTGGGTGCCGACACCGCTGCTTGGGCGTGACCTTAAAATCACTCTCCCCAAACACAGCCGTCTCACGCCGGTACAGAAGCTGAATCGCGAGGGAGTCAAGCAGATCGAGAAGCGTCACATCGAGAAGGCAAAAAAACTGTTCTATCAGGCCTACCTGCTCGACCCTAACGATCCGTTCACGCTCAACAATCTGGGGTACACGTCGGAACTGGAGGGCGATGCCGATCGAGCTCTACGCTATTACGAACTTTCCGCCAAGAACGCTTCCGATGCCACTATCGATGTTGCCAGCAGGCCGGACCTGAGGGGCAAGCCCCTGCAAGATGCGTTTACGAATCTGAACAGCGCCGAACTGAAAGCGAATAAGGCGAACGTAGAGGCGATCAGTTTAGTGGGGAAGGGAAGAATCGCGGAGGCCGAAGACGCGCTTCGCCGGGCACTGGCCGGGGCTCCTCACAATCCATTTACGTTGAACAACATGGGATACGTGATGGAAGCGGAAGGTGATTTGCAATCGGCATTGAAGTATTACAGCGCCGCGGCCAGCCTGCACTCCACTGAGGTGATTCTGGTCGCGCCTAACGAGAAATGGCGCGGCAAGCCGATCAGCGAGATCGCTGCACAAAACGCCAAACTCGTGAGCGAAACGATTGCGCGAGGAGAGGACCTGCAAGCCAGAGTTGCCCGCCTTAACCTGCGGGGCGTGGCGGCTCTCAATCACAATGATCCCAATGCTGCGCGACAGTTCTTTCAAGAGGCTTACAAACTGGACCCCAACAACGCGTTCAGCCTGAACAATATGGGTTACGTCGCCGAAATGAACGGAGATCGCGAAACCGCAGAGACCTATTACGCCGATGCGCGCGCTGCCGCGGACCGCAATTTCGTGGTGACCTATGCGAGCCGGCGCGAAGCTGAGGGCAAGCCGGTGGGATCCGTTGCACAACAAAACGAGAACGACACCGAGTCAGCGATCGAGGCGCTGCAGCAGGCACGCCGGCGTGAGGGTGAGCCGATGCCGCAGCTCAAGCGCCGCGATAACACCGTTGTTCCGGAGCCGGAACTCAACAAGCCTGCGCCGCCGCTCAACGGGGTGACGCCTCCGCCGCTTCCGCCGCCCGAAGTACCAGATCGAGTGCAGCAGCCGCAGTCGCAGGGACCGCCACGGTCAGGGATGATTTCTAATCCCCAGGCGACGCCAGCTCCCAACACTCCGCCACAAGTGACGGCTCCGCCCCAGTCCCAAGGCGATATCCTTCAGCCTTTGCCTGAATCACAGCAGCCGCAACCGGTGCAGACTCAGCCCAACTCAGCGAATCCACCTCGACGCTAGCGAAAAGGCAATTCAATCACCAGAGTAGATCCGAATTTCCCCCCTGCGAGCGTTATCAAAACTGTGGAAATCAGAGTAGATGAATTCTAAGTTGCTGCATTCTAGGTACTTACAGTCATTATTTTTCCACAATCGTTAGGGGGTTCAGCCGATTGTGAGCCGTCCCATGCCGTCGTAGTTTGAGCGCACCTAATCAATCCAAGAATTCCGGCGTTCCGATGGGAATGCCCCCGGGTGGTTTATGCGCACAGTCCGCCGGGCCACAGCAGGGGAACTTGGATTTCCTTGTGAGGTCGCTATGAAGCGTCGGTTTTTGCTTTTAATCGTGTTCGCAGCTTGGTTTGGATTCCATGGCATCAGTGAAGCGCGTGCCGAGTCAACAATGGCTTGCCCCGCGGGCACGTATGACATGCTTGACTGGATGACCATGGACTCCGACCTGCGAGCCAGTAATCACATGACTGGTTCCGCTAATCCGCTATACACGGAGATGCAGCCCGGGAAGTTTTACTGGACGAAAGGTGGGAACGGCTATCCCTGGGACATCCAGTTGTACGACAGCAGCTATGTCTACTTGTGGATCACGGAATATGCGTGGAACTCCCCAAATACCTACAAGAAGTTCACCTACAACACCAATCTGCCGTTAGCGCCGCGCTGTGCACAGGCTGGGTATCCTGGATCGACGATAAAAGTTCCCAACACGACCTACGACATCTACACCGATTGCACGCACTTTACGCGGCACACTCTCAAGCAGGGAATCAATCAGGTCTGGGGACCATACACCAAGTCTTTTGGCGGGAGTCTTCCTAATAATCTAAAGACGCTCGTGGTGAGCTATCGCTACAACTGCGATAGCAGTTACGGCAACTGCAATGACAAAGAGGAATACTACCTGACGCAACGCTACGGACTTGCGCAATGGGTGCACTATACACTGAACAGTGGCGTCTACGTGCAACAGCAAAAAAGTGTTTTCAACAATGTCACCGGCGGTGGCACCAGCCCGAAGTTCGCCTGCTTCTGAAATTCCCGAAGACCGTAAAAGCAAGGGCAGGGGCTGAGGCCTCCCGCTCTTTTCGGTTCACGAGGTCTCAAGTGAAAATATGCGCAAGGCTGAAAAACTCGGGTTGGAACACGATTTAGGAAGACCTACCAGCCCGCCCTAAGCAGCGTCGCCCTCGCCCTCAACCGGGACGACCGAGGGTGCCGGCAGAGTATCATCTGAGCTTTCTTCGGGGCTCGTGTGGAAACCGTCGTTGCCGTTTCCGGAGACGTGACCAACTGCACTCAATGGCGACGACCGGGAATTGGCATGAGCGGCGATCGCCGCATCGTTCCAGCTGAGGAAGCGCTGGCCCACTCTGCGGCTGAGAGTCGGTCGCAGCGGCATCCAGCGTGGCAGGCGGCGGAATCTCGATGCAGCTCTCAGCAGGCGAATTCGGTGTTGCAGATCAAAACTCCGCATATATTGCCGGATGATCTCCGGCATACTCATGCGCAGCGCGGCGGAGAAATTTTGCAGCGCCATTTCCTGCAGGCGCTCGGGCGATTGCAAGATGGCGAGCAGGCGCTCCGCCAGACTTTCGACATTCCCTGCGTCGAATAACTCGATGGCGATTCCTTCCTGCTCGGCGACTTCGCGGAAATCACGAATATCGGAAGCAACAATGGGAACTCCATATTCGCAGGCAAGATGAGCCACTCCACTAGAGCCTGCCGACGAGGTGTAGGGCATGACCGCGATGCTGGTGCTCTGGAACAAATCGGCAATCGCCTCTTCGGGAACGTACCCGGTAAACTGAATGCGCGAATCTCCCCGATGTTGCCGCGCCACAGAAGCAACGTAACCGGGAGTTTTGGGGTGATCGCCCCCTGCGATTATCAGCTCAACCTTCGGCAATCGCTGCGCCAGACGATGAAAGGCGCTGATCAGAAGCTCCAGGCGCTTGTAGGTCCCCCACTTTCCGAAAGCTAAGATACGGTGAACGGGGTTGCCGCGCTTGGAAAAGTCCGGATATTCCGGACGTCCTGAAAGGATGCCGTGCGGTCTTACATACACCGAACCGCGGCGATACCTTTCACGAAGGATGCGGCGGTAAGCAGGGAGAAGGACCGAGAGCGAGTTGGCGCACAACAGCAGATGGGTCGCAACTGCGCCGGCAAATCTGTAAAGTTTTTTCGATTTTACGCCGGCATCTTTCAAATCCACCGTTTCCACAAGTTGATGGAGTGTGACGTGGGTATAACAGCCGTTGATTCGCGTGAGGGCCGGAATTGCGAGTCCCACGAAGGCGGGCAGCGGGCTGCCCCCGAAGCTGGCAAATCCCAGGTTAAACCACACCACGTCAGGACGGATTCGCCGTACCGCCCGAAGCAAGCGGACCGGGTTGGAAAGCTTGTTGAAAGCCCAACAACGAATCACGCTGTATTCGGCGAGTTCCGGCTGGGGAGAGTCCAGATCATCACCCAAGACAGTGAGCGAAAGCCCGGGTTGCTGGCTCAGTTCCCTGGCGATATGGAACCCATACTCGTTGAGTCCCTGCCGGCTGGGGGGGAAAGCGCTGACCAGACAAATCTTCATTGCGGGCCCGACCTGAAAATCACGTCGCGGGAAAGCTTGGTCAATTGCGCCAGATAGTCGAGCGCCACCTTGGCGTCCGCCTTGCTCTTGCCTGCGAGGCGTTGCCCGAATTGAAACGGGACTTCCAAAGCAGAGCGGATGCGGCCCCGCACCAGGACTTCCAGAAGGATCTTGAAACCTTGTGGCCTGAGCTCGATTCCATCGATGCAAGCACGACGAACTATGAAGAAACCTGACATGGGATCTTTAACGCGCACCCCTGCCCTTTGCAGCGGGACTGTGGCGAGGGTGCTGAGCAGGGAGACCGCCTGGCGGAACGGATTCCATCCCGCCACCTTATTCGTCCGCACATAGCGGCTGCCAATAGCGATATCGTGGCCTTGCTGTACGCCTGCCAGCAGACTGGGAATGAGTTCAGGCGGATGCTGCAAGTCAGCGTCCATGACACCGAGAAGTTCAGCGCCGGTGTGCTGCCAGCCGTGAACCACGGCGCCGGCAAGACCTTTTTGGCCGTGGCGGACCAGCAGCTTGATCCTAGGGTCGGCGGCCGCAAGGCGACTGACGTTGGCCTGGGTTTCATCCCCGCTGCCGTCGTCAACGAAAATGACGTCGTAAGACAACCCGAGAGGGTCGAGCGCCGACCGAATGCGCTCCACGAGGGGTTCTATGTTGCCGCCCTCGTTCAGTGTCGGAATCACTAACGCGAATTTTGGGCTTACATCCAACGGCATAATTAGCCTGGAACGCTTCTGAACTGCTGCTCTTGGATGGAGCATTGAGCGCGAGCGTTGTCTTATTGTATGGCGCTTAAGCAGTGTTCGCTGAGAAGGTTACCTGCTTACACACTGCGGGATGGTGAAGCTGGGACATGAGTAGAGCTTGGCACTGATCTGGACTGGGGTTCTCGCGCGCAGCGCTTGCGGAATTCCTGGGCAATACTATCTTCCACGTCGTTTATCTCGCCCGGTGGAATGACAACCATTTCCGGCGCCAAATGGCTCAGGCGACGATAGGCTCTGCGATAGTCATAGAGAAATTCCAAAGGGTATTCAGGTTTGCGCCGCAGCGCCGCTTCCGGATCGGCGTCCAACAGATAAGCAAGGTCGGGCCGGGGCGACAGTTTCAGCAGCATTCGCACGTAGGCGCGCCCGATGGGGTTGTCGGGAACATTGGCCAGCTGATCGTAAATGTAACGGTCAAAGATAATGACATCGCACCCACTCAGCATTGCCTTTGCCACCGTCCTTCGCAGCTTCAGCACGTCGAGCAAATAGAGAGGAGAACGGGCCAAAGTCAAATACCAGCGCCGCACATTCTTGTCCTGGCGGCGTACCGGGTTTTCGGGCGCACCAACCCCGATCTGCCCTCCCAGCACCTTATGACTTACACCAGCTCGAAACCGTGACAAAAATACGACGTTATCCCAAAAAGCCAGACGCAGCACGGAAGCGCCCGATGCCACCAGGTGCGCATGGAGCCGCTCAATTTGGGTACTCTTGCCAGCTCCATCGATTCCGGAAAAGCTCAGCAGTATTGGTGCGGGGGATGAGTTCATGATGGCGTCTGCTTATTCTCCTTTAGCAACTTCACTATGTTAGTGAGCTCCGGGCGGGCGCGTTGGACTCGCTTTGGTCAGGGCGACGACGGTACCCACAGCCGCCCCGGCTCCCGCGATCAGGCCCAACTTAATCAGCAATGACCGGGTGCGGCGTTGCTTGGCAGGCGCAATTGCAGCACCCGCCGGTTTGGAGGCAGGCCCGCCGTTCACTCGCGCGGCACGCGCTGCGGCCGTACCCTCCGGCTGTTGCAGCGGAATTTCCGATTGACTTGACCGGGCAGTCTGACTCGATTGCGTGGCGCTCGGCGCGTCGGGTAGAACAGCGTCCAGCCCAACGGTGGAATTCTGGTCTGACGGCGTTCCTGTTTGGCTTGCGAGCGCATTACAGAGCTCGGGCGTGCAGCAGAGCAGGATGACCAGAACTGTGCTCACGAGTCGCGAAATCCAGAGTGTCATGATTCCTCCCAACCAAGGCTGAGGAATAGTACTTAAAACGAGATCTACCTAGGCAGCTTCCGCCAGAGGCAACGGCGGCATCAACCTTGCCTGGGCTGCGGCGTCGCTTAAGTTGCCACTATCCTTCGATATGGCGTCCTCGACCGAGTCGTAAGCCGCCAGCAGCGCGCCCAGTTGAGTCAACTCAAGTACAAGTGAGGTCTCGGGGGAGGCGCCCGCGAGTCTGAGCTCTCCGTCCCGCTCAGCAACTATGCCGAGGCATGCAAGCAGCAGGTCTACGCCACGGCTAGTGAGTTGTTGCACACGCGACAGGTCAAACACCACGACCGGCCGATAGAGTTCGGCCAATGTGGCGCCCAGCTGGCGCAGGAAGCTGCGGCACGCCGCACCGTCGAACCGATCGGGAAATTCCTTTACAATCACGGCTGCCTCCTGACTCATGACCCGAAGCTGTTGCTCAGTCCTCATGAACCACTACTCGAAGAAAGTGTTGCCGCGAACGTAATGCAGAGACACGGGCGCTCCGGAAGACGTCGAAAGATCCAGTCCGGGGTTGCCAAATGCGAATAAAGAGCTCACGGTTCCGAGTAGGCGTTGTGAGGCACGGCTCTCCGTGGACGCGAATAGACCACTTTCTGCCAGCTCGAATTCCGTCTTTCGCCCCAGATGAGCGACGCGCGTGCCATCAACTACCGAATTGGCGATCCGCAGTCCCGGCGCGACATAAGTTCTGGGGAGAATACTGGCGCCTTCGATGACGGTGCCGCAATCAATCTCCGTTCCTCTTTCGATAGCCGCGCCCGGGCCTATGACGCTGCCGGCTCGAACTTTGGCTTTCGAACCTACGAAGCAGGGGCCCAGGACCCGTGCCGATGGATGGATCTTCGCGCGATCACCCAACCACACGCCACTGTCCACTTCTCGGCCAATGGGTTTGGCTTCGCAGAGCCCGCCCAGGACATATTGAACGAGTTGGCGATAATCGGCAGCGCCAGAGAGGCGATGGACAAATCCCGAAAACTCGTAGGTTGCCGAACACGAGGCCAGCGCGGAAAGGTGGTTGCCCAGATTAGCTGGCGCATCCGCAACTGCTTTGGCCTGCATAAGAGTAACACCCA
The DNA here is from genome assembly GCA_035691825.1 of Terriglobales bacterium. GTDB lineage: Bacteria > Acidobacteriota > Terriglobia > Terriglobales > Acidobacteriaceae > Gp1-AA122. Next base: position 51,086 of record DASSIO010000199.1, on the reverse strand, counting down.
CGGGACCTTGATGGTCGGTAACATTGGTGACCAGGTGGTGATTCTCGCGGTGAAAGCTCAATAGGTCCTGAAATTCAAGTTCCGCGTACGCACCAAGCTCGAGCAGGAAAATCTGGTGCACGCCATTCCGGGTGTAATCCATGACTGCTTTTTCCCAGAGCTCCTGCTGCTGAGCGCCGTTGCAGGCATAGCTGTCTACTACCGAGATCAGCTGAACGCCGTTCCGGTGTAAGCGGTCGATCATGCGCCGCAAGACACTTTGACCGAGCAGGTCCCAACATACGACCGGAAGACGGGAGACCTTTTGCGAAAGTTTTGGAGTGTTGCTGCGCACGGACGAGCTGCGAGTTGCCGGTGTGCGCCCAACGATGATGACACTACCCAGTTCCACGGATGACCTCAATCCCAGAATCACGGAGCGGCTCAGCGCTCCGCGAAACCGATTAATTTCCCTATCAAAGAGCCGGACTCACGGAATCCGGCCACGTAGTTGTTTCCCCGCCCAGTCTCACAGGCCAGTTTCCATGACCAGCCCGGAGGTGGCGTCAGGAAGCGGGAAAAGTGGCGGCTTATCGCCGGCAGGGTTTTCAAAAGCGTCCCATGCCAGAGGCCCACGACCGTGGTCGCCTGCGGGAACTTGCGTCGCACGCGCCCGGCGCTTCTTGCTTTTTCTTTCGTCGATGGCTTGCTGCAGCAATTCGTGCTTTTGATAGCCCAGGAGTTCGCGCATCTTTAGCTTGGCCTTGTGAAGCTGCGACTTCGAGTTGCCGACTGAGCAGCGCAGAATGCGGGCGATCTCCTGATGTTCGTAGCCCTTGATTTCATGCAGCAGGAAAATGGTGCGATAGCCGGCGGGCAGGTCCTGCATGGCGCGAGCCAGAGCTATACGATCTACACAACCGGATAGCCGCTCATCGGGGCTGCCATATTCGCGCTTGACTACGCGAGTGTCCTGATTCGTTGATTCGTCCAAAGAGACCTGGCGCAGCCCTTTCTTACGAAAATGCATTAGCACAGTGTTCACAGCCACGCGGTACAACCAGGTAGACAAGGCTGAATCACCCCGGAAGGTGGCCAGCTTGCGAAACACCTGCAGGAAAGCATCCTGGGTCAAGTCCTCAGCCTCAGCGGTATTGTTGGTCATTCGTAAACACAAGGAATAAACTCTCGGCCGATGCGCATAAAAGAGAGAGGCAAAGGCATCGGCATCTCCCTGTTGCGCTCGCTTGACTAGTTCCAGGTCCGACTGATGTTGTGCGGTGGTATTGGTGTCGGTGTTCACTTGGGCTCCTTTCAGCGTCTCGTGCGGTGAAATCCTTCTGTACGCAGCCTATGGGCATAGGGCCAGGGGGTCTATCCGGTGCAGCCCGTAGTTCAATTGATTAGTTGCTGTAACCCTAAGGCCATGCATAGCTTGCTGAGAAAAGGAGTACTTAAGTCGCGCACATCGCGCACGCAATTGCGGAAATTCCGCAGCGGTTCGCGAATCTAGGTGACGCCGTATGCGATGGCTACAGTCATTTCTGTAGTACGCCTACAGAGCAATGCGGATTGGCGTTACGTACGTCTGAAGCTATGTTTCTCCTGCATCGCATCTGGTCAATGGAGATTGTGGGTGCGACGCTCTCGACAGTTCGCCTGCACTTGCGCCAAAAGTGCGGAGTTGAAGAGCATCAGGTTTTGCTCGAGGCTCGGTCGAATGCCGTTACAGAAACTCTTCCGGTTAACTACAGATTTGGCAGGATTGTTGAAGGCCAAATCGCTTGCCTATGATGTGCCCTGAAAGTTGCCCTCAGATACCCACCACCCGGGCAGGGAGCCGGTCAGCAGTGAGCGTACTGGCACCTGCCTCTCGCCTTTTCTAAGCTCGTTTTTCCTGTCGCGCACGGTTACAGACCGCGGGCATTGTTCATCTCATCGAGCGCAACCACAAATGACAGGAGGGCACGACGGTGAAAGCGAACACATTGCAGGAACTGTATCTCGGCGAACTCAGGGACCTCTACGACGCTGAACATCAGATCATCAAAGCGCTACCCAAGATGATCCAAGAAGCGTCTTCGGAGGAGTTGAAGAGCGCGCTAACCGAACATCTAGAAATCACTAAGGAACAGGCGGGAAGACTGGAACGCATTTTCGAGGGCCTGGGCGAAAAAGCCAAAGCGGAAAAGTGCAAAGGGATGGAAGGCGTAATTAAAGAGGGCAGCCAGCTTCTCAAAGAAGAAGATGACGACAACGTGCGCGACGCGGCGATCATAGCGGCGGCTCAGAAGGTGGAGCACTACGAGATGGCCGGCTACGGTACCGTGCGCACCTGGGCTTCCCTGCTGGGCGAAGATGAGGCGGCGAGATTGTTGGAACAGACTTTAGATGAGGAGAAGGAAGCTGACCAAAAACTCACCGAGATCGCGGAAGAGATCAATGTTGAAGCGGGCGGAGGAGAAGTCGAAGAAGAAGCGCCCAAGCGCAAGAGCACACGAAGCCGGCGTGCCGCGTAGGATCTCAAACGATTGGCACGCAGATAGCTGATCGCGAAAAACAACCATGAGCGCTTGACACAAGTAATCACGGCGGCGGGACGGCGAGTCCTCCGCCGTGATTCACATAACAAAAATGGCTACAAAGGCGAAATCCGGCAAGCTTCAAGAGAAGAATCGTGCCGGGAAGCCAAGGAAACTAAGCTCCAAGACGTTGGAGGCTACGAAAAGGCTGAGGACCGGGAAACTCGATACTGAGAAGAATAGCACCGAAAAGTGGCGCGAAATCGAGTAGTTGCAGTGGCACAATATCATGTTGTGTCATCTCGTTCGTAATCCCCGCCAAAACGTCGTCCAACCTGCTTCTTAGCTCAACATCTGATGCAGAGCACGTCAGCTCAACCCAGGAAAAGTTTCGAAATGTTTTGCTCTACCGCCCGGCTGTATGCAAAGCAGCACGAATGTTTCAACTGCTTTTCTTATCATTGATCGTATTGCCCATTTACAGCCAGGCTCAAAATCAAGCTGGCTGCACATTTCATACGTTTTCTGCCGAAAGGGTTCGCGCTCATCCGAATTACGGGAATGGACAGCAACGGCAACATGGTGGGGAGAATGCAGGAGGCGAACGCTAACCAATTTGCGTTTATCCGCTAGCACGTTTCGGAGAGAACAAGCCCTGAGAAGTAGCAGCAGGTCCAGTAGCTTCGGTTTACAAGGGGGAGCAATCCGATTGCCAGCACTCCAAGTGCATACAGTCGTCACTGTATAGACCCCCCCTTCGGCAAGGCATAATCTGGCCATACCGGCTGTCAAACAATGTTTCGTATTGCGAGGAACAAGTGTCGGCAGACTGCTCGTAAGGACGCCGAGTTGATCCTCGCCGGTGGTGGGAGTAACTTGCTCCGTGTAGCCGGATTTCCTTGCCCCTTTGAGTTTAGCCGGGGCGGCAGTTCGGGCCTATGATCAGGCGAGCAGAGGAGGGTAGCCAGCATGCGCTTCTTGAGTTTACGGCTCATCCTGTCGCTGGTTGTAGCCATAGCTGTCGTCTCCCTGCTGTTCTCGGTGCATCGGGTTGCGGTCGAGAAAAGGAACCTGCGGCGGGATCTGGGACGCCGCGCCGAGGTACTGGCAGAAAGCCTGCAGGATAGTGCTGAACCGCTGTTGGAAAGAGGGTCGCACAAAGAACTGCTCCGGGTGGTGGAGCGCTTCGGCAATCGCGAAAGGCTGACCGGAGTCGTTGTTTATAACAAGCGGGGCGAACTGCTGGCGGCATCCTCCTGGGTAAAGTCACAACCGGTGACTGACCTGCCCATGGTCAGTCAAGCTCTGGCCAAGGATCAAGCGCAGGGCGACTTTGTCGTACTGGGTGCCACGCCGTCGCACGTTTATGCTTTGCCGCTGCACCGCCAAGGCGAGATGGCGGGCGTGCTCGCCGTCATTCACGATGCCAGTTACATTCAAACCCGCGCCGACCGCGTCTGGCGGGAAACTTTCATCCAGGTGCTGGTTGAGGGCACCATCGTCATTCTTTTGACCCTGCTGATCCTGCGATGGAGCCTGCAGGGACCGATCGCCAAGACGGCGCAATGGATTCGCGCCTTGCGGGCAGGCCGCGCGCTGCCTCATCCCTCAGGCCCTGAATTGCAATTGTTTCATCCCTTTGCGAAAGAAGTCACAAACCTTGCGGCCAGTCTGGAAGCGGCGCGGGCCGCGGCCGTCAAAGAAGCTCAATTGCGGCAGGCGGGTGACTCGTTGTGGACGGCAGAGCGATTATCGGTTTTTGTCAGCCAAAAACTGTCGAACGCGCGGCTGTTCGTAATTTCCAACCGTGAGCCCTACACGCATGTGCGGAAAGGCAAGGAGATTGAAGTAGTAATTCCACCCAGCGGCCTGGTGACAGCTATGGAACCCATTCTTCAGGCGTGTGACGGAACCTGGATCGCGCACGGTGATGGCACAGCAGACCGCGAAGTCGTCGATAGGCAGGATTCGCTGCGGGTTCCGCCGGAAGAACCCAAGTACACACTGAAGCGAGTTTGGCTGACCAAGGAAGAAGAACAGGGCTACTATTTCGGTTTTTCGAACGAGGGGATGTGGCCCCTATGCCATATTGCTCACACCCGTCCGCTTTTTCGGGAGCAGGATTGGGCTGCCTACCGCCTGGTAAATCAGAAGTTCTGTGATGCTGCCATCGAGGCTATGGCCGAAACGGAACAACCGGTTGTCCTGGTGCAGGACTATCATTTTGCCCTGCTGCCGCGCTTGATCAAGCAGCAACGTCCCGATGCCCGGGTGGCGATTTTTTGGCACATCCCTTGGCCCAACCCGGAGGCTTTTGCGATTTGCCCATGGCGGGCGGAACTACTGGACGGACTGCTGGGGGCGGATCTGGTTGGGTTTCACATTCAAGATCACTGCGACAACTTTCTGGAGACCGTGGATCACACGCTGGAGTGCCGGATCAGCGACCACTCGGTAGTGGATCGAAAGACGCATCGCACCCTGGTGAAGCCATTTCCGATCAGCGTTGTTTTCCCCGGCGACTCCCCGTGCGCAGGTGACGAGGATGAACTCGAACGTATCACAGTTCTGCGGGAACTGGGTTCCGAGGCGCTGTTTCTCGGCGTCGGCGTTGACCGCGTGGACTACACCAAGGGCATTCTGGAACGCTTTGCCGCGATCGAGTGCTTTCTGGAGAAGTATCCGGCGTACACCGGCCAGTTCTCTTTCATCCAAGTGGCGGCACCGAGCCGCACGCATATCAAGCGATACCACGATCTGCTGGCCGAGGTTGAAGCAGAGGCGGAACGGATCAACTGGAAGTTTCAGTCGAGCAAGTGGAAGCCGATTCTATTCTTGAAGAGACAACACACGCATCGCGAGATACGGCGCTTGTACCGAGCAACTGACTTCTGTCTGGTGACATCCTTACATGACGGGATGAATTTGGTGGCGAAAGAGTTTGTAGCCAGCCGCACGGATGAACAGGGAGTTCTGGTATTGAGCCAATTTGCCGGAGCGGCTCGTGAATTGAGCGACGCGTTGGTGATTAACCCGTATGATATTGGGCGAACGGCGGAGGCAATTCGCTATGCCCTGGAGATGGATCCTACAGAGAGGCAAACGCGGATGCGCCGGCTACGGCAAGTGGTGAAAGAGCAAAACGTTTACCGCTGGGCCAGCGACCTGATCTCGCGCCTTTGCGATATCCGGCCAGAGATTGCCGAGCCGATCGTGGAGAGCGTTCAACCTTTGTCGAAAGCCAACCGCATGTCCGCGAGTTGATGACAGTGTCAGCCACGATACCTCAGATCCGGCAAGCTCAATACCCAGCGCGCTGGGCCAAAACCCCCTTCTACTTCAATTCAGCCGAGCACCTCCTACAAATAGAGAGGGAGAAAGCGGGCACCCTGGGTGAATTGCTGGAGGGAATTAAAGCCTGTCCGGAAGGCTCCATCTTTCAACATACGTTTCGCACCTTGCAGGAACATCATTTCATTCAGGAAGGCTACTCCAACGATTTTGCGCATTGGGCTTTTTTCGCCTGCAACGAGAACGGGCTCGCGGAACGCTTGTCGGGCGTGGATGTTCGCGAGTTTATCTCCGTGCGCACGCTTCGGGTGCGGCTGGTGGAAATCCTGGAAGAGTACTTGACCAGCTTTCCGGGAGTGCGGGATCGAGCCGCGCTGGAGCCGTTCTACTTTTGCTCGTCGGCGACGGTCGTCGTGCCAACCCCGTTCGTCGCCAGGAATCTAAGGGAGTTCGCCGAGGCTCTGGAGAGGATCAACGTACATTGTGTGCATTATCATTTCATCGAAGCACGGTTGCGCTTGAAGTTGAACTACAACGATTTTTCCATGTGGCTGGAAGAACAAATGGGCCTGAAACGGGCTGCCGAACTGATCAACCAGATCGATATTTATACCTCCACGCTGGAGGGAGTGCGGAACCGCATATTGCGTATCGTGGAAACCGCGCTCGCTTAACAGGAGTTTCCGCAAATGGAAGCCAGCAATAACAGGGAGCAGAGCACGGCCATGCCCGAAGCCGGGAACAACGGCTCGCAGGGACAGACAAGTGTGGCTACGGTGGAGGCGCCGCCTCCGCCTCTGAAGGAGCGCCGCAAGAAGCCGCGCATTCGGGAAACACCGCCCAGCCCTCCGCCACCGCCGCGGCTGGATGATTACGAGTCCCTCATTGGCAAAGGCGAACTAGACGAGCTGCGGTTCCTGGCGCAAGGGCTGCGCGGGAAAACCGTCAAAATGGTGAATTCCACGGCGGTGGGCGGCGGGGTTGCGGAGATTCTGAATCGCCTCGTGCCCCTGTTGGCTGAGCTGGAAATCTCCACCCACTGGGACGTGATCACCGGCGGCAATGATTTCTTCGAGGTGACCAAAGCATTCCACAACGCTCTACACGGCGGAGCCTACCAGCTGACCAAAGAGGCGCGGGAAGTGTTTTTGTTGCACAACGAACAGAATCGGGCGCGCATGCGCTTCGACGAGGACGTGATTGTGCTTCACGATCCCCAGCCGGCGGCTCTGATCCAGTCAAAGACGGACAACCATCAGCGTTGGGTGTGGCGTTGTCATATTGATTTGTCGAATCCCAACCCCGAGGTATGGGGATTCCTCAGGCCATATGTAGAAAAGCACGATGCGGCGATTTTTTCCTCGCAGGCGTTTGCCCGTCAGTTATCGATTCCGCAATATTTGTTCTACCCCTGCATTGATCCGCTTTCGGAAAAGAACAAGCCGCTGGACGCCAGCTATATCCAGCAAGTTTGCGACGATTTTGGGATTGACCGGTCGCGGCCGATCGTCACCCAGATTTCCCGCTTTGACCGGCTGAAAGATCCAGTTGGAGTTATTCAAGCCTACCGTCTGGCCAAGAAGTACGTGGACTGCCAGCTGGTATTAGCCGGCGGCGGCGCAACCGATGATCCGGAAGGCGCGGTAGTGCTGGCGGAGGTGATGAACGCCGCCGGCGAGGATCCCGACATCATTGTTCTTAATCTGCCACCGTGGTCGGGTCTGGAGATCAACGCCCTGCAAAGAGCGTCCACGATCGTGATTCAAAAGTCGCTGAAGGAAGGATTTGGGCTTACGGTCACGGAGGCGTTGTGGAAGGGGAAGCCGACCATCGGCAGCGCGGTCGGCGGCATTCCCAACCAGGTCATCCATAAGCTTACGGGCGCCCTGGTGCATTCCGTGGAAGGTTGCGCGTACCAGATACGGTATCTATTGACCCATCCCGAATTCGCCGAGCAACTGGGAAAGAACGGCCGCGAGCACGTCAAGGAGAACTTTTTGATTACCTCGAACGTGAAACGCTGGCTGTTGTTGTTCCAGATCTTGCTGGGTATTGCCCGAAAGTAGAAGAGAACTGCTGCCGGCAAAAAGCAAAAAACCCCCGGGCATCCAGGGGTTTTGCTTTGATCAATTTATAACGTCGGTTGGACGACGTGAACGATGTTGTTGCGAACCGCGTAAAGCACCAGATCGCTCACCGAGTGCAATTCGAGCTTCCGCATGATGTTGGAGCGGTGAGTCTCGGCAGTCTTGACGCTGAGTCCCAGGGCGACGGCAACTTCCTTGGTGCTTTTGCCCTCAGCCAGCAGTTGTACGATCTCGCGCTCTCGGGGAGTGAGCCGGCTGCGAGGGTTGGCGGGAACAGGCGCCGCGCCAGGAGTACCGTTTTTCAGGTAGCCTTCCAGAACCATAGCCGCGACTTTTGAGGTGAAATAGGTTTTGTCGCGGCGCAACGCCTCCACGGCGGCTACTAGGTCACGCGCCGCGTCGGATTTCAGCAGGAACCCGCGCGCCCCTGCGTTAAGAACTTCGCGTACCACCTGGTCCGAATCATGCAAAGTCAAAATCAAAATCTTGGTTTGAGGAATCATCTTCAGGATCTGGCGAGTGGCCTCGAGTCCATTCAGACTCGGCATGCCAATATCCAAGATAACGACATCGGGTCGCAGCTTCTGTACCTTCTCTAATGCCTCGCGGCCGTCTGCAGCCTCGCCACATACCTCCCACTCCGGTTGGGTCTGCAAAAGGGAACATAGGCCGCGGCGAACCACTTCGTGGTCGTCCGCTACAAGGATGCGAAATGCCATGGGAACTTTCCTCCACCCAGCTCACCGCGCAGGTAAGCTCCAGAACTTAGGGGGACACACCACAGGGGACTGCGCTGCCCCTCGGTTACGAAGCAAGAACGCTGCCAAAGCAACTCGCTTGAGAGATGGCGGGATTGCAATGTACGACCCCCGAACGTGTGTAAATCTTACTCCCAACCAACACAGAATGATGATCAAAGATGATCAACTAGCACGGCTACTTTCCGACCGTTACGCTCAGACCCTCCTGCCCTGTGCACATGCGAGTTCGACATGCAACTTAGATGCTGAATTGGACGAAGGTGTCGCATCGGACAGAACCGAGGATTGTCATGGAATTTCCGCCCGTGATTTATCACAAGGGTTGGTGACGGCAGGCACAGGCACCATGGCGTCTGACACTCACAATGACAAACAGTTGATATTGGAGGCTCTATGCGGGCCTTGGTTTTAGAAAGGGCCACGACCGTCCTCATCCTGGTTTTATTTGTGTTCTTATGCCAAGCGCTGGCTGAAAGCGGTGAATCGGAAAAGGGAATCAGCGCTACCGAGCCGGGCAGAATCACGGTTCCAGTGATTGGCGACCGCGCCAGCCCGGAATTGAGCTTCGTCATTGATAAGCCAGAAGCAATGACGATTTCCACAGCGCTGGCCAGGAAGATCTTCCTGGAAACGCTACATGGGGTGACGGGGACCTTGAATCCTTATCACGCCGCGAAAGTTCATCTGCGATTGACATTGCGGCTGGGACAGCCTGGGAACCTGCTGCACATCACCCATGGCGATAAGGACGCCACGATCATCTCGCTGAAAAAGTGGGACGATACCACATTTGCCCGGCTGGCAGCGCGGGCGATTCGCAGCTCACTGCTCAGTGACAAACAACTCGACGACGTCGCGGTCGAAGCACTGAAGCGGGTTCACCAGACGGTCAGCGTGGACGAACTGGCCCGACGATAGAAATGCTGCAGGGCAGAGCTAGGCTGCAAGATCGATCGTGGTCATAGCCGGCGGCTCATGCTTTTCCGGCAACTTGCCTTCCGCGCTGATCTTTGCCAGCTCGGCATTTAGTTCGGCACCGACCAGCATGGCGAAGCCGGTCCAATAGAGCCACACCATGAGCGCGATTCCAGCCCCGAGCGTTCCGTAGGTCTTGTTGAAGTTGGCGAAATGCCGGAAGTAAATTCCCAGCAAGTAAGAGAGGCCAATCCAGCAGCCGACCGCGAGAATTGCCCCCGGCAGAGTCGCCAGGAAGCGCTGATGGACATTGGGCGCCAGGTAATAAAGAGCCTCCACAGCCAATACCGTAAAGCCCACTGCGATGGTCCAGTGGATGTACGGCCAAAGTATGGCGAAAAGTTGGGAAAGGTGAATTCTAGTAGTGAGCCATATGCCAAAACGCGGTCCTACCACCATCACGGCAAGCGCAACCAGCAAAAGCCCGCCGATGACGAATACCAGACCGATCGCCAAAGGCCGCGTTTTCCAGAAAGGCCGGTCATCGTTGACCTCGTAGGCCATGTTCAAAGCCTCAATCGCCGCGGCAAAACCACCCGATGCCGTCCAGAGGGTTCCCAGAATTCCGAATGAAAGGAAGGCTCCTTTGTTGGGCGTGATTACGTCTGCAAGTACCCGCTGTATCAGTCCCATGCCGTCTAGCGGCAGGAAGCGGGACATCAATCCAAGTGCCTGATTGAACAAGTCGGGTACGGGCAAATAGGCGACGATTGCGGAAAGAAAAATCAGGGCAGGGAAGAGCGAGAGGACGAAGTAATAAGACAGCGCAGCCGCCATCTGCAAAGTGTGGTTGCGCAACAAATCCTGGTAAGTACGGGCGAACGCGTGACTCACCTTCCTAAGCTGCACGAAGCTTGGATGCAGCCCGCGGGGGAGCCGTTCCCGGATTCAGAGCCCGTTTCCCCGACTACGCCGGCTGATAGCTCTTGATGGCGCGCATATATTGCGCGCGTTCGAAGGCAGACGGATCCGGGCAGCGAAGCTGGCTCATGCTGCCCTGCATCTGGCGCACAGACTCATACTCGTGCGTCTCCATCCACTCGATGAGGCCGGTTTCGACCTCCTTCAAGTGGCCGATGCCATTGCGCAACAGGGCTGAGCAGAGCATGGTGACGTCGGCCCCAGCCATGAGCATCTTGATGACATCTTCATGGCTGTGAATTCCGCCGGTCGCCGCGAGACTGGCGTTCACTCGGGCATAGAGAATGCCAATCCAAGTCAATGGAAGACGCAAAGCCTGGGGAGTACTGAGCAACACATTAGTTTTGATTTCCAGGTTTTCCAGATCGATGTCGGGCTGGTAAAAGCGGTTGAAGAGAACCAGGCCGTCGGCATCGTTGTCGTCGAGACGTTTTGCCATGTTCGCCATGTTGCTGAAGAATGGGCTCAGCTTGACGGCAACAGGGATATCCGCTGCCGCCTTTACCGCCCGCAAAATGTCGATGTAGGTTTCTTCGACGCTGGCGCCAGTGAGGTTCAAATCAGTGGGGATAAAGTAAATGTTGCATTCCACAGCATCCGCGCCGGCTTCCTCGATGCGTCGCGCGTACTCGATCCAGCCACCCGGAGTGGAGCAATTCAAGCTGGCGATGATCGGAATGTCGACCGCGTCTTTGGCTTTCTCAATGTGGCGGAGATACTCGTCGGGCCCAAGCTGAAATTCTGATGGCTGGGGAAAGTAACTCAAAGCTTCAGCGAAACTTTCGGTGCCGGCAGAGAGGCGTTGATCGAGTTCCAGCGATTCCAACCGCAGCTGTTCCTCAAAAAGGGAAGAGAGCACGATGGCCGAAGCGCCCGCATCTTCTAATTGGCGGATACTTGAGATTTCCTGGGAAATTGGCGATGCGGAAGAAACCAGCGGAGTTCGAAGTCTAAGTCCGAGATAGGTTGTGTGAAGGTCGATCATAGGGCTCCTAAGAAGTCCTCAGTCGTCGGTTTGCCAGCAGGATGTGTTCGAACTAGCGCTTTTGAAGTGGCGAGCTATCAGTTGACCGACGACCGACGACTAATCTGCATGCACTTCCTGTTTGGCCGCAGGGGTGTCCTTTTGCTGTGCGCGCTCGGGCCCTTTCTCTTTTTCCTGCGGCTTTTCAAACTTGCGCTGTGCCAGGTACTCGTAAAAGCGGTAGCGGATCTCGGCATCGTGCTGGGCCATCTCCCATAGCCGGCGAGCGTCCTCTGGCTTGCTCTTGGTGAGCATCTGAAAGCGAGTTTGCTGCTCCAATACCTCTTTGACCTTCTTGGTTGGGTTACGGGTGTCGAGTGTCAGCGGATTTTCGCCCTGAAGCAGTCGCTCTGGGTTATGGCGGTAAAGCAGCCACTGGCCAGATTCCACCGCGACCTTTTGATCGGACATGGCGGTCGTCATGTTGATGCCATGGGCGATGCAGTGCGAATAGGCAATGATGAGGCTTGGTCCGTCGTAGGCTTCGGCCTCAAGAAAAGCTTTAAGGGTGTGCTCATCCTTGGCGCCCATAGCCACGCTGGCCACGTAAACGTTGCCGTAGCTCATCGCCATCAGGCCGAGATCCTTCTTGGGCCCGGGCTTTCCACCGGCGGCAAACTTGGCAACGGCCGCTCGCGGAGTTGATTTAGACGCTTGGCCCCCAGTGTTGGAGTAGACCTCGGTGTCGAGCACCAGCAGGTTGACATTGCGTCCGCTGGCAAGAACGTGATCAAGCCCGCCGTAGCCGATGTCATATGCCCAGCCGTCTCCACCCACAATCCAGACGCTTTTCTTGACCAGCAAATCTGCGACTGCGAGCAGTTGCCGGGCCTCGGGAGAATTGAGCGCGCTGAGTTTTTCCTTGAGCAAATCAACCCGCTGGCGCTGCTCGAAAATGTCGGCTTCGTCCTTTTGTGGAGCCGTCACCAGCGCGGTAGCGAGCTCGTCGCCGATGGATCCGGAGAAGCGGCGCACCAATTCGCGAGCGAATTCTGTCTGCTTGTCAATCGAGACACGGAAGCCAAGACCAAACTCGGCATTGTCTTCAAAAAGTGAATTGGACCAAGCAGGACCGCGTCCTTCCGCATTCTTCGACCATGGCGTAGTAGGAAGATTTGCGCCGTAGATCGAAGAGCAGCCGGTCGCATTGGCGACGATGGCTCGATCGCCAAACAACTGAGTCAGAAGCTTCAAGTACGGTGTCTCGCCGCACCCTGAGCAGGCGCCCGAAAACTCGAAGAGAGGCTCCTGCACCTGCTGTTGGCGAACGGTTCCGGTCCTGATATTTCGGCGATCCAGTTCCGGCAGCTTCAGGAAGAATTCCCAGTTGTCACGTTCTGGATAGCGAAGCGGAGGCTGGGCCATCATGTTGAGCGCCTTGAGGCGGGTTTCCGTCTTATTTTTTGCGGGACATACGTCGACACAAATTCCGCAGCCTGTGCAATCTTCCGGGGCAACCTGAATGGAATACTTGAGCCCCACCCATTCTTTGTCGCGGGCGTCGGTGGACTTAAAGGTCGATGGCGCGCTCGCCAGATGTTTCGGTTCGTAAACTTTGATTCTAATTACGGCGTGCGGGCAGACAATCGCGCACTTGCCGCACTGAATGCAGGTCTTCGTATCCCAAACCGGTATTTCGAGGGCCAAGTTGCGCTTTTCCCACTTTGCCGTCGCCACTGGGAAGGTTCCATCGCAGGGAAAAGCGCTGACGGGAAGTTCGTCGCCTCGTCCAGCATAGATGGTGGCCAGTACGTCGCGCTCGAACTTCGGCGCGTCGGGCGAAAACGCCGGTGGCAACTCGATTTTGCTTGTCGCGGTTGCGGGAATTTTGACCTGGAACAGGTGCGACAAGGTCTCGTCTACCGCGGCCATATTCTTGCGTACGATCTCTTCACCTTTGCGGCCATAGGTGTCGCGAATGGACTTGCGAATCGCGTCAATGGCTTCTTCGCGCGGTAGAACTTTGGAGATGGCAAAGAAGCAGACCTGCAGGATGGTGTTCATGCGCGCGCCCATTCCGGTGTCACGCGCGACTTTGTAAGCGTCGATGACGTAGAACTTGGCTTTTTTCTCGATCAGTTGCTGCTGGACAGTCCGCGGCAGGTGCTCCCAAATTTCGTCGGGTCCATAAGGACTATTCAGGAGAAAGACGCCGCCCGCATCCAGCGCGCTGAGCATGTCGTAGCGTTCGAGAAAAATCCATTGATGGCAAGCGACAAAATTGGCTTTCGATACCAGATAGGTCGAGCGGATGGGATTGGGGCCAAAGCGCAGGTGCGAAACCGTCATGGCCCCCGACTTCTTGGAATCGTAAACGAAATAGCCTTGTGCGTAGTTGTCGGTGTTTTCGCCAATGATCTTGATGGAATTTTTGTTAGCGCCAACCGTGCCATCCGCACCCAGGCCGTAAAACATGGCGCGAACGACGCTGTCGGCTTCAGTGGAGAACTGCGGATCGTAGTCAAGGCTGGAATGGGTTACATCGTCGCGAATGCCAACGGTGAAGTGGTCCTTCGACTGCTTCACTTGCAGGTTGTCATAAACTGCCTTGACCATGGCGGGCGTGAACTCTTTGGAAGAGAGACCATAACGTCCGCCGATAGCCACGGGAACCGCCTTCAATCGTCCATAGCCTGTCTGCACGCCTTCGAAAAGAGCATTGACGACATCCAGGCGGAGAGGTTCGCCCGCGCTGCCCGCCTCTTTGGTGCGGTCGAGCACCGCGATTTTGCGAACGGTGGGGGGCAGGGCCTCAAGGAAATGCCTGAGTGAAAAGGGTCGATAGACCCGAACTTTGATGACTCCGACTTTCTCGCCCCGCGAGTTCAGATAATCGACTGTCTCGTGGACCGCCTCGGCCCCGGAGCCCATTAGCACAATGACGCGCTCCGCATCGGGAGCCCCGATGTAATCAAACAAGTGGTAGGAACGGCCGGTGACCTCGGCGAACTTGTTCATGACCCGCTCGGTGATGTCCGGGCAAGCGGCATAAAACGGATTTACGGTTTCGCGGCACTGGAAGAAAACATCGGGATTCTGTGCCGTGCCGCGGAGCACGGGATGATCGGGAGAAAGCGCGCGCCGGCGATGCTCCAGTACGCGATCCATGTTGATGAGCGCACGCATGTTGTCTTCGCTGAGCATTTCGATTTTGTTGACCTCGTGCGAGGTGCGGAATCCATCGAAGAAATGGAGGAAGGGAATCCGGGATTCGAGCGAGGCCGCGTGAGCGATCAGAGCCAGGTCCATGGCCTCCTGCACGGAGTTGGAACAGAGCATGGCAAATCCTGTCGCGCGGCAGGTCATCACGTCGCTGTGATCGCCGAAGATCGAGAGGGCATGGGTGGCCAGAGTACGCGCCGAAACGTGAAAGGCCGTAGGCGTCAACTCGCCCGCGATTTTATTCATGTTCGGGACCATTAGCAGCAGACCCTGAGAAGCCGTAAAGGTCGTTGCCAAAGAGCCGGTCTGAAGCGCGCCATGAACTGCTCCGGCGGCGCCGCCTTCGCTCTGCATTTCGACGACCTGCGGGATCGTGCCCCAGATATTGGGCAGTCCCTCGGACGCCCATTGGTCCGCCCACTCGCCCATGGGAGAGGATGGCGTAATCGGATAAATGGCAATGACTTCGTTGACGCGGTAGGCAACGTAGGCGACCGCCTCATTGGCGTCCATGGTCTTGAACTTCGGCATTGGAATTCTCGACTCCCGGGGCCGCGCCTGGCGGCAGCTATGGGTCGCCTACAAGCATGGGGGTTCGGGGGCGCGGGCGTCCGGTACGGGCATCACGAAGAGCTGTGACTGGGATCACAAACGCCCATTTTGGGCAAATTGCACACTGAGACCGCTATAGGGCGGTCTTGCAATCATTCGTGAGGGAGTAGATCATAGAAAAATTTCGCGAGGTAACGGACAACATGGGACAGACACCCTCAACCGCGGCGCAATCGACCAGCATTGATTCCATCCTTCAGGAGCAGCGGAAGTTCGAGCCTCCCAAAGATTTTTCCGATCGAGCTCACATCAAGAGCCTGGAAGAGTATGAGCGCATTTACAAGGAGTCGGTGGAAGAGCCAGAGAAGTTCTGGGGGCGTGTGGCGCGCGAGCTTTACTGGTTTCGTCCCTGGGACAAGGTTCTGGAGTGGAATGCCCCCTGGGCAAAGTGGTTTGTAGGCGGCCAAATCAATCTCTCCTACAACTGCCTTGACCGGCACGTTCAGACCTGGCGCAAAAACAAGGCGGCGCTGGTCTGGGAAGGGGAGCCGGGCGAAGTCCGAATCTTTACCTATCAGCAACTGCATCGGGAGGTGCAGAAGTTCGCGAATGTGCTGAAGGGGCTCGGTGTCAAAAAGGGGGATCGCGTAGCCATCTACATGGGGATGATTCCGGAATTGCCGATCGCGATGCTGGCCTGTGCCCGCATCGGCGCGCCCCACACGGTGGTTTTCGGCGGCTTCTCATCCAACGCGCTGGTCGACAGGATTCATGATTCGCAGGCGGCAGTCGTAATCACCCAGGATGGGGCCTACCGTCGTGGAGCGGAAGTCAAGCTCTATCCCGCCGTGGAAGAAGCGCTCAAATCATGTCCTACGGTGAAGCACGTGGTCGTTTACAAGAGGACTGGTTCGGCGCTGAATCTTCGTCCCGGACGCGATCACTGGTGGCACGAACTGATGGCGGCTGCGGGGGACGAATGCCCGGCGGAGCATCTCGATGCCGAACATCCGCTCTACATACTCTATACCTCCGGCACAACGGGTAAGCCCAAGGGCGTTGTGCACACGACCGGAGGCTACTCCGTCGGAATCTACCTCACTACCAAATGGATTTTCGATTTGAGGGATGAAGACACGTACTGGTGCACAGCCGATATCGGCTGGGTAACGGGACACAGCTACATCGTTTATGGTCCTTTGGAAAACGGCGCCACCAGCGTGATGTACGAGGGCGCGCCTAACTATCCCGAGCCGGACCGCTTCTGGGAGATTGTCGATCGTCATCAGGTGACGGTCTTTTATACCGCGCCTACCGCGATCCGCACTTTCGTGAAGTGGGGAGAGCAATGGCCGCGCAAGCACAAGCTGAACAGCCTGCGCCTGCTGGGCACGGTGGGCGAGCCTATCAATCCCGAGGCTTGGATGTGGTACCGCGAAGTCATTGGTCATGATCGGTGCCCCATCGTGGATACCTGGTGGCAGACTGAAACCGGCATGATCATGATCTCGCCCATTCCGGGAGCGGTGCCCACCAAACCAGGCTCAGCCACTAAGCCCTTCTTCGGCGTGGCCCCTGAAGTGGTTACGATGGACGGCAAACCTGTGCCCGAAGGCTCGGGTGGATTTTTGATTATCAGGAAGCCCTGGCCCGCCATGCTGCGCACGATCTACGGGGATCCGGATCGTTATGTGCGTCAGTATTGGTCGCAGATACCGGGGACCTACTTTACGGGCGATGGCGCTCGGCGCGACAGCGATGGCTACTACTGGGTCATGGGACGGGTGGATGATGTCATCAATGTTTCCGGACACCGATTGAGCACAATGGAAGTTGAGTCGGCGTTGGTGGCACACGAAAAAGTCGCTGAGGCCGCAGTCGTAGGCCGGCCGGATGATCTCAAAGGGCAGGCCATCTCCGCATTCGTTACCTTGGAACACGGGCACGAGCCGTCGGCAGAACTAAAAGAAGAGTTGCGCCAGTGGGTAGCCAAAGAAATCGGTGCGCTCGCCCGGCCTGACGAGATTCGCTTTACCGATGTGCTTCCAAAGACCCGCAGCGGGAAAATCATGCGCCGGCTCTTGCGGGAACTTGCGACCAGCGGAGAGGTCAAAGGCGACGTGACGACGCTGGAAGATCTCGGAGTGATTGCGAAACTGAAGCAGGAAGAAGAGTAGCTCTGCAAAAACAACACTTGGCGTCGTCTCACCCCGGCGCACTCTTCTGCTTCTCTTCCGGCGCCTTCAGTAGCCGGAACGAGCGATAGAGCAGAACGTCGTAGGCGATTTTTGTGCCGCCGCCGATGATCAGCGGGGCTGAAAAGCTGAGAAGCTGCATCGTCGTTCCCGCGGCTGCCGATCCAACCGCCCAGAAGATGTTGCGGGCAAGATTCGTAACACCACTAGCAAAGCTGCGCTCACTGGGAGCTACGATGGCCGCCACGTAGGATTGGCGAGTTGGCACGTCCATTTCCACCAAAGCTTCGCGGCAGAGAAAGAGCACAACCGCCCACTTGAATGATGGAGCAAATGGCACCGCCACCAGGAACAGACTGGAGGGCAAATGCGTGAGCACCATCGTGTTCACGAGGCCAATGCGGCGTGCCAGCCAAGCCGCCCCGAGGTGCGAAAGCGCATTGAGAATATGTACCGCGAAGAATAGGTACGCAAGATTATGCTCGGCAACTCCAAAGCGGCGGAAGAACCAGTAGGCAACCAGCGCGTCCGTTAGAAAGCCACCGCCGAATGCATCGAGCGAAAATAAACTTGTAAGCTTCGAGATAGTTCTCTTCGTTTCGGCGGTAATCCGCTGCCCCGCGAGCCCGGGCTTGAGTGGACCTGCCACTTCCACCGCGGTGGAAAGAAGCGCATAAAGCCCGGCTACCACCACCCACAGCACGGAATAGCCAAGAAAGATAATGCGATAAGAACTGAGGACAGCAAAGGACAAGTTGTGCTGCAGCAGATCGGGAATGCCAGCGGCGAGCGCTCCGAGCGACCCGCTTCCATCGAGCAGAACGTTGTACCAGGCCAAAGTCCAGGTACGCCTGCAGTCCGGCACCAGTCCGGGAATAACTGCCAGATCGAGAGCGTAGGCAGCGGAACGATCTGTGCCTGTCCCGTTCAGCATCACGACAAAGGCCAGCACTGCCAGCAGGGGCAGGCTCGGAGCCATTGCCAAAGCGACACCGCCCAGCGCCGTAACTAGGGAGATGAGAACAAGAAAACCGCGGCGTCCAAGGCTATCAGCGAATAGGCTCATCAGAATCGTCGCCACCGCTGATCCTGCCAGGCCCGCAGCAATGACAACTCCGATTGCCAGCGAAGAGAATCCGACTCGGAAAAGGTAGATTCCGAGCACGACGCCAATCAGGCCTACTCCAAACGAGCGCACCGCGCCTGCGGCGTCGATCAGCGCTAGATCCCTTGTCGAACTCTGGTTCATGCTAGGTCAGGGATAAGCTGATCAGCCTTCTTCATCGGGGGGACCGGCCGCGCCGGCGAGATCCTGAGGCCTGATCTTTTCAACGCTGAATTTAAGCACACGCTCCCGCATAGTCTTCAGAACATCTTCCAGTGGAGGGGGGTCCCCTTGGATCCAGCGCAGCGGGTTAATTCGGGCTACCACGAAGGCCCGTAAGTAGGGGCTGACCAGACCTCGTTCTTTCAGTTTCTTGACTACGGCGGCTACTTTTTCTTCGAGATCGAGAACCATCTCAGCGCGCTTCTCGTGTTGTTTCAGCGCCACACGCAGCGGATTACTCGCGAATGTCTCCAGCCGACGCAGGATGGAATGGTATGCGCCTCCTCCGAATCGTGGCACGCGCTCATAACCGACGCCGAGTGTAACCAGGGCGGGTTCGTCCAGATAAAAAGCAAATTGTTCCTCCGGGCGCGAAGCATCTTCTTCGACCAGACCTCGATAGATGCGAATGACTTCGAGCGAGCGCTCTTTCAGGTTGTGCGCTTTTTCGGTGTTCAGGGCGAGAATTTGCCAGGCAAGCTTGGCATCGGAGAGGACGAGAGCGGCAATCGATTTTGCTCCCAAGCGCCGCATCGCGGCCAGCCGATGACGGCCGTTGGGCGTCCAGAAGCCGCCATTGCCGGGCGCAACCACGGCAATAACGGGATCCAGAAACTGGCCGGTCTTGTTGATGACGTCAGCCAGCCGCTTGTGGTGAGCATCGGAGAGGTCGCGCTGGAAGGGAGTGGGCTCGATCGCATCGATCGGCAAAATCGAGAGCAAGACCGGCTGACCGCCCAAGGGCTCCTTGTAGGAACCGACAATACAGCCGCCGGCTTTGTCTACAGCTTCGGCAACTGCGCCTGCCGCCGATGCCTCGAGCTTGCATTCAGCCGGACCTAGTCCCTTGGAACGCGGTTTGGCTTTGCGAGGACGTTTCCGTGCTGGCGCGCGCTTGACCATAGCTTTGCCTGCAGTTCGACAATTCTACTCACCTGTGATGGTGACGACTACCGTGCGTTCGCGACCGCGTATGTCGCACTCCAGATGGAATATCTGCTGCCAGGTTCCGAGTACCAGTTTTCCGCCGGCAATGGGCACGGTAAGCGAAGGCCCGAGTAGCGTGGCCTGAAGGTGGGAATGGCCATTTCCGTCATGCCAGGCCTGCTCGTGGCCGTAGCTGCGGCTGGGCGGGATCAGCTTGTCGAAAACTTCCGGCAAATCGCGCTGAAGGCCGGGTTCGAACTCAATTGTGCCCACGGCAGCCGTGCTTCCAACATTGAAGATGTTTACAGTCCCGGTTTGGATCCCGGAGGAGTTCACAATCGCGGCGACTTGATCGGTGAGGTCGTGCATGTCGCGGTGGCCTTTTGTGCGGACAGAGATCTGTTGCTGATGAATCACAATTCCTCGTATTCCGCTCACACCCCGCCACGATTAGCGTTGCTCGAACCGACAGCGATTCTACAACTTATTTTCACGACTCGCGGTTGACCACACGAGATGCTTGACTGCAAGTTGTCGCAGTAGTGGTTCAGTTTGCCCGGAAGTTGGCGAGCTACGCTCGCCCGCCCAGACGAGGACGTCTGGGCCCTACGGAATGTTCCTGTTCACGAGAGCCTAGTTAGGGGCAGGGGCCCCCATCAGCCGGCGAGCGAAGCTCCGCGCTGGCTCACACCGTCCTGTGCTCTTGCTGTACATTCTGCTCGCTGTGTTTTAATCAAAGAATGACCGAGCCGGAGTTGCACGAGGCGCGCGCACACAAGTGGCTGCTGGATGGGCGGCCTATACGCACTTTAGAGGACGCGCGGCAGTTCATCGAATCTGTGGGCTTTTGCCTGATGTATCCATTGCGCCCGGCCGTGCTGGTTCCCTCATTTATTGGGGCGTGGGTGGGGGCGGATGACCGGCTTCCCACTTGGCAGCACGCCTTTGCCGATGCGCGCGCGCAGGCTGCGACGGAAGTAATGGTGCGTCTGCTGCGCGACAAGTCCGCATATGAAGCCAACCTGTTCGATGAAAACAACAATTTTCTGGTCGCCGCCTCGGTCTTCCCATACTTCTATGCCCTCGTGGGCGAAAGAAATCCGAAGCAGGGGCCGAAGGCTGGCGCGCGTTCGCCATATTCGCAATTAGCATGCGATGCATTTGAGGCCATCCGGCGCGATGGTCCCATTTCCAAGCAGAAGCTGCGCGAGAAACTTGGCCGCGAGCCTTCCATGGCGGCATTGGATCGCGCTTTGAGTGAACTATGGTCGAAACTTCGCATTACGCGCGTGGATTACAAACCTGAGGAAGGCGCGTCCTGGGATGTACTCTATCGCTGGTCGGAGGACGCCATTCGTGAGGGCATTGGCTTGTCGGTTGCGGAGGCGCTTTCGGCTCTGGTGTCAAAATATCTGGATTGCGTGATCGCCGCCGAGCCGGCCGAGATCGAGAATTTCTTTTCTAACCTTGTTCCGAGAACCCGCGTGAAAGAAACCATCAATGCTCTGTTGTCGGCCCGAGAATTGGCTTTCATTCACGTAGGGAACCGCTCCATGATTCAGGTAGCCCCGCCGAGGACAGCGATCGAGCGGCCACCGGAAGCGGTGCGGTGAGGAACTGAGTTCAGTTGTCAGTTCCCAGTTCCCAGTTCTCAGTTCTCAGTTGTGAGTTCTCAGTCCCGAATCTAGTATTCAGCGAAGACTTGCTTTTCGAGAACCGAGAACCGACAACTGAGAACTGAAAAGTGAGCAGCTTCCAGAATGACCCAGGCACCTAGACGCAAACTCATCATTGCTATCGACGGTCCAGCAGGCGCGGGAAAGAGTACGATAGCGGCTCAACTGGCCCGTAAGCTGGGATATATCAACCTGGAGAGCGGCGCGATGTACCGGGCGCTTGCTTTGAAAGCCCTCCAAGATGGGGTATCGGTCGAGGATGAATCCGCCCTTGCGAAGCTTGCAGAAACCTCGCGTATTGCTCTGGAGCCCAGCTCAAGCACGAGCCGCGTACTGCTCGACGGCCGGGACGTGTCGCAGCGCGTTCGGGAGCGGGATGTATCGGAAGCCGCATCGCGCGTTTCAGTTCATCCCAAAGTGCGGGAGTGGATGGTGGCACAGCAGCGGGAATTGGGCATCAGTGGTGGTGTGGTAATGGAAGGGCGCGATATCGGCACCAAAGTTTTTCCCGACGCGGATTTGAAAATCTTCCTGGACGCCGATCCTGTCGTCCGAGAGCAGCGCCGGCTTGATCAGCAAGAAATCAAGGGCATTTCCGCACAGGATATCGCTGCCGAACTGCGCGCCCGCGATCTCCGCGACAGGACACGTGCGGCCTCCCCGCTTGTCCCCGCTAAAGATGCCGTCATTCTGGATTCGACGGCGCTGTCTGAATCCGAGGTATTGCAGCGAATCGAGGAGTTGTTGAGGAAGAAGTTGAATGAGAGGTGAGCGCGCGAGAACGAAAGCCTGAGAACCACGTTACCAAAGTCCATGTACTTTGGTGCTTGCAGGAACTTACCTTTTGTGAGACATTCCTTTCGCCCGAAACTTCTGTAAGGAGTCCCTCCCCCAATGTATAGCTCGCTTCGCAATCTGCTTCTCAACGATGAAGGTCAGGATATTGCCGAATATGCCGTAATGGTCGCAGTCATCCTGATCATTGTGGTGGGCACCGTTCGCCTGATCGGAACCAACAGCAACACCGTATTTTCCAACGTAGCCAGCACCATTCAATAAGCAGCGGTTTCCGATACTGCTCTCGAAAGGGGCTGAGTGTGCCTGCTGATATGCCGCTCCAGAGACGTGCCAGCCGCGTCTCTAGCCGCATCAGTTTTCCGTGGGTTCTTCCGAGGTATCCGAAGAGGGGAGATGGGGTGCGTGAGGCGCAGCCGGGGCGGCAGGCGCTGAGGCCTGAGCGGAGCCTTTGCGAATTTCAATCGTGCCGTGCTCGTTGTTTAGACGGATTATCGTGTTAGCGGATCCGACCGATCCGCTAGCCGTAGCCTGATTGTCGCCGTTACTGACTTTCAGTTCATTGAAATCCGATTCGATTTCGCCGTTCAGCGCCTTTGCGTCGAGCCGAAATGAGGCCTGCGCAGGCAGCGAGAGCTGGATATCGCCGTTCTTGTTGTCCACCTGCAGGTTTCCCAGTTTGTGAACGACCAATTCTACGGCGCCATTGCTGTCGTCTAATCGCAAATCACCGGACAAGCCGTCCAGACGAATATCTTTGGAACGCGTGGAAAGCCGCGCTGGCCCGGAAACCGAACTGGCGCGCAAGTCGCCGGAATCCAGGTCGAGACTGCCGTCCAGCTTGGCAAACTCCAAATCGGTTCGCGCCGACTTGAAGGTGACGGTTTTCGCGATCTGCGACAGGCGAACGCTCTCCATGAACTCGCCGCTCAGACGCACCGCGCCCTTCACATCAGAAACGGTAATCTCGTTGGCGCGACCGTCGACCGACAGATCGCCCGCTATTTTGGATATCTTTGCCGAACTGCGCTGAAGGTACAGGTTGGCGTCGCCTGTGATGTCGTCGAGGGCCACGTCGCCATGCTGCGCCGAAACGTCCAGCTTGGCTTTGCGGCCCGAAATCGTGACATCGCCATGTTTAGAAGAAATACTGACTGCTGCGCCGGCCGGGAGGGAAACCGCCAAGTCGGTGCTGATCCCGTGCTCGCCCGCGCCCTGCGTGTTCGCGTTCAGGGTTAGGATATTGTCGTTGACCGTGATCTGCGGTTTAGTCTGCAGGTTGTACTTGTCCGCATCCTCCTGATTGTCGGCATGCACCTTTTTGTCGACCACCACGGTGATCTGGCTGTCACTGGAGGTCAGGATCCGTATGGCGCCGCGATCGGAAACCACGTGCAAGCTGGCTCCCGACGGCAGCGCCTGCGTAAGCTGGTCGTGGTAATTGAAGGTTTTGCCGCCGAACAGATCGTTTAAATCATTATCATCCCAGCCAATCTCGTCGTGCAGACCTTGCCAGTTCACCTTTCGAACCTGGCTTGCAATGAGTCCTGTGGTAATCACAAACAGCAGCAGAAAAACTCCACCTACACCAATGCCGGAAGGGCGGAAGCCCTCCTGCTGTGCCCGCTGGTGTTCGACGAGCTTGATCACTCCCCAAATGATGATCAGGACGGGCCAGTACTGCGCGTACACGCTCCCCAGGTTGTACCAATGCAGCACTCCCATGGTGCCCAGCAGGAAAACGATACCGAGCACGATCAGCACCACGGGGCCAGCAAAAGAGCGCCTCCGGGGCGGAGCGGGAATGGGAGCCGGACTAGACATTCTTTACCTCGTTAGTCGAAGATTGCGGAGTTTCTGATCCCTGATTGGAGCTTGATGAGACGGGTGCTGCACCGGGGCCCGAACCGCCCGAATCGCTACCACGCTCCTGCCGAGGAATGTGCTTCGCGTCCGACGCGTTGCTCTGGAGAAGTTTGACCAGTCCGATTACCAGGATAAGCACCGGCCAGGTCCGTTCCCAACCAAAGCGCGTTACATCCTCAAGCAAGGAGAGCGTACCGATAGTGACGAGAACCGCCGGCCCCATCAGCCGCCGGCTCGAACAGCGATCGCAGTAGCAGCGGGTCCGGCTGGTATTAACCAATCCGTAATTCCTGGCAAACAGCCAAACTCCGAGGCCGATCAGGAAAATAGGCCAGATACGGTCGAAGTTGACGTCGAACAGGCCCATGGTCTGCAGCAGGAAGAGGACGCCCAAGCCGATCAGGACAATCGCGCCAGTTGGGATCTTGGCTGTATCGACTTTGTCGCCTGCACCAAATGTCTGCGCGAGCCCGAAAGGATCGGGAGCAGGCAGACCCATTTGAATCGCTCTGGCCGTCCGGGCGGCATCGATAATCTGATAAATATAGAAACCCGAGAATGCCAGAGCGCAGAACGTGGCCAGTCCGCCGCCATGACTCATGCCCATGATCAGCAGGACGAAGATGATCAGATGGGCCAATCCCTTGGCATACTGCCCGCTATAGACCGAACCCACCCCGAAGGGAAAGAAACCAGCGAGAATGCCGGCGACGGTGGGATTGGGACCAGTCCCGGTAGCAAGCGGTTGGGCATAAGCTGCGGGCGCCGGGCTTGTCTGGGCCTGACCTGCTTCCAGCCGCGCTGCCAGGCAATTCTCGCAGTAAATCACGCCTCGCACATCGCGAGAGCAATTCACGCACAAAGCCTTGCCGCAGGTGCGGCAATACGCAACAGCCGTGGTTTCGGGATGATTAGCGCAGTTCATGCCAGCCTCCTGCTCGCAGTCACCGCAGCTACAGGCACATTGGGCCGAGCCAGGGCGAGCACCGGCTGGTTCTCTCCCTGGCTATAATTTCGCTCCTGCCTCGGTTCGGGTTGCTGGCTGGTGTTGTTATCCCGGTGGCGCGGCTCGCCCCGCGGCGCCGGTTCGGCGGGAGTAGTAGCGCGCTTAAAGTCGCGGACCCGCGATTCGATCTCGTAGACGAAGCGGATATTCTCGTAATACTTCACCACTTTTCCGGTGGTCATGTGATACTCGCGCACGATTGCGCTGGGGCGGAGGTCGGCATGACGCAGGTCAGCGATGCGCACTCCCGCCAGGTTCAGCGCCATTGATAACGAGAAGAACGCCATTCCGAATGACATCGCGAATCGAGGCTGACGGACGACCGCAAAGACAGGCGTGATGGGGGCGAGCCACTGCTGGATACGATCAAGCCACGATACCGATGGCGTGATTTCACCTGCGCGCAGGCGAGCGGTGTCGAGTCCGCTGGTGGCGGCCAGGATGTTATGCAGCAGATGTGCTGGAGGTTCGACTTCCGCGATGGAATGAAGTAGACGCCGTCCGGCCTCGATCTCGACGAAGAGCGGGCCGCAATTGGAACAGGCGTCCGCATGGACACGAAAACGCTCCAACTGCTCTCCGGCCAGTGTGCCGTCGAGGGCTTCCGTGAGCAGGGCGTCAAACTCGCCGCACTCCATCGGTTTGTGGGTTCCACGTGGCATCACATCACCTGTTTATAAGTACGTTGAAGCAGGCGCGCAAGTTCCGCGCGTCCGCGGTTGATCCTGGACTTGACGGTTCCTTCGGGAACCTTCAAGACGGTAGCGATTTCCCGGTAATCCATGTCCTGCAAGTCGCGCAGAATCACTGCTTCCCGCAGTTCAGGAGAAAGTCTCTGCAACGCGTGGTGCACAGACTCGCTGGTTTCGCGGCTTTGCACGCGCGCATCGGGAGGTAGGGAGCGGTCTTCAATCTGATCGCTGAGCGGCATAGCGTCTTCGTGCTCGGAGACGGGACTGTCGAGGGAGTCGGTCAAGCGCTCATATTTTGTCTTGCGGAAGTGGTCAACCAGGAGATTGCGCGTGACCGTGGTTACCCAGGTCATAAACGCGCCGCGGCCGACATCATATGTACTCAGCGTCTTAAACATCTTGATAAAGACTTCCTGTGTCAGGTCTTGGGCCTCGTCGGCAGAACCGGTAAAGCGATAGCAAATGTTGTAGATCCGCCGGTAATGCCGCTGAACAATTTCCTCCCAGGCGGCCGCGTCGCCTGCCAAACAGCGACGGACAAGAGCAGCAGCGACCTGGGCGTCTTCCAACCTGCACTCCCAAGAACTCCTGGTCCAACAAGCTTCAGCGCGAAAAGCAACGCGCCCGGACCTAACACCACATATTAGGTACGTTATTGTGCGGCCAAAAGTTCTTTAGATCTATAAAGAAACGCCATTCTAGCGCGGGGTCAAATAATGTGAATAAAAAGCGAAAGAACGACCGCTGCTTCCCGCAAACCGGGGCTCTGATATGTTCTGGTGACCCCGAGGCGTCCGAGCTTCACCGGGTCCTGGGGGCCCGTCGCAGTAATCTGCCCAAAATCCGCAACAGTTCAGGAGCTTCGTTCCTCAGTTGGGCGAGGCTGTACTTAACTACCTGCTCTATGGCCCTTTCTCCTTCGTGAGTGATAGACAGCAGCACGGAACGCCGGTCTTTCTGCGAACGCTGCCGCTTCACGAGTCCCCTGTTCACCAGCCGGGTCGTGAGTTCGACCGCGCTGTGATGCTGCAATTGCAACTGATCGGCAATTTGTTTGATGGTGGGCTGTTTGTCTTTCGGGAGGCCTTTGACCGCCAGCAGCAGCTCGTATTGTTGGGGTTCAAGACCGGCCGACCTCGCGGCATTTCGCCGCCGCCGCAGAAACCCGGTGAGCTGGTAGCGAAACTCAGCCAGGGTGCGATACTCGGCCTCGGTTATCATCCTGGCTTTACTTGCAGATTTCGAGGCAGCTTTCATCTCCCTACCTTGGCGCCCAGACTATAGGCGCCTACTCAGAGGTGAAATAGTCGACGGTGACGGGATTCTCAAATAGCGAGTAATCGCGCGTGACCACGGTGATCCCGGTATCGGTGACGAAATACCTCTGACGATCCGCTTCGGTATCGTATCCGATTGTTGTCCCTTCGGGAACGTGTACGTCGCGGTCCAGAATGGCTTTGCGGATTCGGCAGTGGCGTCCTACGTTGACGTGCGAAAACAGAATGCTGGAGTCGACTTCGCTGTAGGAATTGACTCGCACATCGGGTGACAAAACGCTGTTTCGCACGGCGCTTCCCGAGACGATGCAGCCTGACGAAACAATCGAGTCCAGCGCCGTTCCCGTGCGCCCTACTTCGGCGAAAACGAATTTGGCCGGCGGGTATTGGCGCTGATGGGTACGGATGGGCCAATCAGAATCGTACAGGTTGAACACCGGGGATACCGAGACGATATCCATGTTGGCTTCGTAATACGCCTCCAGAGTTCCGACGTCACGCCAGTACAGCGCTTCCTTCTTGTTTTCGTCGATGAAATTGAAGGCATAAACGCGGTAATCATCGACCATACGGGGGAGAAGGTCGTGGCCAAAATCATGACTGGAACTGGGATCTTCTGCATCCTTCAGCAGTACAGGAATCAACACGTCGGTATTGAAGAGATAGACGCCCATGGACGCTGATACCATCTGCGGATTGAACGGGGAGCGCAGGTCGGTGTGCTTGGGTTTCTCCAGAAACCCGACCACGCGATTATCCCGGTCGACGTCCACCACGCCGAAGCGATGGGTTTCCGACGGGTCGATCAGGATGGTTGCCAGTGTCACATCTGCTCCTGACTCCTGATGCTGCCGGAGCATGCGTTCGTAGTTCATCTTGTAAATATGGTCTCCGGACAAGATCAGGACATGTTTCGGCTGCTCTGAACCTATGGAATAAATATTCTGATACACGGCGTCCGCCGTTCCCATGTACCAGTTTTCGCTGACCCGCTTCATGGGCGGAAGAATCTCAATGAACTCGCCCATTTCGCGTGCCACGATGTTCCAGCCTTCGCGAATGTGCCGGTTCAGAGACAGAGCTTTGTATTGTGTGAGGATGAAGACGCGCCGAAGATCAGAGTTGATGCAGTTCGATAAGGTGATATCGATGATGCGATAAATGCCGCCAAAGGTTACGGCCGGCTTTGCCCGATCCCGAGTTAGAGGATAGAGTCGCTCGCCGGCGCCTCCAGCCAGCAGCACTCCGAGAGTGTCTTTCATCGTCCGCCTCGGCTGCTCTCGCGTTGGGCCTCAGGAACGAGCAACAGGTTTGAATCGCCTGATATTGCGATTTCCTTCTGCCCAGGGTCTGATACTAGCACAGAGAAAATTGTGAAGTTATTGGCTGGGCACTCTCGATGCCAAAGCGGAGTGTCAGGCGATTGCTGAGTTGACGTTGTCGGACCGCGTGATTACCTGGCGGCCCAGGGAAGTTTCTCGATTGCCCAGTCGTGATCTGCGGTCTTGATCACAGTAATTTGGGAGTAGCGCGGGCGCGCCCATCGGTGGTGCGACCCAATCTCGAACAAGGCAACCGGAAAAATGTAGCGTCCCGACTTTACTTTACGGCCGCGCGCGATTTCATAACTGATGGTCGAATCGGGAGAAAACATCATGGCAAGGCGATCTTCCGAGCAGGTTTTTTTAGCTGCAGTGGTCAGGAGCAGAAGAGCATTCTCCTGATCATGCATTTGCAAAGAGTAGAGAAAACGGTTGGCGGTAGCGAGCGCCGCGACATAAGGCGGGTCAAAAATGTTTTCCGCGGCAGTTTTGTTCACGCTCGGTCGCTTCGCAGCAAAGGCGCTCGATTGCAGAGCCGCTACTGAGAAGGCCAGCAAAAAAACGGAAGCGCACCAGTTCCTCCGAAAACGCGGAAGCACCCGAGCGTTGGGAAAGGAAAATCCAGGCTTCGCCACAACTCTTTAATACCGCGGGGTAAACCGCTGTGGAATGACTAGGGGGATTCCGTCGCTAAAAACAACAGGCGCGCGCCGTATTAGATGTGGGGTGAGGATGGCACACGGCGCGCGCCTTATTAAGTTGATTTCATGCTAGCACCGCTACTCTGGATGTCAATCAAAATCGATTTAATAGGGAACTTTTATTGACTTTTGCGACGACACAAGCAGCCGTTTCTGCAAGTGCATAGGTCACGCTTCATTGTGATAAGCGAAACTCTGACTAACCCCAGCTCGGTCGTCGCGAACGGAGCAGAATTGCGGGTTCTCGGCAGACTGCGAAGTCAAAAAACCCGTGTCACAATCGTTAGGCAGCTTCCTTAGAGTTGCGGGTGCGCTGTCATATACTCCAGCGCCTTGCGCGCCACGTCGCGTTCGCTGCGGTAACTCAGTTTCGCGGGAGCCTCTTTCAGAGGGAGCCAGAGCGCTCGTTTTACCTCGATGCGCATGTCGGGATTGATGTCATCGATCTCCCCCGAGCAGTAGTGCAGCAAGTAAAAACTCACGATCTTGAACACCCGCTGTTTGTCGCCCCAGGAGCGAATGTAGAAATACTTGATGTCGGCCAGCTTGCCGACCAGCTTGGCGGTTACGCCGGTCTCTTCGCGTACCTCGCGGAGGGCGGTCTGATCGGGCTTTTCCCCGGGATCGACTAAGCCTTTTGGCAAGGCCAGCGGAGAAGAAGGTGACTTCTTTTTCCTTGCTGTCTGCGGCGGTTCCGAGTCGCGGCGGGGCTCGATGGCCGCAATGTGCCATGCCCCGTCAATCTGCCGGACGACCACGCCTCCCGCCGAAACCTCTCGTACCATTGCGTTCAACTTAGCAGGATTGTTGGACTTAGTCACTTTGGAATGGGGTTCCGCCGCTAGTAATCGCGGGAAGTTACCTGAGATCGGCTGAATCAGCAATCATTTTCCACAACCGTGGCATCATATTTGCAGAGTCAAGGTAAGATTCCGGGCGAACCTGGATGTGGGGGGCTCCGGTTGGGAACACTGGGCAGAGTAGTTCGGTCGGTCAGGGCATTTAGCCGGGGTCTTTCCAAGCCACAGCCATCATCGTCCAGTTGCGAGTTTCCACCCAAAATCGGCGTTGCCCTTGGCGGCGGTTTTGCCCGCGGCATTGCCCACATCGGCGTTCTGAAAGTTCTCGAAGAAGAAAATATTCCCGTTCATGCGATCGCGGGGACCAGTGTCGGCGCTCTGATTGGCGCGATCTATTGCGCTGGGGCTTCCGCGCAAGAGATGGAAGAGATCGCTTGCCGCGTGCGCTTTCGCGATTTCGCGCGATGGACCATTTCGCGCTACGGTTTTGCCTCCAATCGCCGCATGGGAGGATTGCTGAATAGTGTTCTGAAGGTCAAGAGCTTCGAGGAACTGCGCATACCTCTGGCAGTGATCGCGACCGATTTTGCCAGTGGCGCTGGAGTGCTCTTCCGCTCAGGCGATCTGGTGGAGCCCGTACGCGCCAGTTGCGCCTACCCGGGAATGTTTGAGCCCATTCACATCGATGGCCAGGTTCTGGTCGACGGCATGTTGGCTCATCCCGTCCCAAGCCAGCCACTGCGTCACATGGGAGCTGAACGCATCTTGGCTATCCACCTGAAAGGACGTTGGGACACGGGGGGAGCGCCGCGTCATCTCTTCGATGTCATTGGTCAGTGCTTCTCGATTGCACAGGACAATAGCGCCAATCTGTGGCGTCCCTTTTCGGACTTGATCGTGGAGCCGGATGTCAGCGGCTACAAGTATGACGATTTTGAGCACTCCTGCGAGCTGGTGCGAGCGGGAGAAGAAGCAACACGCGCCGCGTTGCCCGCGATTCGCAAGTGGCTGGAGACTCCGCTCAAGGCAGCCGCTTCAAATGTCCCGCTGTCTCCAGCAACCATGCCGGCGGACTAGATTTCTCCGTGGCGCGGACACTCATGTCCGCGAATGGAACAACGGAGACGCGTAGGTGCCTCTTGCGAGACCAGTTTTGAACGCCAGCCGTGAAACACGCGACAGCCGCGCAGCGGCGAAAATGAAAGCCCGGCACGCGAGTGCCGGGGGGCGTGGAAATGGAATAGACCGAGTCCGCCTTTGGCGGACGACACTAGCTTCGTATCAGCCCCTAGGCAGCACTCTCGACCTTCGCCGCTTCTTCCTTGATCCTCTCCCACGCTCTCTCGACGTGCCGTCGCGCGGTATTTGTCTGGCCCACGCACAAGCGCAGCGTCAGCTTGCCGTCCAGCTTGGTATGGGTGAGGAAAAGATCGCCACTGCGGTTCAGACGGTCCATGATGTTCTGGGTTTTCGCATCTCCGGCGACATGACGAAAGCAGACCAGATTCAACGGAGCGGGCGCAGCCAGCTCAAAGGACTTGTCTGCGTTCACCCAGCGAGCAAATTCCTGCGCTAAAGCGACATGTTCCCGGATGTGGTGCTGCAGTCCTTCTATACCGTAATGCCGAATCACGAACCACAGTTTTAGTGAACGAAAACGCCGGCCCAGCTGAATGTGCCAATCCCGGTAATCGATTACAGCACCGGATTCCGTAGCTTTATTGCGCAGGTACTCGGGCAAAATACTCAAAGTGTCAATCAGGGCCTTTCGATCAGCTACCCAAAAGCAATCGCAATCGAAGTTGGTGAACATCCACTTGTGAGGATTGAAGGCATAGCTGTCGGCAAATTCGATTCCCCGGTGCACCCAGCGAAACTCCGGGCAGAGCGCCGCAGTTCCTGACATAGCCGCATCCACGTGCAGCCAGATATTGTGCTGACGGCAGATCGCGCCGATCTCGGGCAGGGGATCGAAAGCGTTCGAGGACGTCGTTCCAAGCGTTGCACAAACGAAGCAGGGAACAAGACCTTTTTGTTTATCGTGCTCGATCTGACGCGCAAGGGCTTCCGGGCGCATAGCGAAATTCTGGTCCACTTCAATGAGCCGCAAATTCCTCTGGCCCAGGCCGGCAATTTTGGCCGCTTTTTCGATCGACGAGTGCGCTTGGGCGGACGTATATGCGACCAGCCGTCCATCGCAACCGCGATCATTGCTGGCGAAGCCGGTAGCGCGCTCGCGCCCGGCCAGCAGCGCGCAAAGCGAAGCGCTCGAAGCAGTGTCCTGGATTACGCCACCGCCCGTGCCGGTCGACAAGAAGCTCTCCGGTAATCCAAGCAGCGGGACGAGCCAATCCAGGACGTGAGTTTCCAGCTCTGTACACGCTGGGCTGGTCGACCAGAGCATTCCCTGAACCCCTAGGCCGGAAGAGAGCAGATCGCCCAAAATAGCCGCGCCTGAGGCATTGGCCGGAAAATAAGCGAAAAAATTCGGAGATTGCCAGTGTGTAATTCCTGGCAGCAGGATTTTCTGCACATCTTGCAAGATAGCGTCGAATTCCTGGCGGTTGTTTGGGGCGCAGATAGGCAGAGCGGCACGAATCTCTCCCGGCTGCACTCGCGATTGAACAGGGAAATCCTCGATCCTTTGGTAGTAGTCAGCGATCCAGTCGATTACGGCGTGTCCATGGCGTCGAAACTCTTCCGGCGACATGTGAAACGATTTTTCCTGAGACATGCTGAGCCTCACAGCATTGTGCGGATCACATTTAATCAGATTTTCGGTCGAGACGGGCCGAGGGGTTTAGTTTCGAGGCTGCGGCTGTCCGAAATACATGCGGGTTTCGTACTCGAACGTAACCTGTCCATTTTGCTGATACTTATCGAATAGCACGCGCAGGGCCGACAACATGGGTGCGAAATTGGGATGATTTTCCTGGGGCGTGTAGGAGGAGGAAAGCAGCCGTCCTTGCAAACCGTCATAGTCGAAAACCTGGCAGTTGGGAAAGCTCGCCAATCGCGCGCGCGCAGGGGAAAAGAAATCCGAGATTTGCTCTGCTGTGTCGAGGCCCACATGTCTGACTTGCTCGTAGTCTGTGCCGTAGGTGCGCAGCAGTTGTTCGTAGTCGCGCAAAAATGGGGTGGATTCGGTTGAGCGGTCATTCCAGATGAGGGCGACCCAGCCCCCGGGCTTCAAAATGCGGACGAACTCCCGTCGAGCCTTCTCTCTCTCGAACCAATGCGCAGCCTGTCCTGCCGTAATGAAGTCGACCGAACGGTCGGGCAAGCCGGTAGCTTCGGCAGTGCCGTCTCGGCTGCTGAACTGTTTGTAAGCTTGCAATAGACGTTCTCCGGCCTCGCGCATTTCCTTATTGGGCTCGATGCCGATGACCCGATTGCCATTTTCCAGAAAAACCTTCGCCAGTAAACCGGTTCCGGAAGCGATGTCGGCTACGACGGAGGCGGCGGTGAGACCGCACTCTCGGCTTAGAACCTCAAGAATCTGCTGAGGATACCGCGGGCGATAGCGAATGTAGTTTTCTACGCGAGAGGAAAAGCGTTGGGTGGAGTCGGTAATCGCCATGTGTGCGAGTTTAACGTAACGGCATTGCGGGCGACCGTTGGCTTATCATGTTAGTTGCGCCTTGCGGGCGCAGCAAAACAGAAATGATGCTTAGGCTAACGGCTGATCGAAGCCAGAATTAGGCCCAGGAGGAAGATCATGCGCGAAGTTGTTATTGTTTCCGCTGTCCGTACCCCCGTTGGCCGCGCTTTCAAAGGCACGCTGCGCGCCACCCGGCCCGACGAACTCGCGGCGGTGGCGATCCAAGGCGCGCTGAAGCACGTTCCTCAGCTTGATCCAAAGGAAATTGAAGATGTGATTTTCGGCTGTGCCATGCCCGAGGCGGAACAGGGAATGAACGTTGCCCGCATCGCCTCGCTGCGCGCTGGGCTTCCGGTGGAAGTCTCAGCGATGACCATCAACCGATTCTGTTCGTCCGGACTGCAGGCAATTGCCATGGGTGCCGAACGAATCATGGCTGGAGGGGCTGAGGTAGTTCTTGCCGGTGGAACGGAATCGATGTCGATGATTCCCATGGGCGGCCACAAAATCTCGCCCAACCCGTGGCTGGTCGATCACTACCCGGATGCGTACCTTTCCATGGGATTGACGGCGGAGCGTCTGGCGCAGCGTTTTGGGATCACGCGTGAGCAATCAGACGAGTTCTCGTTGCGCAGTCACCAGAAGGCTCTGGCAGCAATCCAGGCTGGCAAGTTTGATGACGAAACTGTTGCCGTGCCGGTGAGTTTCACGACTCCTAACGGCTCAAAGCCCAAACGCCAGGAAATTACATTCAAGACGGATGAGGGGCCGCGAGCGGATACTTCTCTGGAGGCATTGCTGGCGTTGAAACCCGCATTTCATGCGAAAGGAGTTGTTACGGCGGGAAACTCTTCCCAGATGTCGGATGGTGCGGCAGCGACAATCGTGATGTCGGCGGATCGCGCCAAAGCGGTGGGAATCAAAACGCTGGCGCGCTATGTGGGCTTTGCTACCGCGGGATACAAGCCCGAGGAGATGGGAATCGGTCCGGTATACGCGATTCCCAAGGCTTTGAAGATAGCGGGATTGAAACTATCCGATATCGATGTGATCGAACTTAATGAGGCATTCGCGGCCCAGTCGCTGTCGGTCATCAAAGAGGCTGGTCTGGATCCCGAAAAGGTGAATCCGAACGGGGGAGCCATTGCTTTAGGACACCCGCTGGGCTGCACCGGGGCCAAGCTAACCGCCAGCATCATTCGCGAGCTCAAGCGTCGAAATGGACGCTATGGACTGGTTACGATGTGTGTGGGCGGCGGCATGGGCGCCGCTGGGATCTTCGAGAACCTGAATTAAGACCAGATTCACCACAAAGGACACAAAGGAACACGAAGGTCACTGAAATTATTTGCGGAATGCGGTAAAAGCCCCTTGGGGGTCCTTGTGCCCTTTGCGGTGAAGATCCATGGCCACTGCTCCGGTTCGAAAGCTTACGGCAAATGAAGTCAGCCATGAAGTCATTACTGCCGCCATGAAAGTGCATTCCCAGCTTGGTCCTGGGCTGCTGGAGAGTACTTATCAAGCTTGTTTGCAACAGGAACTATCGAAGGCAGGCATCCACTCGCAAGCGCAGGTGCCCTTGCCGGTGGTCTACGACGGGGTCAAACTCGATGTCGGCTATCGCATCGATCTGCGTGTTGAAGGCCTTGTAGTCGCTGAACTGAAATCCATCGACGCTATGGCGCCGATTCACCATGCGCAAGTCCTTTCGTATTTGAAACTCAGTGGCAAATCAATCGGGCTGCTTATAAACTTCAACGTTATTCATCTCAAAGATGGCATCAAACGCTTTGTGAGTGGCACAAATTGGCGGTAGAAGCCCTTTGTGTGCCTTCGTGTCCTTTGTGGTGAAAGGGGGTTCTATGGCAACGACGCAAGCAGTTCCCAAGGCAAAGATATCCGGGGGGAGTTTCCTTTTGGAGGAACGCAGCAGCGATGAGATCTTTACCCCGGAAGATTTCACCGAACAACATCAACTGATTGCGCAGACAGCGGACGATTTTGCGCTCAACGAAATCATTCCTAATATCGAAAAAATCGAGCACAAGGATTTCTCTGTTACCCGCGACCTGCTCAAAAAAGCCGGCGAACTGGGCCTCAGCGCCGTCGACATTCCCGAAGCCTACGGCGGCATGGAGATGGACAAGGTCACTTCGGCGATCATCGGCGATCACATCGCCAAGTATGCCGGCTTTGCTACGACGTGGGGCGGCCACACCGGCATTGGCACGCTGCCCATCATTTACTTTGGAACCGAAGAGCAAAAGAAAAAATATCTCCCGCGGCTGGCCACCGGCGAAATCGTTGGCGCTTATGCCTTATCGGAAGCTTCCTCCGGGTCAGACGCTATGAATATCCGGGCACGCGCCGATCTTGCGCCTGACGGCAAGCACTATGTCCTGAACGGCGAGAAGATGTGGATCACCAACGCCGGTTTCGCCGACCTGTTTACGGTGTTCGCGAAGATTGGGGGAGAGAAATTCAGCGCGTTCTTGGTGGAGAAAACGTTTCCCGGCTTCTCCGTGGGCGCCGAGGAACACAAGATGGGTATTCGCGGTTCCTCCACTTGTCCCATCATCCTCAACGATTGCAAAGTTCCCGTGGAAAAC
The DNA here is from genome assembly GCA_035691825.1 of Terriglobales bacterium. Lineage (GTDB taxonomy): Bacteria > Acidobacteriota > Terriglobia > Terriglobales > Acidobacteriaceae > Gp1-AA122. The sequence goes on along the minus strand of DASSIO010000199.1, from coordinate 15,018 downwards.
GTACTGGGCGAAATCGGCAAAGGCCACGTAATCGCTTTCAACATCCTGAACGTGGGCCGATTCAAGCTGGGTGCCATGTGCGTGGGCGGGGCTCGAGTGTCAATCGAGAACGCCATCGGCTATGCCAAACAACGGAAAGCCTTTGGCAAGGTGATCGCCGACTTCGGCCTGGTGCGCGAGAAGTTGGCTAACACGGCAGTCGGGATTTTTGTTGGCGAGTCGATGGTCTACCGAACCGTAGGCATGATGGATGTTGCCTTGTCGGAAATCGATAAATCCGCAAGCGACTCCATGCAGCAGGTCCGCAAAGCCATTGAAGAATACGCGGTCGAATGCTCGATCATCAAAGTGTGGGGCTCGGAGATGGTCAGCTACGTGGTGGACGAATCCGTCCAGATCTACGGCGGGTATGGATTTGTCGAAGAATATCCGGCGGAGCGAGCCTATCGTGACGCCCGCATCAACCGTATTTTCGAAGGCACGAATGAGATCAATCGCCTCATCATCACCGGCTTCCTCTTGAAGCGGGCGATGAGCGGACAGCTGCCGCTCATGCCGGCAATTAAGAAGCTCATGGATGAAGTTCTTTCCGGGCCCAGCATGGGCGAAGAGGTCGAAGGTCCGCTCGGCGAAGAACGCAAGCTGGTCGCCAATGCAAAGAAGCTGGGGCTCTTCGTTGCAGGAGCGGCCACGCAGAAGTACATGCAGGCGATCCAGGATCAGCAGGAGGTCATGGGAGCTATTGCCGACATGGTCATGGAAACCTATGCCATGGAATCGGCTGTTCTGCGAACGGAAAAACTCACGGCGGGCAAGGGCGATGCCAGTTTGGCGATAGCCATGACCCGCGTGTACTTATCGCAAGCGATGGAGAAGATTGAAGCAGCTGCGCGCAAGGTGATCGCGGCCGTGGCTGATGGAGACATGCTGCGCACACAGATGGCCATCCTGCGCCGGCTCGCCAAATACGAGCCGTTTAATACAATCGAGGCACGGCAGAAGATTGCTCAGCGGGTGATCGAAGCCGGCAAGTACTTGCTCGCATAGGCAGCTCTGATTAACCATCGCCGGAGCGACACACAGGGCCCTCGACTTTGCAGAATTGCAGGGAAGCCGGCAATTTTGCTCCGCTCGGGAGGACAGAGTTGTGTTTAATCAGGGTTCCTCGACAGTCAGAAGCTGCCTAACGCAAGGCAACTCAAGTCAGCGATTTTTCAGCTCTTCCATGACGCTCTGCATGAGTTCTTTGGCGTCGGTGAGATTCTTCATGATGAGCTGAATATCCATGACGGGTTTACCCGGCCAGCGCTGGCTTTGGCAGTAGACGCCATGCTGGCCTACTAAGGCCATAGCATCCGTGACCAGATCCATGGTGACGGCCAATCGGCCGCGGGGCACGCCCATCATGAATTCGTAGCGTTCCAGCTCTTGTTGCTTATCCTCGTAGACGGACATGCATCAATTCTAACGAAACGGTCTCGGGCATTCAGCACAGCGCGTCTTGCGAGGACGGATAATTGCTAACCGAGCCCAAGTGCGGATAGTCTAAGATGCTTGCGCTCAGCCGAGCCGATTAGGCGAATGCCGAGTGCTGAGTGCTAATAGCTATCAAGGAGCCGCCATGAAGAAGCACGTTGCAGTTCTCACCGCCTTTCTTCTTGCAATGACCATCCTCTCTGCCGCGCAGCAGGACAAGAGCAAGCGCCCCAGTCCGGCCGCGCATGCCGAATGCAAGTTTCCCGACGGCAAGACCATCAAGGTGGATTATTCCAGCCCAAGAGCGAAGGGGCGAAAGATCTTCGGAAGCAAAGATGAAGGCGCGCTGGTTCCGTATGGAAGCGTGTGGCGTACCGGAGCGAATGAAGCAACAGCCTTTGTCACGGACGCCGATTTGACCGTGCAGGGGAAAGATGTACCTGCCGGCAGCTACACCATTTTCACCATCCCCAATGCCGACAAGTGGACGCTCATCATCAACAAGAAAACCGGCGAATGGGGAATTCCATACAAGTACGAATCGGACGAACTCGCGCGAGTCGACATGAACGTTTCGAAGACTCCTTCACCGGTTGAGAACTTCACGATCGACTTCGATCAAATGGGTGGCAGCTGCGCCATGCGGATGGATTGGGCTGACACTCGCGCCAAGGTAGAGTTCTCCGAAAAGAAGTAGTAGCTTCCCAGTTCGGCAAAAATTCACAGCTCTGGTCTCCCGCAGGAAGCGTAGAATTTCGCTAGAAGCTTCCAGCGGGAGGTCCCTCATGCCCGTATACGAGTATCTCTGCAATGATTGCCACAAGGAATTCGAGACTGTGCTGAGTTTAGACGAGCACGATCACCAGGAAGTCAAGTGTCCCAAGTGCGGCAGTAGGAACGTGGAGCAGGAGGCTGCCGCATTCTTCGCGGTCACTTCCAGGAAAAGCTAAGAATCACCACGAAGGACGCGAAGGTCGCACAAAGGATTCTTGGATGGGGGTGCCGCAGTTCCTTTGTGTCCTTTGTGGTGAAATCTATTTTTTCCAGCGCAGTATAGGTTTCCGCGCGGCGGCGACCTCATCCAGGCGGGACACGCGGGTTGAGTGTGGGGCGTTCAGCGCGATCTGAGGATCTTCATCAATTTCTTCTGCGATTGAGCGCATCGCCTCGATGAATAGGTCCAGTTCTTCCTTCGACTCGCTTTCCGTCGGCTCGATCATGAGTGCGCCGGGCACGATCAACGGAAAAGCTGTCGTATAGGGGTGGAAACCGTAATCGATGAGGCGCTTGGCAATGTCCATCGTGCGCACGCCTTTTTTTGCTTGCAGCTTGTCGCTGAACACGACCTCATGCATGCTCGGGGTGGGATAAGGCAGGTCGTAAGCTCCTTGCAATCCCTTGCGGATATAGTTGGCGTTCAATACTGCATCTTCAGTCGTTTGACGCAGTCCATCCGGCCCGTTGGCCATGATGTACGCCAGAGCCCGCGTGAACATCCCAAAATTACCGTAGAACGCGCGAACCCGGCCTACGGACTTTGTCCTGTCGTAGTCGAAGCCCAAAATGCCATCCGCCTTTTGCACGATGACCGGCTTGGGCAAGAACGGTTCCAGAATTTGTCTGACCGCAACCGGCCCTGAACCAGGACCACCGCCGCCGTGTGGGGTTGAGAAAGTCTTGTGCAAGTTCAGGTGCATGACATCGACGCCAAAATCTCCGGGACGCACCTTCCCGACCAGCGCGTTCATGTTGGCGCCGTCCATGTACAACAGCCCGCCTTTGTCATGCAGGATGTCGGCAATCGTGTGAATTTCCTGCTCGAATACGCCCAGAGTATTCGGGTTCGTGAGCATGAGCGCGGCAACGTCTTCGTTCATCTGGGCGGTGAGTGCCGCAACGTCAACCATGCCGGCGGCGTTTGACTTCAAATTCTCCACCGCATAGCCGACCGTCGCCGCAGTCGCCGGGTTTGTACCGTGGGCCGAATCAGGAATCAGAATTTTCTTACGCGGATTACCTTTCGATTCCAAATAGGCGCGCACCATCAGCAGTCCCGTGAGTTCACCGTGCGCGCCTGCTGCGGGCTGCAGCGTGATCGCATCCATGCCGGTGATCTCGATCAGGCATTCGCTCAAAGTTTTCATGATGCGGAGTGCGCCCTGGGAAATTTTCTCGGGCTGATAAGGATGTCCGTCCGCCAAACCCTCCATGCGGGTTACGACTTCATTCACGCGCGGGTTGTACTTCATGGTGCACGATCCCAGCGGATACATGCCGAGATCAATGGCGTAATTCCAGGTGGAAAGCCGGGTGAAGTGGCGGATGATCTCTATTTCGCTGACTTCGGGCATATTCCCCAGATCCTTGCGTTCGGAGGGGCCGAGCAGCTTGCCGCTGTCTACCTCAGGCACATCCAGCGGCGGCAGCTTCCAGGCAGCTTTCCCCGGAGACGACTTTTCAAAAATCAGCCCTTCGTTCTGGCTGATGTGGCGAGTGGCTTTGCGCGTCATCTTTTTCATCGAACTACCTCTTCCGCCTCGTCAGCCGGTTCGCCCGCTTCACTTTCAGCCAAGATGCCTGCAGCGGTATCGATTGCGCTGCGCTCAATCATCTCCGTGCAGCACCACAAACCTGCATTCCCCAACTCTGGATAGAATTTCTTCAGCGGAAATCCGCCGACCACCTTATGCCCCAGCAAGCGGCTGTTAATTACGTAAGGGTCTTCCTTGGTCTGGACCACAAATTCGTTGAACCGAGGCGAGCTTGGGAACAAAACACTAGCGTGTTTGCTGAATTGGTTTAGCGCGTATGCGGTTTTCGCGAGATTTTGTCGCGCCAGTTCGCGCAAACCTGTTTTTCCATACACCGTCATGAAGATGTTGGCCATGAGCGCGACCAGAGCCTGGTTGGTGCAGATGTTCGAGGTGGCCTTTTCACGGCGGATGTGTTGTTCGCGGGTTGCCAGCGTAAGAACGAAACCTCGTTTGCCGCTCTTGTCGACGGTCTGCCCAACGAGGCGGCCGGGCATTTGCCGCACATACTGCTCGCGGGTGGCGATCACGCCACAATAGGGACCGCCGAAGCCGAGAGGCACTCCGAAGGACTGCGACTCCATGGCCACAATGTCGGCTTTTCTGGGAGGCTCGACAATTCCAAGAGACACCGCCTCAGAAATCGCAATGACCAGAAGCGCACCTTGCTTGTGGGCGAGGTCGGCAACCGCACCCGCATCTTCAATGCAACCGAAAAAATTGGGTGATTGTACAAGGACGCAGGCTGTGTCCTTAGAGATTGAGCGCTCGAGCTGGCTGAGATCGACACGTCCGCTCTGGTCGTAGCCAATGGTGGTGATCGGTAGCGCCTGATGATGCGCGTACGTAGCCAGAACTTCGCGGTATTCCGGATGTAAGCTGCGCGCAACCGTAACTCCGCGTCGGCCGGTGAGCCGCACCGCCATCAACACCGCTTCGGTGGATGCGGTCGAGCCGTCATACATGGAGGCGTTTGCCACTTCCATCCCGGTCAACTCGCAAATCATGGTTTGAAATTCAAAAATCGACTGCAACGTTCCTTGGGAAACTTCGGCCTGATAGGGCGTGTAGGCAGTGAGAAATTCGCCCCGGGAAATGAGGGAATCGATGATGACCGGGCGGTAATGATAGTACGCGCCTGCTCCGAGAAAACTGGTGTAGTCGTCGCCGTTCTCCCGGGACCGCTCGCGAAACCAATCGACAATTTCTGATTCCGCCATTTGCGGCGGCACTTTAAGATCGCGGCGCAAGCGGTATTCCGGCGGAATGGGTGCGAAGAGATCGTCAATGGAACGGGCCCCGAGGCTCTTCAGCATGGCCTCGCGGTCCGCGGAGGACTTCGGTAAGTAGCGCATATTTATTTGATGTGAGCCGACGCAGTTCGGACCTCGGAGCAATGGATCAACATTAGTGTCCGGCTTCTTCTGCTATGAACTTCTCGTAGTCGCTCGCCGACATCAGGGAACTCAGTTCCCCCGGGTTCTTCAGGCTGATCTTGATCATCCAGCAACCATTTGCCTCTTTGTTGATCTTTTCGGGAGCTGTAGCGAGCTCTGAGTTTACTTCCGTCACCGTTCCCGAGGCGGGAGCGTACAGATCGGACACCGCCTTCACCGACTCTACGCTGCCGAAACTCTTTCCCGCTGTGATCTCCGACCCGGGCTTCGGTAGTTCGACAAAGACAATGTCCCCCAGCGATTGCTGCGCGTAATCGGTGATGCCAATGCTCGCGGTGTTGCCGTCCGCTTTAATCCACTCGTGCTCTTTGGTGTATTTGAACTGCGCAGGATAGGCCATGTTGGCTCTGAGCTCCTAGCTGCTAGCTTCTAGCAATCTGTTTTTCCTTCGTGCCCGTTGTGGTTAAGCTCTCTTCGGCCGCTTGTAAAAGGGAGTCGGTACGACTCGAGCCTTGACGCCTTGTCCACGGATCTCAACCTGCAATTCTGTACCTATCTCCGAAAATGACGGCGGAACATACGCCAGAGCGATATTCTTTTTGAGAAAGGGAGCGTAAGACCCGCTGGTTACATATCCGATCTCGGGTCCGGAGTTGTCCAGCACTTTGTAGCCGTCACGGGCGATGCCGCGCTCGATCATCTCCAGTCCTACTAGAGTGCGCTGGGTGCCTTCGGCCTTAGCTTCTTCCAGGGCGCCGCGCCCGATAAAGTCCGCCTTCTCGAGCTTGCAAAAACGGTCCAGCCCCGCTTCCCAAACATTAATCGTGTCGGATATCTCGTGGCCGTAAAGAGGCAGTTTGGCTTCCAAGCGCAGAGTGTTGCGGGCACCCAGACCGCAGGCGACTACGCCAAACTCTTTACCCGCCCCCAAAACCTTATTCCAGACCATGGCGCTGGTGCTCTCGTCCGCGGGAATATAGATTTCGAAGCCGTCTTCTCCCGTATACCCGGTGCGTGCGATCAAGGTGTTTGAAAGCCCGCAAACCGTGCCGTGCGTTACCCAGTAAAATTTCACCGCAGGCAGATCGGCATCGGTCAGTTTCTGCAGGAGACTGATTCCCTTTGGCCCCTGAATCGCGATCTGCGTGAAGTCGTCGCTAACGTTTTCGACAAAACAATCAAATTTCTGAGTATGGTCTCGCACCCAGTTGAAGTCCTTTTCGCGGGTGCCGGCATTGATCACAATCAGGTAGTCGAACTCGGCAAGCCGGTGAACGATCACATCATCCACAAACGTCCCTTGCGGATACAGCATTGCCGAATATTGAGCCTGTCCGATGGCCAGCCGTGATGCGTCATTCATCGTGATGTGCTGAACGGCGAACAAAGCTTCCGGACCGACCAGGCGAATGTCGCCCATGTGGCTGACATCGAAAATGCCGACTCCGGTCCGCACCGCGTTATGTTCGGCAATGATGCCGCCACTGGATGGATATTCAACGGGCATGTCCCAGCCATTGAAATCCACCATCTTGGCCCCCATATGGCGATGGACCGCATTCAATCCCGTTTTGCGGATGGTCGGCACTTCCACAGCGGACAAGAAAGCCTCGCACAAGCAGTGGCTGGGCTGCTGAATTGGTGAGACCAATTAAGCTATCACGCGCTTTTTCAGTGGGTCAAACGGCTTTCGCCGGCCGCGCATAGCGCAACGGCTGGTTACTATAGGAACGTTTTGCGGCCGAGCGCCGCAGGCTAAAGTCAGGGTATGGCGACGAAGAACAAGGTGGTCTGTGCGCAGTGCGAAATGCCGGAACGGCGTTGCGAGTGCGACAAATATTGTGTTCTGTGCCAGGGCCAGGTCGACATCCGTCTGTGCCACGACGGTCTCTATTACTGCGAGGCCTGCCGCCAGGCGTGCGACTACCAACTCGCGGACTGATTAGCCGCTCAGATCACCACGGTTTCCTTGTATTCCCCAAACACTTTCCTTAGGGCGTCGGAAATTTCTCCAACCGTCGCATAGGCTTCGACCGCAGCGACAATCCGCGGCATCAGATTTTCGCCTGAGCGGGCCGCCTCTTCTACTTGCCGCAATGCCGCTGCCCAGGTCTGCTTATCTCGACGCTCTCTCAGCGATCGCACTCGCTCCACTTGCTTAAGCTCAAGCGCCGGATCGATACGCTGCAAAGGAACCGAGTGTTCCTGCTCGACCGTAAAGCGGTTTACCCCGACCACCACGGCCTCGAGATGATCGATTCTCTTCTGCGCTTCGTAGGCCGCGTTCTGGACTTCCTGCTGAACGTAGCCGCGCTCGATAGCACGCAACATACCGCCCATGGCATCGACCTTGTCGAGATAATCCAGAGCGCGGGTTTCAATCTCATTCGTCAGCGATTCGATGTAGTACGAGCCGGCGAGAGGATCAACGGTCTGCGGCGTACCCGATTCGTAGCCGATGATCTGCTGCGTCCGTAGCGCGATCCGCGCCGCATGTTCGGTTGGAAGCGCCAAAGCTTCATCGTACGAGTTGGTGTGCAGCGACTGGGTGCCGCCCAGCACCGCCGACAGTGCCTGCAGCGCCGTGCGCACAATGTTGTTTTCAGGCTGCTGAGCCGTCAGCGTGGACCCTGCTGTTTGAGTATGGAAGCGCAGCATCCAGGAACGCGGGTTACGGGCTTTGAAGCGGTCGCGCATAATGCCCGCCCAGGTTCGGCGTGCGGCGCGGAACTTTGCGACCTCTTCCAGGAAATTGCTGTGCGCGTTGAAGAAAAAAGAAATCCGGGGCGCAAAGCGGTCGATGTCCAGCCCGGCGTCGATCGCGGCCTGTACATAAGCAATGCCGTTGCCTAGCGTGAAGGCCACCTCCTGAACGGCAGTGCAGCCGGCTTCGCGCATGTGATATCCGGAGATGGAGATCGTGTTCCATTCAGGAACGTTCTCGTTTGCCCAGCCGAACATGTCGGTGATGATGCGCATGGCCTGCTGCGGCGGATAGATGTAAGTCCCTCGTGCGATGTACTCTTTAAGAACATCGTTCTGAACTGTTCCGGACAATTTCCGGATGTCCGCCCCTTTGCGCTTTGCGACAGCAACGTATAGCGCAAGCAGAATCGAAGCGGTTGCATTGATGGTCATCGACGTGGAGATCTTCGTCAGGTCGATTCCGTCGAATAGGCGTTCCATGTCCTCGATGGAGTCGATGGCGACGCCGACCCGGCCGACTTCTCCCAGGGACATGGGGTGGTCAGAATCCATGCCAATCTGCGTCGGCAGATCAAAAGCCACCGAGAGGCCGGTGGTGCCGTTGGCAAGCAGGTACTTGTAGCGTTTATTCGACTCCTCGGCATCGCCCATGCCTGCGTATTGCCGCATCGTCCAGAGGCGGCCGCGGTACATGGTGGGTTGCACGCCGCGCGTGAAGGGAAACTCACCGGGGTATCCCACCTGTCGTTCGTAGGTGGAATCTTCCAGGTCGGCCGGAGTGTACAAAGGCCGTACGGGGATGTGGGACGAGGTCAGCTGTTCGTCGGCCGCATTGGTAGATGATTTCTGCGATGAACCTGGCTCACCCTGCACTCTGGTCTCGCTCATAGACCCATCCAGCCCTCAGCAACCGGCGCGAGCATCAATCCAGCGAAAGCCGCTAACTTCTTTTCCGCGCGCGCCAGAACGAACTCAGACCAAACCAGGCGAAAGTGACTGTGAAACATACGGCTAAGACCACTCTTAGGGAGCTTGTCTTTCCGGCAACGTACTTCGTGTATTCGCGGCTGAGAGCCAGGCCCCCGACCACGGAGAGGAAAAGGAACACGAAACCGGTAACTTCCAGCCACAAAGTCCCCAGCACGCGGCCAAAACTCGTCGCGGTAACGCGGACACCGCGCCATAAGGCAACCAGCGACCGGCTCTCAGCCGCTTGCCTGGCGGCGATGCGACCGGCAACTCGGGCCGCGATACCTGCCTTCCTGACCGCAGATACTGTCATTCTCGATGCATTTTAGCAGTCCCGGAGGGTACAATGGCCCCCAGAATATGGGGCAACGAAACCTTGTTTCGTTCCGCCACATCCAAAGGGTGTAGAAGAGGAGCTTGCTGCTCGCCGGGGGTACCGTGGACCAGGAACTCAAGAAACTGATGAAAGAACTGGGAGAGGCCATTAACGAATCACTGGCCGACTCCGATCAGATCGCCGATGTCGTGTCGCGAATTAAAGAGGGCGGTTACGACATTTTCCTGGTACTGGAGGCCACGATCGGATTCAGCAAGCAAAGCGAGAAGACTTCCGACAAGGCTTCGCTGGTCAGCACTCTGAGCACAAATCCAGAGCTAAAAGTGAGCGACCAGGATTTGAAGTTTCTGAAATCGCTGCGCATCAAGATCGACGACGACGCGGCCTGACTGTCTTTAACGCCTCCAGCAGGGATCCAAATCCTGGTTTCACTCGCATCCGATAGTGTCGACGCGGTGTTTCTGGTATGAATATTCAACCACCATGAAGACACGTACGGGAGTGTGCCTGCTCTTTGTCCTTCTCGTTTGCAGCTTCCAAATTGGAGTCTTTTCGCAATCCAAGAACGATTCCGGAAACAGGGCCATCTCCGGTTTTCGCAATCCCGGATTGGAGGAGAGCATTGAGACCCGCTTTCTTGCGGTACCGGACGCGAAATTAGCCGAAGCGCATCTAAAGACTCTGACCCGCGCGCCCCATATAGCCGGGTCACCGGAAGATAAAGCAACCGCAGACTACGTCGCCGGGAAATTCCGCGAAGCGGGATTGGACACCGAAATTGTCGAGTACCGGGTTTGGATTAATTACCCCAAAGAAATCAGCGTTGATCTGACAGCGCCCGCTGGTGTCCAGATGCATGGGCCTACCCGGGAACATGTCGAGGGCGATCCCTTCCAGGACGATGCCCGTGTAGTGACCCCGGTTAACGGCATGTCGCCTTCCGGCGATGTCGAAGCCGACGTGGTGTACGCAAATTACGGTTCTCCCTCCGATTTCGACAAATTGCATGAGATGAATATCGACGTGCGCGGCAAGATCGTGCTGGTTCGCTACGGTGAAAATTTTCGAGGTGTGAAGGCGTTTGTAGCTCAGGAACGGGGAGCAGCCGGGGTCATCATCTATTCCGATCCCGCCGACGACGGTTGGAAAAAAGGCGATAAGTATCCCAAAGGTCCATGGCGTCCGGATACCGGAGTGCAGCGCGGGTCAATTGGCTACATGTTTGAATTTCCCGGCGATCCGACCACTCCGGGCATAGCTTCGGTGCCCACGTTGCCGGAAGATAAACGTACGCCGCCCCAACAAAGCACACAGCTCCCCAAGATTCCTACTACGCCGCTGTCGTATCACGATGCGTGGCCAATCCTGGAGAACCTTGGCGGTCCGGAATCGCCGCGCGAGTGGCAGGGCGCCCTCCCGTTTACTTACCATGTGGGCCCCGGGCCGGCGCGGGTGAAAATGCACCTGCGGCAGGATTATCAATTTCGAACGATTTGGGACGTGATCGGCCGGATACGCGGGAGCGAATTTCCCGAAGAGTCGGTGGTGGCCGGCAATCACCGCGATGCATGGGTCTACGGCGCGGTCGACCCCAACAGCGGTACCACCGCGATGCTGGAAGCTGTCCATGGTCTCGGTGAGCTGCTGAAATCCGGCTGGAAACCAAAACGTACCATCGTGATCGGCAGCTGGGATGCCGAGGAGGAGGGCCTCATCGGCTCCACCGAATGGGGCGAGCAGCACGCCGCCGAGCTTGCCAACGCAGACGCTTATTTCAACGTTGACGTTGCCGTGTCTGGGCCCAAGTTCGGTGCGTCTTCCGTGCCCAGCCTCAAGCAGTTCCTCCGGGACATCTCCAAAGTTGTGCCAAGTCCGAAGGGTGGATCGCTCTACGACCAATGGATGAAAGCGACTGAGCCGAAGAAGCAGCCGGGTACGCCCGAGGCGACCGGCGACACCAGCAGAATGCCCGTCGCGCAAGTGAGCCAGGATGTGCCCGTCGGCGATCTCGGCAGCGGGTCCGATTACACCGTGTTTCTGCAGCGTTTGGGCGTGCCCTCAACCGACATCGGTTCCACTGGACCCTACGGCGTCTATCACTCCGCCTTTGACAACTACAACTGGTTCACAAAATTTGCCGATCCGACCTTCGTCTACGAGCAGCAGATGGCGCGCTTCTATGGTCTGGAAATGCTGCGCATGGCCGACGCCGATGTTTTGCCTTATGACTACGAGGAATACGGCAAAGAAATATCAGCCTATATGGATGGAGCCAAGAAAAAGGCGAGTGTAAAGTTTGCGGGCAAGGCTCCGGATTTTGCCGCGGTAACCGAGGCTGCAAAGCGTTTCACCGAGGCTGGGGCCGCAATTGCCAAAAAGCAAAAAGAGGCCAGCACTGGGTTCGAAAACCTGAATCGAACGCTGCGCGCGACGGAGCGTGCGCTGCTGCTTCCGGAAGGTCTGCCGAATCGTTCCTGGTTTCGTCATGCCATCTATGCTCCCGGCGTTTACACTGGTTACGCAGCGGTTGTAATCCCAGGAGTGAATGAAGCCATCGACAAGGGCGACCTGGAGCGCACGCAACAGCAAATCGCCGCCCTCGCAGCGGCGTTGAACCGGGCCGCCGGAGTTCTGCAAAGTTATCGCTGATCTAGCGGTTGGAAGCACTTAGACGTACCGAAAACGCCGCACACCGTGGTCCGGCGGACACGCCATCGATTCCAGAGCTTAGAAAGGGAAGCCACTTTTTGAAATCGCGATGCTTGCTGCCAAGCCGATAAAACAAAGAGGACGGCAGGAAGCCGTCCCCCATTGTCGAACTAACAGCCCGCACAGTACCGCAGCCTATTTTGGTATATAGCTTAGATCCGGACGGAACAACGACATCTCGCTGACAATGCTTCGGCAGCTTTTGCGCAGCTGATCGAGTACCTGCGGTCCGGAATCCCCGTAGGCCTCTTTCAGCATGTCGTCCAATTTCTTCTCGGGCGGCTCCATGTCGGCCCAGGACGCGCGATCGCTGACCAGCACGAAAGTTGGCGCTGAGCCGCCGTTAGCCAGCATGTACCAGCGCGATGGTTTCACCGGGTAATTGGTTTTCTGAATGGCTTCATTGATCTTCTTGACCGCATCGATGAAGTCGTTGGTGTGCTCGGGAATAAGCGTATACGCGGTGGTGGTGCGCATCTTGGCCGGCGTGGCCGGAGGCTTGGTTAAGCTTAGATCGTCGCGATAAACGTAGTAAGCTGTCGAGGTGCTGGCAGTGTAGGGCTGCATGTTTTTCGCTACGTCGGGCAGATCCTTCTTGTTGAAGGCCTCGCGGTCATCCAAATCCTTCCACTTAAGACCCGGAGACGCTGCGATATAGTCGCCTGTGCGTTCGCCCGTGAGAATCTGCCAAACCAGGACGTTCCAGGTGTCTTTTTGGGCAACGTGAAAGGCGGAATGTTGCTTGCGCCCGGCTTCCCACTGAGTTGTCATGCCTGGTTTCGGTGTGAAAAGGTGAACCTCAGAGACCTGCTGGGGCGAGGATTGCGCCAGCAACGACGCGGACAAGAGCAAAACACTACTGACAAACGTGAAGTTGCGCATTAGGAACTCCAGACTCAAAATTACCGCCGGGGAGCGGCGCCGCGAAGAATCGCGAGGCAGGCGCAACGCTACGCTCGCTTACACAAAATGTCAACAAGCGTAATGTTATTGTTGAATCAAAGCCGAGTGTCCCACCGAGGCGGCGATCAGCGTCGCTAGCTGCGCCGATTGAGCTCTTCGATGTCGCGCTTCAATCGCCGGTATCGCGCCGCAATCGAGCTGAGGTACACGATGTGGATGATCCAGGTTGCCGCGTAGGCGGCATGCAGATATGCGTTCATACCGTGCTCCTCGGCTCAAGCAGCGCTTCCAACGCTTGAGTCTCTTCCACGTGACGTTTGAGTCGCTCCAATCGATAGCGCGACCAACACACCAGGAAGGCGAAGCAGAGAAAAGCTGCCCAGTTGATCAGCAGAACGTGCAGCATCCGCGGATCGAGTTGTCCGCCACGGCCTATCACGGGTGAAGGGTGCTGGGTGCGGAAGTACCAGATGGAAAAATAGACCAACGGAACATCGAGCGCTCCGAAGACGGCCAGCACGGCCGCAACCAGGGGCGTCTGGCTGCCGCTGGAAAAACGGCGCAGCACCAGATAGCTCACGTAGATCAACCAAAGCACTAGGGTCAGAGTGAGACGCATATCCCAGGTCCACCAGATACCCCAGACCGGCCTTGCCCAGATCGGCCCTGTCACCAGAACCACGCTGCAGAACACAACGCCCACTTCTGCGCTCACCACCGCCACCGCATCAGCCTTCAGGTCGCGCTTGATCAGATACCAGACCGAGGCGCCGAAATTAATGAAAAACAGCAGGAATGCCGTCCACGCCGAGGGCACGTGATAGTAGAAGATGCGCTGCACGTCGCCCATCGTTTGCTCCGTAGGCGCGCCCACCAGAGCTTCGTAGAGCGCGTAACTGAGAAGAACAAGCGTGAGTAGACCGAGGACGGGGAAGGCTCGCTTCATAAAACTATTCCGCATGCAAAATGTTTTCGAACAGCAGCAGACACACCGTAGTAAACACCAGATCGTAGACGGCGAGCAACACGATCCAGAACTTCGCCGAGGCTTCGCCGGTCAGGATGGATGAGGTCGCCTCGACCATACCCAGCAGGGCCGGAATGGAAATCGGGAACAGCAGCAGCGGCAGCATGATTTCGCGGCTGCGGGTGCGAATCGACATGGCGGCAAAAAACGTTCCATTAACCACCAGAGCCCATGTTCCCAAGGCCGCAACCGGAATGAGTTGCCATCCGGGGCCCAGCGCCCGCAGGTTGTAGAAGACGATGAACAGAGGAGTCATCAGCGCTTCCAGCACACTGACGAAAACAAAATTGCCGACCGCCTTCGCCAAAAAAAGCGCATTAGCCGGTGCGGGCGAGGCCCGATAAGCGTCCAGTACCTGATTGCGCAGCTCGCGCGCCCAAGTCTGATTCAGGGCGACCACTGCAGCGAACAGAAACGCCACCCAGACCAGGCCGCCGGCAATCTCGCGCGATTCCTCCGCTGTGGGATTGAATGAAAAGCTGAAGATCACGACTACCAGCAGAGCAAAGAACAGCATGGAGTTAATGGCATCTTTGGATCGCCACTCGAGGCGCAGGTCCTTGCCCAAGGTGGACTTCGTGATGGAAGCCAGTGACCTCATAAAACTTCCGCCACTTTCAGCTCCCGTGTCCGGCGCACGATCTGCCCAGCCTGCATCCAGACAAACTCATCGGCCGTGCTCTCCAGCAACGATGCCTGATGAGTCACCACGAAAATAGTTTTGCCTGCGTCGCGCATAGAGCCGAGCAGGTGCGTCATCTCGCGCGCCGAGCCGATATCGACATTGGAAAAGGGCTCATCCAGCAGCAAGATTTTCGGATCGTGCAGGATGGCCCTGGCCAGCGACATGCGTTGTCGCATGCCTTGGGAGTATTGGCCAACGGGGCGCGTGAGATCGGGATCGAGTTTCACGGCTCGAATTGCCTCTGCGCAGCGAGCATCATCGTCGATTCCGTACAGTCC
>DASSIO010000198.1:0-2350 GCA_035691825.1 Terriglobales bacterium | reverse complement strand
CGCGACGGCCGCTAGCGGCCCGCATGTGTCTCACGGCTTCGTGTGTCCGCGTTACTTTACTACGGAGTAGCGCCCCGTGCAGTCCTCGATTGTTCTTTTCTTCTGACTCCTAGCGGCGTAATTCCGCGCAAGATGAACTGACAACTGAAGACGGACAACTGAGGACTGACACAACTGACGACTGACGCCCCTCGCCTACCGGGCCCAGAACGCAATTCAGGATGTCTCTGCTGTCAGGCCAGCTCTGCTATTTCGCCAGTTCGTACTCGCCTTCCACGTCGCATGAGAGCCCGTCGCCTGAGGGCGTGCAAGTGACCGTGCCCTTGCCTTTGATGCCTTTGAGCTTCCCGCTCCCGCCATTCATTGCCCAGGTGCCCTTGAGCTCCACCAGGGCATTGTCCTTGCTCGTTGCTGTACCCTGATACGAGAAGAAAACCTTGTCGCCGCTCTCCATCGTCATCACGTGAAAGCCGTGAGGATGGGCCGTGTTGCCGCTGATGTCAGACGTCTCCGTGCTCACGCCGTCCTTGGATTTGTCTCCTCCGATCTCCATGGGCTTCGTGTAGGTGCATTTAATTTGCGCCAAACCCAGGCTGTGGTTTGGCCGGTCTCCTACGGGAAGCACGTGCTCAGGATCGGGCTTGGCGCATTGCGCGGTTCCACTCACCTTGGTCTGGGCGCTTGCGGTCGCTGCGCAAAGCAACACCGCTGCCGCTGCCATGAAAATTCGACGCATGGAAAATCTCCTTCCTTCGAGAATCTTGGGGGGCCTTCGGAATGCTTCGAAGCCTATGCCCTTGGCTCTCTATCGTCAAGCTCAATGCTCCCCTCCCATTTTCGAACTTCCAATTTCGTATTCTGCATTGCCGACTTCCAGCCGGCTCCTTCGCTTTCGTAGCACAGCCTTGGCTGTGCTCTTTGCTAAGCGCCCTTGGCATGCTTGCTCTTGGGGGTGCCGCTCTTGGAAGAATTGGTGTGCCACCCCTTTTCATAGAAAAAGGCCGCCGGCAGCCCTCCACAATCCCAGGTGCTAGCCCAACTGGGGGCTTGATGACTTCCCGCGAGCCCGTCTGCATCCCACAGTAAATAAATCTGCCGTAGGGTATTGACAGATTATTGATTTTATGATATATATGTACTGACACTTAGGCACGACTGCAGGCTAACCACCAATGTCCCTCCGCCCCGTTTACCCTGAGCCTCGAAGGGCCCACCTAAACGCCCCAAGAGAACTGTTTTCCTCTAATCCCTTTACTTTCATGCAGTTGCGCACTCTTTCGCAGCAGAAGACACGCTTAACTCCTTTTTCATCAATCGCTTCCGCACTCTTTGCACAAAACACCGGGGGTGGGGCGCGTTGCTCTGTCTCGCCACTCTTCACTCGCCACTCGCCACTTATTCTGGTCCCCTCCATTCTTCCATACACTCTTCCAAGTTACGTAGAACCTAAGTCCTTTATTTGCCACTCTTACGAAATCTGCCGGGGTGTGGGGTTGTTCTTCCCATTCTGGAACTCGCTTTCAACCGCGAAGAATGCCGCGACTCGGGAGACTCATCAACGTTTTAACGTTCCAACGTTCAGACGTTCAAACGGCTCTAATCGCACCGTCCTATTGCGGACGTTGCCGCGCAGTGACAGAATGGCGAGGTACGGGCTTGGTAGGTCCAAGTACCAGGAAACAAAGCCGCTTCCTTTGGTGTCTAACAATAAGGAAAGCGGACAGCGGGTTCGGCAAGGGTTATCGCCGCGGCCCGGCAGGCGGTCGATCCTAGTAACGTAGGGAGACCTGAGTTTCGCACCGACGCAATGATTCGGTGCGGGCTTTGTAGTGGCCGGTCTTTAGACCGGCCCCTTTAAAGATTAGCTCGGGTCGGAAAGGCCGGCAGTGTCCGATTGGGCTAGTGCCCTTAGTTGGGGCGGCGGTGAAGCCGAACTCGTCCACGAGCTCCAGTCGGGCTCGGAGACGGCCTTCGACTGGCTCGTCACCCATTATCACGCGCCGGTGTATAACCTCATCCTCGGCATGTTGGGCGATACCTCGGACGCCGCTGACGGCACACAAGAAGTTTTCTTGAAGGCTTTTCGCGGCATCCGCCAGTTCCGCCAAGGCAGTTCCTTGAAGACCTGGCTCTATCGCATCGCTATTCGCGAAGCGCTCAACCAGAAGCGCTGGTTCAAGCGCCATCTGCAGAAAAATGTTTCAATTGATGCGGAGCCGGAAGAAGGCCAGCCCCGCTTCGAGATTCCGGACAACGGCGGCACGCCTTTCGAGCAGCTCGCCGCGCACGAAATTCAAGACGCGGTGCAAGGCGCGCTGCAGAAAGTTCCGGAAGCGTTTCGCAGCGCGGT
>DASSIO010000197.1:0-8479 GCA_035691825.1 Terriglobales bacterium | reverse complement strand
GAACCATTCCTGCCTGCTCTGCGACTACCTACAGCTGGAGGACGGGCAAAAGGCCCGCCTGGTGCTGGACAATAAGGAAATGATTGCGCTCGTGCCCTTCTGGGCGGTATGGCCGTTTGAAACCATGGTGCTGCCCCGGCGGCACCTGACCGGTTTGGATCAGCTCACAGCCGCGGAACGCACGGCCCTGGCTGAGACCCTGCAGCAGCTCACGCAGGCCTATGACCGGCTGTTCAACACTCCCTTTCCGTATTCGATGGGCTTCCACCAGCGGCCAACCAACGGCGCGGCGCACAAGGAGTGGCACCTGCACGCGCATTTTTATCCGCCTCTGCTGCGTTCAGCTACCGTGCGCAAGTTTTTGGTGGGATACGAGTTGCTGGCCATGCCTCAGCGCGACATCACGCCCGAGACCGCGGCAGAGCAATTGCGTCAAGTGGCAGGACAATGAGCTTCTTCGGTGCCGACCTGCGGGAGCTCAAAACAAATTTGAACCGTCTGCCCTATGTCCCCGGCCGTGCAGTATTACGCTTCCTCTGGGGCTAAAGCTGCTCACGCAGTTCTGGACGGCGCAGCTGAACCTCTTTCAGAACCGATTTATGAGATCGCTTTAGCGATCCTGAACAACATTAACCACCCTGGTTGGGCTCCTGATAAAGCCCGAGCACGTTTCCGGCGGGGTCGGCGAAACGGGCGGTAATTTCGGGTGCGTCCGCTCCCAGTGGCTGCACGATCGTGCCGCCGTTCGCGATGACCTTCTTAATGGTCTCCTCCACGCTGTCCACCATGATGTAAATCAGCAGGCCGGGTTTCGCCGAACTGGGACGTGCCAGCACCCAAGCGCCGCTCACCTCGCCCACACCATCGTCGAATGCCGTGGCGCCGTCGCCACGTTTGCGAACGTTCCAGTCAAACACAGCTTTGTAGAAATCGACAGAGCGCGCAATATCGCTTGCGGGAATCTCCACATAGCAAATTTTGCCGTTGGCGCGAGTGGGTGGCATTCAGCCTCCTGTTTCCGTAATGCCAGTTTAGCCGACCTAATACAAAGCAGTTTCGCCGGCGCTTATTCTTGCATTAGCCCCCGTTATCCCGTGTCAAAATCCGCAACTGAGTATCTAAAGTAGATACGAATACAAACCCAGCTGCAAGCGCGAGCGGCCATTTTCCAGTGGCACTCACCAAAAGGGTGACTCCTGGACCTTCAGCGCCGAACGAACCATTGGAAACGCAGCGACGACGAGATAGCCCAAGGCATCGGTAATGTGATCTTGCCCTCCAGATTTGTCAGGAATTTTGGTGCCTTTCTTATAGGTCAGGGTGTCCAAGCCGCGGATCAGTTGCTGGCACTTCCGATCAATCAGCAGGCGGCGTTGGTCGTTGGCGTTGCACAGCATGGCATTGACATTCGTGATGCGGTCCACCACGGGGCCGTAGGGCGGCGGGTTCACTCGCCAACCTGCCTGCCGTATCAAGGCAAAATCATTCTGCCCGACGGGAGCACTGGTCTTCCGGGCGCTGCCACTGGGATCAGGGTGGACGTAGCCATTACGACTGGGATATCGGCGATTGATCTCCTGCATCATTTCTTGCGTATTGGAATTCGGCAATACGATCTCATCAATAACGTGGCATTGATCCCCAGCGCACTGGGCAACGACCGCGGTCATGGGATTGACGTTGAAATCCATGCCAATGTGCAACGCAGCACCGGGAATGATCTCGAGATTGCTGACGTTCGATTCACGGCAAAAGCTGTAGTAGACGCGGCCTTGCGGCGTCTCGAACGAGGCCTCGTACTCCTGGCGAAACAGGCGCGGGTCTGTCTCGCATCGGATCGCGGCCAGTTCCTCGCTTGAGACGTAGCCGCCTTCCTGAGTCGCATAATGAAAACCAGCCCAGTCTCCGCCTGCTTGCGCACGGACATACAGGTCGTAAAAGGCGTTGTGCCCAGCAGGGGTGCCGATGAACAGGGCTCGGCCCTTGTGGTCGGACAGCATGGGCCGCACAACCGCTTCCCACACCTCTGGACCCATCTGGGCGTATTCGTCGAGAACAATTGCGTTCAACCCTACCCCTCGCAAGGCATCGGCGTCACCCGCCCCGTGTAGCTGAATGATGGAGCCGTTCACCAACTCGAGTTCGAGCTCATCTTCTCTCTTGGCTCGGATTAACTCAGGACCGACGAGCCGTTTGAGGTTTCTCCACGCAATACGCTTTGCCTGCTTATAAGTGGGCGCAACAAAGTAACAGGTCTGATTTTCGCTACTGCACGCGTGGCGAATCAACCAGCACAGGGCCAGGGTAGTTTTTCCCCACCTCCTGCCGCCTACGAGAACAATGAAGCGTTTCTCGGAGCGAAACACCTCCATATGTTGTTCCCTAAGTGTCAGCTCAATTCTCGCCATCGCCCTTCTCCGGGCTGCTCGAGCCGACCGGAGCTCCCTCCGTACTTATGTTGATTGTGTGGTTGCGATCAGTTTGCGAGAGGTCAGTAATGGGCGCTCGCTTGGGATACACGTACGAGCAAAGTTCGATCGCAGCCCGGAGGCGAATGGTGCTTTCTTCCTCCTTGTTCTGGGCAATTTCTACGATTATCGCAATAGGGTCACAACGCAAGCCATCAAGCTTCTCTGCGATGGCTGCTGTGGCTTTGTTGGGAGTACCCTTCTTGCGGCCGCCGGTCTTCGGTAGCCCCAGCGGCCGACCACCTTTCCCGGCAACGGACATGAGTCCCCTCCGATCCCCACAGGGGAAGCCTGCACTGCTCGGCCCGTGGCCGATACAGCGTCAGTCGCAGTTCACCGCCACCTGCTGTTCCCTGAGGGCGCGTTGATCCACCCTCTTCTGCTACGCGACATCCCGACGCATGCAGTGGGATCGGAATAAAAACCGGGATGTTGGTTCTTTGAGTTTTTCGAGTTGATGATAGCGCTGTGCTGAAATGTTGCAAGACGCTTGAAGTAACGTGTTAACCAAAAAAAGCACCTTTACAGCGGGTCCGTAGCATGGTAGTGGCGTCGGTCCTCTGCTGGCTGGTGAATACTATGAGTCCACCTGTTGGGCATCTGCGTATAGTGAGCCAGAGAGGCCTCTAAGCCGTTAGGGCGGCCCGCCTCGAGTAATTGCCGGACAAGCTGCGAACCACACCCTCTTCGCCTTGGTCTTCCGATGAAATTCACATAGGCGCGTCCGACGATTGCGCATGAAGGATATAGTCTCCGAACCCAGTCGCGGTATCCGAACGTTATCGCATCCCTCCGCACATCTCAACCGCCTAATCCACAGGGTAAATGTGCATCGCCGATGGAGGGTCTATCGCCCGGGTTCCAGTAAATCGCGTTCGCTGGGTATCGTTTGAGATTACTTCCCTTCCTCGCCGGTCAGTAGCCAGTCGACGGATTTGCCCAACTCGCGGCTGATGGCTAGAAGCACTGGGGCGCAAGCCTCAGCCGTCCCCCCGAGATCAGGGTGAAGCAATGCAGTGTGGTGCTGGAAATACTGCCATGGCCTTTAGGGGAATCTATTTAGATGGATTTTTGCTGAGCGGATACTTCCAGAGCATTGTGAACGTATTTTGATCCTTCCTTTTGATATGCCGAGAGACCTGCACGTAGGAAAGCTTCGCAGATTTGCGCCACACTCCTAGCCTCGCGTTGCGCAATACGCTCAATTTCCCGCTTGAGTTGTGAGGTGACTCGGAAGGTCAGTCTGGTTTCTTTCGCCACGCGGTGATGTTAGCACTCAGCCCCTTGTTACATGGTTGACAAGAATGTTTCTTTATGTCATCCTTAGGATGACATTGGATGACAGAATGGTCAGGAGGCTTTTGAATGAGAGGCAAACGCAGCTGCGAGAGCCAGTTTTCCTCTGTCACGCTCTACCGCAACAATCTGAAATACGCGCAATCACGATGGGGAGTACAGAAAGGCACCAGTCTGGCCATTGCTCTGGGAAGGCTATCGATCGAATTGCGACTCTGCGTCTCGTCAGGCGATCTCCTTTTGATCGAGAACCGCTGGTACGTGACTCATTCCGGGTTACTGAGGCTCGCGACTCGGCGGCATTGTGCCGGCATCCATGTCCGATCGGTCCCGAAATCTTGCGAGCCTAGCAGCTCCCGCTGGGTATTCAGGGCTGTCGTATTTAAGTCCCGGCGCTGCAAAGGGTTCGTTGGATACGGTGATGCCGATCCCTCCAACACCTCCGACCTAGTACGCGGGGCGGAGATGCGCGTGGCCGAGACCCGGGCGGTCAACCGCGCCCTGCGCAAGGCCTATGGCATCGGCATCTGCTCGGTGGAGGAGATCGGGTCTTTTTCCGGCCGGCCGGCCTCGGACGACAATGGCAACCAACGCAACCGTCCCCCGCAGCCGGTCAACCCCAATGGCGCCAACGGCCAGCACCGTCTGCGCGACCGCCTCTGCCAGCTCATCCGCCAGCAGCAGCTTGATCCCGTGCTCGTCAAGTCCTACGCCGTCGACTTCTGTGGGGTAAAGAACCTGAAAGAGGCCAGTCGGGAGCAGGTCGAAAAATTCATCGAGCACATCGCCGACTGGGCCACCAAGGACAAGAACGCGCTGGTTTGCCAGCTGAACAGCTACCTGGAGCAGAAGGAGGGTGCTGCATGAAACGGCGCTTCCCTGGCCTGCACCAGGCCACCCAGCCCGCGGAAGTTCCAGACGGCATTTACCTTGTTCGCGTCCACCGGTCCCAGTACCGCTGGCATGCCCAGAAGCCCTTCTACGGCGTCCAGTTCTCTGTGCTCGAACCCAAGCCGTTTGCCGGCTGCCTCATCTCCGGGCGGATCTATTGCACAGAGAAAGCCCTTTGGAAGCTCAGCTGGTTCCTGCGCGATTTTGGCTACGACGCCGAGCTGCTCGGACACGACGAATTGGACGAGAAACGCCTGATCGGCCTCAGCGGTGTGGTCAAGATCACGCATGCCACCGTGAACGGCGCTTCCTTGCTCAATCTGGATGGTTTTGCCCCGGTGGCCAGGTGGGAGGAGGTCTCAGGCTCCAGTGCCGCGGCGACGAGTTCGGAGGTCGCGTAATGGTCTACAGCTTCACCCAGATCAGTCATTACTTGGCGTGTCCACGGCGCTATCGCCACCGGTATCTGGACGGCTGGCAAGAGAAGGACTCCCGGGCCGGCATGCTCTTCGGGCGGGCGTTTGAGAAGGCCCTCGCAGCCTACTTTCGGCGGGAAGATGCAGCGGCTACGTTTTTCGCGGAATGGTCAGCTTTTCGTGAGGGCGATCTCGTTTATTCGGGTAATGGCACCTGGGACCGGCTGCTACAGGAAGGCTTTCAGCTCCTCGACCGCTTTGCCCAGGAGGACCGGGTTCGCATTCCTCGGCCCCGCCGCAACCAGCATGTCAAGTTTACCCGGCCGATCCCGGGTGGAAGCGACTTCGTCGCCTATATCGACGCCATCGGGCGGGTGGACGGGACCGAGTGCCTGATCGAGTGGAAAACCACTTCCGCCCGCTACCCGGAAGAGCCTGACGGTCTGCTGGCACTTGACCCACAGCTCGTCTGCTATTCGTGGATAACCGGTATCTTCGAGGTCGCCCAGGTAGTCTTCGTGCGCAAACGGGTGGTCGAGGTCCAGTACCTCCGTACTACGATCACCGACCCCCAACGCCAGGAATTTGCCGCCTTGCTCGAGGACACCATTCAGCAGATCGACTCCGGGCACTTTCTGCCCCACTCCGGCATCCGCTTTCCCCAGAACCCCTGTTTGAGCTGCGCCTATGTGGGGCTGTGCCTGGCAAAGCCAGAGCTTGCTGATGCCAAGCTGGTCCGCCGGCCGGGAGGAAGTCTCGTTGGTGTGTTTGATGAGCTTGCGTACTAACCAGCCGCCCGTTTTGCCTAAGCTGAACCCACGCCGGGCGATGTTTGTCCTTTCAAAGATTGACGAGATTCTGGCCTGGGAACGGCGAGTCGAGGCCAACCGGGACACCAAATTCGTGGAGCTGGGCAGGTATCTGTGCGAGGTGCGGGCGGGACAGTACTGGCGGGTGGAGAATCTGAAGTCCTTTGACGACTTCCTGGAGCGGAGGTTTCCGGAATCGCGGAGAAAGGCTTATTACCTGATGTCTATCCACGAGCACCTGCCGCCCCTGATCCGGAAAGAGTTGAAGCAGGTGGGCTGGGCCAAGGCGGCGGAACTGACCAAAGTGGCCCGCTCGGACGGAAAGGCCTTCGAAAGTGCAATCTGGTTGCACAAAGCCCGAGAACTGCCGCAGCAGCAGTTCAAGCATGAGGTCGAGAAGCACCTCACAGGCAAAGAGACCGAGCCGACCGAGATCATCTATTTCAAGCTCTACAAGAGCCAGATCCCGGTCATCGAGCAGGCGATTGAGACCGCGGCGATGATGCTGGGATCGGATAAATCCCGCGGCTATTGTCTCGAGATGATCTGCGCTGACTTTTTGGCCGGGGCCCATCTTGACCAGGGTGACCCGGATATCCTGCTCAAATCCGTGGCACGCCTCTACAAATTCTTGCCGGGCGAGCAGAAACACACATTCCTGACCGGCCTACGAACGGGGATTGCATGACTATCTTGCCTTTCAAGCGCCCGCGCATCCAGCTGGATCCGAAAGATTACGCACGACTATGCCGGCAGGTGCTGCGGCGCGACGGCTGGGGGTGCCAAGTGTGTGGAAAGAGGGTCAACCTGCAGGTGCATCACCTAAAGCCGCGGAGCCAATCCGGAGACGATGTGGAGAAGAACCTAATTACCCTCTGCTCAACATGTCACGACCAAGTTCATGGCACCATCTAGAGCAACGGACCGGGCACAGACCTATAAGCCGAATTCTATTACAGCGATTTTGGGCAAGTTTGTGGCTGCGCGGCATTTAGCGTCCAAGTTTGTTGTGGTTCATGTAGTTACGGCCTGTCGCGTTAGGACGTTTCGATCCCTCGAATCTCTATGGGACTCCGCAAACTGGACGCTAAATGGACGCTAAGCTGGACAGAAAGTTTTTCTTCTATCGTCGGGATGGACGCTAAATGGACGCTAAGGGGGGCCAGGGAATTTAATTCTGGTCCGGTTTCGGTAACCGGCGGAAGGTAGTACTCTGGATCTGAGATTCCGTATGGATAGGGCAGCGAAGACGCTTCTTTGTATTGATGACCACAAAGAAGCGGCAGCGGGTTGGTGCCTGTACCTCCAAAGCGCCGGATATCGCGTCGAAACCGCCTTCAGCGCGACAGAGGGGCTACAGCTCTTTGCGACTCAGGCGATAGACCTGGTTCTGCTCGACTACTGCATGCCCGACGCTGATGGTGCCGAAGTGGCAGCAAGCATGAAGGGGATGAAACCTGATGTTTGCATCCTAATGTTCTCCGGCGTTAGGCACGTCCCTGAAGGCGCGCGTCTTCACGTAGACGCTTTTCTTGAGAAAGGGATTCAGCCGACAACCGTTCTCGCCAAGATTGATGAGTTGCTCGCCGAACCCGTCAAAGGAGCCGCATAGAAAAGGCGGCATCACACGAAGTGAGGCGGCCTTTTGCAAATGGGGGTTAAGCGGCTTTGGCAGTATCCCTCAAATGTCTCACCCGATCGTGAGCGAGCCGCACGCTCTCGGCCTGCCTCTGCACAATCGGCCGGGCACTCGGAGGGAGATCCTCGTCCGTGAGGGCCTTCTCATAGGCATCTCGGGCGCTGTCCTCGCCTTTTTCGGCTGACTCAAGTATGGACTTTGTGCCGGCGCCGAGCGCCTCTTTCAGGCCGATCCACGTGCGATGTATTGCTCCTGCCGCGCTGCCCGTCCGCTTGGGCTCGTTTTCACCAAAGCGCTGTACTTGTGCTTCGAGTTCCCGCGCGAAGCGCGCCCGTTCGGTGCTTTGGGCAAGGAAAAAGGCCCGGATCTCCGGGTCATTGACTTTTTCAGCTGCCTGTTTGAATCCGTTCTCGCCGTCGCGGCACGTCTCGATCAGGTCTTCCAGTATGTCGATTCCGCTCTCGATGTCGGCCATGATTCTCTCCTAGAGTGAATTGAGTTCTGCGCCAAGTGCGCTGGACTTGGATCGATTGGATGTTGGATGAGGTCCGGAGGGTCGCTGTTGCGCAGGTCAGTTGCCACCCATGCTGCCGGAATTGGACTAGAATAGTGCCGCGCCCTTCCCGGAGGTACTCACATGAAAAAATTCGGAGTAGCTCTATTTGCGCTGGTACTGTGGCTGTCCCTCACTGCATTGGGGCAGAACACGTCGCAACAGCAATCACCGCAGGGCACAGACAAGTCGAGTACAGCGGATCAGCAGGCGGGGGTGCAGGAGAACGCTCAGCAAGGGTCAATGTCCCAGGGCACAACGACAACCGGCAAGAAGGCCCATTCAAAGAGCCATCTGATGGGCAAAATCAGCGATGATGGCAAGTCCCTCACCGACAAGGATGGCAAGAGCTGGTCCATCGACAATCCTGATGCCGTGAAAGGACACGAAGGCCACGAGGTCACTCT
>DASSIO010000196.1:0-6903 GCA_035691825.1 Terriglobales bacterium | reverse complement strand
AAGAGCAGTGTGAAGGCGGCAACAATGGAGCCGCCCGCGCCGGCAGCGGAAACGCCGAAAGAACAGGCGCCAGAGGTGGTTCAAGCAGAGCCGGCCAAGCCAGTGCCACAGATTGCACAGGAGCGGGTGAAGCCAGCGGAGAGTGCGTGGTTTTCAGCGGTTTCGAGCCCCTGGGACACGGAAGTGCAGAAGGCAAACCGGCTGGCCTCGACGTGGGATGCGCCGGCGGCAAGTTCAGTTCACGAAGCGCCGGAAGTTGTGGTCCATGAAGAGCCTGCTGCGGCGAAAGAAGATCCCGCGGCGACAGTGGATACTCTTCCATCTGCCTTGAGCGAGGACGTGCAAGCGAAGGTAGAAGAGGCAGCGCTTCCGGCAGCGACCGTAGAGGCGATTCGCGAAGAAGCGCAGATTGTTACGGAAACCGCGATTCAAGAAGCTCCTCCAGCCCACGCGAGCGAACATGCGGCGGAACGAAGCATGGAAGACATGGTGGCCAAGGTGCTTTCGAAGATGAGCCCGGAAATGCTCCAGGCGGTAACGCGAGAAATATTGAAGCCGGTCGTGGAAGCGATGGTCCGCGACGAGTTGAACGCGAAGAAGTAGCAGTTCCCTCCCCCAAGAAAAACAATCGCTGAAAATCAATGCTGAGCACTGCGGGATGGGAATGCGTGCGCGGTTCGCGCTCCGTTCAGAAATGACTGTAGAAATTAGTGACGCGAGAGCGACCAACAACAGTGATTATCGGGTTTTGTGGAGGACTGGTCTGGAGAGGGCGCACGTCTGATCCGCAGCGGGCAACACTTGCAACAAAAACTTCATGCAGGACCAACGCGACCCATGCCGCATCCGAAACGCGAATAGTCCTCAACGCCTATTTAAGCTGACGTACCGCCTCCGCCATCAGGAGCCGCGCGAAATGATCCTGTTTCTGCTGTTCCAACGCCGTGTCCTCTTCCAGAGTTGGCTTCGCCGCTGGTTTAGACTTTGGTTTGCGAAGATCCTGTTCGAAACGTGCTGCGATATCGGCTTTTAGCTGTTCGAGATAGCCCGATTTCATGGTTTCCCCCTGGGTAAAATCGGCGCCTTAAGCATTGCACACAGACACTGGCGGCATCGATTTTCCAAAGGGACGAATGTGTCGGATCCGGCACCGGACTTTAGTTCAGGTCCTCGGCTTGAAGAGAGCTGTGCCCAGATCGTGCCTACGCTGATTGAATGGGCGAATTCTCTGGATTCTATGACTTCTCAAGAATTTTGTGTGGGTAGTCCGGTAACAGTGCCGCGTCAGGAGGCGAGGAACAACTCAATCCTGCAGGGCCGTCCCAAGCAAAGGATTATGCGCCAGCGCGACAGTGAATCCGTAGAGAGCGATTGCCAAAACGATCAATAGTTCAGCAGCTCCTCGCCAGGCATACCAGCGGGTCAAATCGAATGTCGCTAGACCATCGCTCATCACATAAACCACGAAAAGAGCCACGCAGATGGAGAGTAGTCCCACGCGCATCATGCAAGTCAGCCAGAGAATAGCTATGGCCAGTGCAACCAGCACCTCAATCCAGATGTTTTCTCCAAATAGACTCGGCCCTACGGAGAATAACGCCGCGACTGCCAACGCCGCCGCTTTGCTGCGAGTTATCTTTGCCACAACAAAAACAACCGCCAATGATCCGATGGCGTACATGAGCGCAAGAATACTGGACGCAACGTTACCGAAGAACACCGGCGCTTCCCGCCAGCTTTGACCGCCTTGCCAGCCGACGGCGACGACCCCAACCGGAAACCAATCGGGAAGGGCGATGCGCGTGAAGTTGGCGATCAGCATCCCGACGCCAAACAAAACACCAATCAAAACATCCCGGCCCACAAGCGGGTCCCTCCATCCACCGGCAACCAGCCGGCTCCAGGAAATAAGTATTTCCGGCCAGGTCCGGCGCACATATGGCTCCAAGGCCACATAGAGAAGTGCGAATTGCACTGCGTTTGTCAGCGCGAGGCCAGAAAACAAAAGGAACCACACAAAGATCCAATCAGCATCTCCGGTGTAGTGCGTGGTCAGAGCCTGACCCAAGAAGAGGACAATGAAAATCACGGCGGCGGTACGAATTGCTCCTTGGAGGTCGCCTCGGCCCTGTTTGAGGTTTTTGCGCGCAACCAGGAAACAGATCGCCAGCAAGGCGAACACGACAGCGACGAAAAAGGCGAAACCAAACCGGGAAGCATAATCTGCTTGAAGCGGCCGCACGCGCTCCGAGCGCGCCCATGGCGCCACAACCCGGAAAAAAACAATCTTGTTACGAAAACTGGCACCTTGAATTCGCAAGGTCTTGCCGTGTGCGGCAATCTCCCAGGCATAGTTCTTGTCTGAAGGAACATCCGGCAGGCTGCTGGCGTCGACCTCGTGACTCTGCTGCAAGTTCAAGTCGGCGGCCGCAAACAAGGGCTGCCAATCCAGACCTCCCTCACTGTGAATTACGTTGTTTTCTTGCAGGGCGATGGCCGCGAAGTAGTTGAGCCGTCCCGCAGAGTCCATGCCCATTCTCCATTCGCCGGAGTAGAAAGGGGCGGGGTTGGTGGCCGTGACCGCATAGGGATAGTCTGTGCGCAGAGGATACGGACTCTGCCGATACCAGAACTCCTGAGGATAGGGGAACTCACTGTTTAAGTCATGATAGCGTTGCGGGGCCGCGATCCGCGAAGAATACCGGTAGTATCCGGGGTCGAGGTCAAACCAGTATGCGCTGTCGGCCGGCGCATCGGTGTAGCCGAGCTTCGCGGCGATCTGGCGCGCTTCTTCGCTGAGCACCTCCGGAGGCTTGCCTGGCGGCAATAGATTCGCCAGCATCGAGTGCTGAGTTAAAAAGACGACGAGCACCAGCCCGGCGGCAACAGCCGCCAGCAAACCCCACGCTTTCCCCGCACGCAGCGACCCTTCCTCGCCCGCCGCTGCCACCATCTCTGGCGAAGGTGTTTCTCCGGCTGCAATCGCCGCAGCCAGAGGGCTGCTTCCAGGCAGGGCCGCCGCGACCTGCATCGCAGAGCGCGGGCGTGAAGCAGGATTCTTGTCAAGACAACGAAGAATCATTTTTTCAAGATTCGCATCCATGTCCGGAACGAGCGAGGAAGGTGAGAGTGGTTCCTCTTGAGTATGCCGTCGGCCCCAGTCGGACGCAGATCGAGCTTCCCAGGGCAGCTTGCCCGTATGTATTTCGTAGAGAATCAGCCCCAGTCCATAGAGATCGCTTTGCACCGAGG
This sequence comes from Terriglobales bacterium, assembly GCA_035691825.1. GTDB lineage: Bacteria > Acidobacteriota > Terriglobia > Terriglobales > Acidobacteriaceae > Gp1-AA122. The sequence goes on along the minus strand of DASSIO010000196.1, from coordinate 3,651 downwards.
CTCGTTTGCCATCGAATAATTCCGGAGCCATGTAGGCGGGTGTTCCCGCGACTTCGCCGCCGCCAAATTCTCCCAAACCGACGGCCAGTCCAAAGTCTGCAATTCGCGCGTGACCGCGCCCATCAATCATCACATTGGCGGGCTTAAGGTCACGGTGGATGACATTCTTGGCATGTGCCGCCGCCAGGCCCGCGCAGAGTTCGTGGGCCACCTCCAACGCTTTGGCCTTGGGCAGTTGTCCAATCCTTCCGAGCAGCGCGGCCAGATCTTCCCCGTCCACGTATTCCATGGTGAGAAAATGGTGACCATCAAGTTCGCTGACGTCGTATACCCTGCATACGTTGGGATGGGAAACTTGCCGCGCGATCCTCACCTCGGAATAAAAACCCTCGACTCGTTTGCGGTCTCGGGAAAAAGACGCTGGCAGGAACTTCAGCGCTACCACTTGCCCAAGCTTCAAATCATCGGCTTTGTAAACCATGCCCATGCCGCCACGGCCAAGGATGCCCAAGATCCGATAGCGCCCGGCGAGAATCGTCCCAGGTGAAAGATTCAAGGGACGGTTTGGCGAGGACTCGGAGGATGATGGCTTTGCAACCTGGGGCGTCGGGGTGCCGGGCGTGTCGTTGGAAGTCAGCGTGTCAATCCCGGAATCGAAAAGGGTGGGTTGGCCGCATTTAGGGCAAAAGCGGGTGGCCTCTCCAAGTTCGGCAGAGCAATAATGACAACGAATCATGCGCGCGCATTATAGTCCATAAACGCGGAATAGAAGTTGCCGGCGGCTGACCATTCGTCGTGAGCCCCTCGGTTAGCTTGGGAGTATAGGTGGAAGGTGGAGCGTTGGCCCGCGACGCGCTGAACGCAAAGAAGTAGCAGTTTCCTGCCTCAGAAAAAACAACCTTTAAAATCAATGCAGTACCGTGTGCGACGGAACTGGATGCGCGGTATGCCCTCTTTTCAGGACTTACGGAAGGAGCTGGCGATTAGACAGTTGCCTATTACGGCGGTTCGGAAGAGTTGACCAAGGTGCTTGCCTTCATTACACGCCAGGTAAATTAGGATAAAACCTGAGGCTGACCCATCTCACTGGTTGCTACCTAGCTGAACACTGATGCTGTTTTCCAGCACACAGTTGTTGCCACCATTGGGCCTCCCCCCGGCGCCTCCGTCCGAATTTATGCCGCATCTTCGGCATTTTAACTATCATTGATTCAGGTTTCTGTAGGAAGTTTTGAAGTAGGTTCAAATCATGTGGAGGCATGCCTATGCCGACTCACGAGAAGCGCGACACACATCAAAAAGCGCTTTCGCTCAACCTTGACGCCGCCATCTTTGGTTCCTTCGCGGAAATCGGCGCGGGTCAAGAGGTGGCTCGCTGGTTTCTGCGCGTGGGAGGCGCCTCCGGAACGGTAGCGAAAACGATCTCGGCCTATGACAAGGAAGTAAGCGACCACTTATACGGAACGGGGACGCGCTATGTCTCCAAACCGCGTCTCATCGCCATGCTCAACAGCGAGTGGGAGCAACTGCTGGGACAATTGCAGGCCAGCCGTGGAGCCGATACGAAGTTTTTCGCATTCGTTGATACGATCTCCGCTCGGAATTACGCGGGAACTAACGATTGTCATGGATGGGTCGGGCTGCGTTTCCGGACTCAACCGAAGGCGGCGCCTCAAGACGTAATTCTGCACGTGAATCTGCGGGATCCGAGTAATGTGCGGCAGCAAGAAGCCGTGGGCATTCTCGGCGTGAACCTGATCTATGCGGCCTATCATGCCGCTGGTTCATTCGAAGAGTTCCTCGCCAGTGTATTCGAAGACCTCGGATTACAACGAGTGGAAATCGACTTCGTGGAATCGAGAGGGCCGGCCTTCGAGTCTTGGGAGCGCAACCAGCTCCACGCTTTTCTGGTGGCTGGCGGCTACGCGGAGGCGGTGGTCTTCCCCGCGAACAATCAATTCGTCCCACCCAACGAACTGCTCTACAAGCAAGCGCTGGTTTTGGCTCCTGGCCGGTTCGACAACGTGGATCAGCTTCATGCCAATCTGGTCCGGGATACCCTGGCTCAATTGCCGAAGGAAGATGTAGAGGAGAGTAAAGGTGGTCTCGGATTGTTTTGTCTATCGGTCGGCGGCGGAAACGGCGGACGTGTAGAATTTTCCGTCAAAGAGATCGTGGAACACGTGGCAGCGTTGCACGAGTTGGGTTATGGCGTGATGCTTTTCCGTGCGCGGGAACTCTACGCAATGAGCGCCTACATGAATCGCTACACGAAATCGCGGATTCACTTCGCGATCGGACTGACTGTGCTTGCTCGTGTCTTTGAAGATCGCTACAAAGATTTAGCGGGAAGTTTGCTGGAAGGGATCGCCCGGCTGTTCACCCAAAATGTCCGTGTATACGTATATCCAATGCCGGCGGAAGATGTGCAGCGACGAGTAAAAGAAGCGAGATTGTCTGGCTGGACCTGGAAAGAGACAGATGGCATGGTGACTGCTGATAACCTGCATCCGTCTGGACCGCTGGATTCACTGTATCAATATCTGCTGAGAAGCGAGTTCATTCTTCCAGCGAAGCCTGAGAAGCCCTGAATCTCGCAATGCCAGCGAAACATGAAGAGCAAATACATTCAGGACTCGTTGAGGGTGCCATTGCCTCAGAAGCAGTCTTAGAAGTGCTGACGGCCTAATTCCAGCGGCGCTTTGCTACTGACTGGCTTCTGCGACGCGCCAAGACGAGAATGCATCGCAAGTTGAAGTCGAACCAAGTCCCCCGACTAAATATTGTGGAATAGATTGGCATGGGAGAAGATGTCCGCGGAGGTGGGGTGTAGCGAATCCCGTTCGTTTGCTGTTGCGCGTGCCCGTGCCATGGGTGTTCGTGCTGACCTATCTCGTTGGCGAAGCCCTGGAATATGTGCGTCCAAGCACCATTCTTCGAGACAGAGCGCAAGCCAGCATGATCGCAGGTGGGGTTCTGTTTGCCCTGGGTGCGGTGATTGCCGGCTGGGGGCTGGCAATCTTCCGAAAGGCTCGCACTACCACGGTTCCAGGGCAGCCATCTGTGAAGCTTGTGACCTGGGGACCATACTGCTATACCCGAAACCCGATGTATGTGGGTCTTACTCTCGCTTACTTGGGGGAGGCCGGATTGCTGAAACAGATATGGCCAGTTCTCGTTTTGCCGCTCATGCTCGCTTACCTCAACTGGGCTGTAATCCCGCTCGAAGAAGCGAAACTGAAAGAAGTGTTCAGCAACGAATACGAAACGTACCGCTCACGCGTGCGGCGCTGGATTTAGAGAGGCGACCTGAGAGGGCGTGTAATGACGAGGCGAAAAGGGCAAGCAACACGGCAACAAGCAGCCACTCCCGACTTCCAGTACCACCAGAGTGCAGCCATTTGCGCCTAAGATAAGGTTCCCGCGCTTCTCTGAGATTCCAGCACCACGTCTGTAGGAATTTTTTGGACCCTGTGGTGTGGCATCAACCGGTTGAATTCACTCCAAACTGCGAATTGTTGGCGGATTGACGCGGTAGGTTTTCCCCTCGTATAGTCGAAGATTACTCTGAATGATTTGAAACTGCAGAGAGGCAGGGTTCGGTCCCGGCCGCTGACAATGGAGACGCGCTTCTGATGGCTCGAGAGATTG
>DASSIO010000195.1:0-5112 GCA_035691825.1 Terriglobales bacterium | reverse complement strand
TAATCGTAAGCATTCTCATAGGTGTTGCGGGGTCCGGTAATGGGATCACCGACGGTTGTGTAACCGTTCACCTGGAGGAACGGCGGACCTTGGGCCACAGTAAGACTGGGCGAGTACTGGAACCCGAGGCTGGCGGGAGTCTGGTGGTTCAGATGCTCATCAAAAAGGAATTTGTTCCGCAGGTAAGAGAATCGGGCAACACCAATCACGGCTGGAGAAAACGTGTGCGTCTCCTGCGCCACAAAATTTTGCGCCCGATGAGTTTCTCCCACGGGAAATCCGGGGACGCTGGCGCCGGAAGTGGAAAGCGGATCGACGCGCGAGCCATTGCTGAGCATGTAACGGAAATTCAAAGTGTCGGCGGTGGACAGATAATGGTCGACCCTGACACCAAACTGATCGGTGTCGTCGTGCAATGTCTCCGTGGCATTGTAAACATTGGTCCCGCTGTTGGGCTGTGGAAAGAGACTCAGAAGCCCCTGCGACAGCGGATTGATGCCCGGCAACTGGTTGTAAGGGATGGGCGCTCCGTTGGCGAATAGGTTGTAAAGCTGATGGCCCGGGGCTGGGTTATTGCACATCCCGTTGCTATCGAAGCCTTCCGGGCACAGTTGGCCGAAGTTTCCCTGACGTTCGGTGAGCGACGGAACGGTGCTTCCCTGCGTTTCCCCCTGCCGGTTGCGAAAGCCCTCGTAATATCCAAAAAAGAAAGTCTTGTCCTTGCGAATCGGGCCGCCGAAGGTGCCACCGAATTGGTTCTGCTTAAGAGGTTCGGTGCGCGCCGCAAAAAAATTGGTCGCATCGAAAGCGTCATTCCGTAAGAACTCCCACAGCGCGCCATGAAACTCGTTCGTGCCAGAGCGAGTGATGATGTTCGTCGTCGAGCCCAAGGCGTCACCGAATTCGGCATTGGCATTGTGAGTCAGAATTTTGAATTCTGTGATGGCGTCGAGCGGCGGCTTGAGAACAAAGCCTCCGTCCACACCGTTGAAATTGTTTGCGCCGTCTATCAGAAAATTGTTCGACTCCGGCCTCTGGCCATTCACGGCATACGCCTGGCCGTCACGCAATGACCCTCCGGCCTCTGAAAGACCCGGAGTAAGCGGCACGACTCCCGGCTGAAGAAGGCCTAACTGAGAGAAGTTGCGGCCGTCGAGCGGGAGGTCCAATACTTCGCGCTCGGTAACAGTCTTGCCGAGGCTGGTAACGGTCGTTTGAATCAGCTGTGCGTCCGCTTCCACCTCGAGTTTCTGAATCTCTGCGCCGACCGCGAGGCGAACGGGAATATTCGCTGTTTCGTTGACGTCAAGAACGATGCCTTGCTGAATGTAAGTCTGAAAACCTTTCGCCGTGACTTGCAGCCAATAGTGACCGACGGGCAATTCCAAAAGGATGTATTCTCCGGAACGATCAGTGACCGCGTTCCGGGTCAGACCGGTCTCGGTCTGCGTCGCTTTCAGCGAAGCTCCGGGGACCGTAGCGCCCGTGGGATCCAGTACGGTTCCACGAATGCTCCCGGTAATTTGCTGAGCAGCGGCGCTCAAGCCAAGGAATACGGTTAGCAGAACAAAGATCAAACTGTTGCAAGCTGGCATGGGTTGGCGCACGTTTCCCCCACTTAACCCGCACCCACGTTTCCGGGATACGATTCCGCCGCGGCCTGGCAGACACAAGGTAAGCCAAACCACATTGAATGTGATTAGATTTTCCGGGACCCCAAGTCCACAGAATCAAGAGCAGCGAAACGTTACCCGAGCACACAGAGGGCGCACAATAACGCAAAACTATTACGAATGCCTGGCGCGACGCGGATACGAACTCAGTTCACTTCCAGGCGCAGCCGCAGTTCGCGGGCGAGATTGTCGATGGTACGGATTTTTTCTGCTGCGGAACCAGGAACGTCGGGCACTGACATGGCCAACTCACAGGAGAGGAGCATGGCTGTGAGCGTCTCGCGCATTTCACTATTCATCTGTTCGGCGATGGCGCGGCGGGCAGCCGATTCCTCGCGCTTGCGGCGGTGAAGCGCTGAGCGCACCTCGCGGACCAGTCGGTCGATCCCGGTGATCGCAAAATTGACGTACACGGGAAAGGCAGTGCCCATATGTTCGATCATCTGGTCGCTTTCCTCGGGCTCGGTCTCGAGCAGAAATTGATCGATCACGGCGGCGGAATAGGTTTGTTCGCGCAGGTGGGCAGAGGCCTCCTGCAAAGACTTGGCCCAGTGCGTTTCCTGTCCGGTGGCGCCATACAAAGCTTCCGCGCACTGTGGGCCGGTAGCTGACGAAGTGATGAGTAGAATCATGCTTTTCATATTGCACGTCAGCCGCCATGGGCCGACCATTGAAAATGCTGCGTTTACACTTGCCGATGCGCGGCGGTTTTCCCGTGTCGGAATTCGCGCTGGGAAACCAGTCCGCAATCGGGTACAGAAGACATCGTAGGGCGCGCGCTTTATCAACACGGCGCGAGAGCGAGACGCTGTCGCGACCAACGGCGAAGCTTGCCTTGGAGCCCCACGTGAAGGACGCCGCGGCTATGCATCAACACCCGTGCAGGGCGTAGTCCTTGAGTTTCCGATACAGAGTTGTCTTCCCGATCCCCAACAGCCTTGCCGCCTGCAATTTGTCCCCATTGAGTTCCGAGATGGCCCGCAGGATCGTCTGCTTCTCGAGTTCCGCGATGGGAATGATTCCTCCATGCACGTCAATGTGCCCATTTGCCGGCTCGGGTAAAGGCAGGTTCGCGATCTCGCGCGGGAGATCGGTGGTGTGGATCAGCGGCCCGCTGGTGAAGGCATAACTGCGTTCCAGGCTATTTTCGAGTTCTCGGACATTGCCCGGCCAGTCGTAGGCGAGCATAGCCTTCAAGGAATTGTCGCTGAGCATCTTTTCCTGCCCGGAGGTTCGCGCCATGCGCTCGAGAAAGTGCCCGATTAGAAGAGGAATGTCTTGCCGGCGCTCGCGCAATGGCGGAATGCGCAGACTGAGCACGTTGAGCCGGAAGTACAGATCGCGTCGGAAGCTGCCCTGCATCACGGCTTGTTCGAGATCGCGGTTGGTGGCGGCCAGGATGCGCACGTTAATGGGAACGCGCCGCGTGCTGCCCACAGGACGAATTTCCTTCTCCTGGATGGCCCGCAGCATCTTCGCCTGGAGATCTACCGGGAGTTCACCCACTTCGTCGAGGAAGACGGTCCCACCTTCGGCCATAGACAGGAGCCCGTCTTTCGACTGGTTGGCGCCGGTGAACGCGCCTTTGACGTAGCCGAAGAGTTCGCTTTCGATCAGAGTCGGCACCAGCGAACCGCAGTCCACTGGGATGAACGGCTTGTCGCGGAACGGTCCGGTATAGTGAATCGAGCGAGCGACCATTTCTTTGCCGGTACCGCTCTCGCCCAGAATCAGCACCGGATGCACGCTGTTGGCCGCCTTGGCAATGATGCGATAGAGCTTCTCCATTTCCGGAGCCCGGCCGACAATCCCGCCAAACCCCTGCTTCGATTTCACCTTCTCGCGCAGCATGCGGTTTTCCGTTTTCAGCTTCAAGTGGCTGGCCACGCGCTCCAGCAGCAGCTTGAGTTCATCGACGCTGAAAGGCTTGGTCACGTAGTCATAGGCGCCATTCTTCATCGCCTGCACCGCGGATTGCACGGTGCCGTATCCCGTGACCACTACAACCACGGCCTCTGGACGGCGCTCTTTGATGCGGCGTAGGGCATCCATGCCGCCCGCGCCGGGCAGGCGCAGATCGAGCAACACGGCATCGAAGTTCTGCGTCTCGAGGGCGCGGTAGGCTTGCTCGGCGCAGTCGGCCACAAGCGCGGAGTAACTCAGCGACAGCGCCACCTCGCGGCAGGCTTCGCGAATGGATCGTTCATCGTCGACGATCAAGAGATTAAGAAAGTTGGCAGGCTCAATTTGGGGTGTGACAGCGATCGGACTTAAAGCTGCAGACGTCATGGCTATTCTTCCTCTTCTTTGGCTGAAAATACCTCCCCGCTTCTGGCGGGATGAGAACTCTTGGTGTTGCTGAAGGCATCAGGCGCGGTCTCGGGAACGAGTGGCAGCAGCACGCTGACGCGAGTGCCCTGGCCGGGTTTGCTCTGGAGATGAATCAGGCGCCCATTCGTGCTCACAATGTCATAGACGGTGGTCAGACCGAGGCCCGTACCTTTTCCGGCTTTGGTGGTGAAGAACGCTTCGAAGACGTGGGAGAGCGTCGAATCATTCATGCCATTGCCGTTATCTTCGACCACGAAGAGCGCGCAAGGTAGGGAAGCCGCGCTGCGGGACCCAAGGGCGGACTCGGTCAATACCTCGACCTTGCAATTGCGGGTCTCCACGGCAATCTGTCCACCACGCGGCATGGCATCGCGTGCGTTGAGCACAAGGTTGAGAAGAATCTGCTGGGCCTGCGTGGGATCCATTTTGATCAATCCCAGATTGCTATCGAGGCGGAGCTGCAACTCGATGTTTTCCCCAATCAGGCGGACCAGCAAATTGCGCATGCCTTCGGCGATTTCGTTCAGTGAAAGCAGGCGAGGCTGAGAATTCGCGGGACGGGCAAGGGCGAGTAACTGCCGCACGAGCCCCGTCGCTTGCATTCCCGCTTTGCGGATCTCATCGGCATACTTCCGTGCCCGATGGCCGGGCTCGATGCTGGCCATCAGCAGGTCGCAGTAGAGCAACACGCCAGTCAAAAGATTGTTGAAGTCGTGGGCCACTCCGCCGGCCAGACGGCCCACCGTCTCGAGTCGCTCGGCCTGACGAAGACGTTGTTCGGCGGCCGGAACGCTGGGAAGGTTTTCGGTTATGACCAGTAAGCACTCGGGATCCTTGATCTGTCCTGCTCTCCAAACGCTCCAGCGCTTCGGCTGACCGTTGCTGCTCGCGCTCTTGGCTTCGATTTGAAAGCTTTCCCGCTCACCCTTGAGCAATGCTGCAACTAGTTGCTCAAGTTCACTGCGATTTTCCGTCTGGATTAGATCCACCCGGCGAAGAGATGGTGTCATTCCCGAACTGATTGCCAACATCTGTTCCCATGCGGGATTCCATGCTGTGATATTGCCCTGCCGGTCCCACTGAGCCCAGGCGAGCGGAGCGTTCTCAA
>DASSIO010000194.1:0-27216 GCA_035691825.1 Terriglobales bacterium | reverse complement strand
GAACTGAAGCGATCTCCCAGATCTATCCCAATGGTGAGCTGCCCTTGGAAAATCTTCTTTCCACTCGTCTGCATAGTGCTAATCTTCTGCATTGCCGGTCTCCTTTTCTTTGTGCTTCAAGCACGTCGAACATTGGGAGCGGTATCGCATCCCGCGGGAGACCGGCCTTCTCCCTCATCCCAATCTGATAAACGGGGAAATCCGAAACTTAGAGTACTGGGAGGAACCTTTCCGGTTAGCCGACTTACCAGGACTTGACCGCGTGGGTCCATCGATAACTTCCGGTTAGCTGACTACCCGCGAGTTGTCGCATTGTCGCTCAGTTGTGCCGCGTTCAATAGAGTCGTGAGTATGAGTGGGGGAGCGATCTCAGATTGGAGCAGCGGCCAGCGTGATCGACCATGCCCGTTGCTCCCGCATCCAATCCTGACGTTATTTACGGGGCTCGGTACCCAGCAACGCGAAATACTTTCCGTTCTCTCGCTTTGCGATCTCTGTCTCGACGCGTGACTTGAGCAGTTCGCGTCCAGTGTTCCGGCCCGGAGTCCAAACTTGCGACAGAAAGCAGAGGTCGTTATAGCACTCGAATATGACTTCGCCGGTTTTGCCGACGGTCCGACGTCCGCCGATGGCATTTGTCATGACCATGGCGACGCGTTTCCCTTTCGAGTCCTGTACAAAGACTTCGTCGTGGATGGACGAAAGCACATAATCACCCTCAGGGAGGGTCTTGTTTGCGACCACAAACTTGAAAGGCACTCTCACCCTAACGCCCCAAACCTGGCCGTAGGCCGGTGGTACTGCAAGTCCCACGAACAGGCCAAGGGATGCCAACAACGTAGTCTTCTTGTTCATGACTATCCTCCTCTTTTGGTTTGCTGGTCGAATTGGAACCGCCCGGAATTGCAACCGCCCAGCTAGGCCGCTTCAATGCGCGGCATGGCTGGCACTATTGGCTGGGGAAGGCGGGCAGGACAATGGGCGGGGCGTGGTTCCGGGAAGAAACAATTGTGACCAGCTAACCCGCTGAAAACGCCGGGGCCCCCGCGAGATTGTGATTTTCGGCGAAGGGTCGTACGCGCCCTCGTTTGGTGTACACTCTGTTTCAATGGAATAAGTCAGATGTCTGACCCGGTCGTAAATCCGAAGTGCCTGCGCTTCGGGCTCTTTGAGCTCGATTTAGAGGCGCGAGAACTCCGAAAATCCGGACTGAGGATCAAGCTTCAGGATCAACCGTTTCAAATCCTGGCCATGCTCCTGGAGCGTCCGGGTGAGGTCGTCATCCGGGAGGAGTTGCAAAAGCGACTCTGGCCGGAGGATACGTTCGTTGATTTCGACCTGAGCTTGAACAGTGCTGTCAAGAAACTCCGCCAAGCTCTAAGCGATGACTCGGAGAATCCAAGATTTATTGAGACGCTGTATCGCCGAGGGTACCGGTTTATCGGACCGGTGAATGGGACTTCCCTGCCATCGGCACCTACTCTTGGCTTGGCGGAAGCGGTACCGACACCGCCCGTTTCTGAGAGGACATCGCCGTCCGTCCGTGCGCGAAATTTTCACGTTCTGCCCTGGGTAATCATCGCTGTGCTGGTCTTAGTGGCAGCGGGCGTTTTCTGGTCAACCCGGTCGCAGCCTCCCCGCATCACGGGTTACACGCAGATCACCCGCGACGGGCGCTACAAGGGATTTGGCGGTTTGGTCGCGGGCGGCGAACGGTTGTACATCAACGAAATTGAACTCGACCGCTTTGTCATCAGCCAGGTTTCCGTTTTTGGCGGCGAAACTGGAATCCTGCCCACGCCATTTCGTAACGTTGGAGTTGAAGACATTGCCCCCAACGGGTCCGCAATTCTGGTCAGAGCTTTCGAGGGCACGGCCAAGGAAACTTCAGTCTGGGCAATTCCCTTGCCGGCAGGCTCGCCTCACCGGTTGGGAGATTTGGCTGTGACCGCAGCGACATGGTCACCCGGCGCCACTGAACTTGTCTTCTCGAAGGGCCAAGACATTTTTATCGCCAACGGTGAGGGAGGCAACCCGCACAAGCTGGCGACGGTGGGCGGCTGGGCGGCGGACCTACGCTTCGCTCCTGATGGTCAGAGGATACGCTTTACTGTCTGGGATCCGAAAAACGATTCCCAATCACTTTGGGAGCTTAATCGCGACGGGAGCGGCCTGCATCCTGTGCTCCCCGGTTGGAACGATTCACCCCAAGAGAGTGACGGCAACTGGACTTCCGATGGGAAGTTCTTCGTCTTTCAAAGTTTTCGCGGAGGCAGGTTCAACTTATGGGTTTTGCCCGAGCGTGCGCATTGGTTCAGAGGACGCGCCGACCCAGTACAATTAACTAACGGCCCATTGGATTTCACCCTTCCCGTACCCAGCAGAGACGGAAAAAGGATTTTTAGTGTGGGTGTGCAGCCTCGTGCCGAACTGGTCCGCTACGACACGAAAATAGGTTTCATCCCTTATTTGGCAGGGATGTCAGCAATTGGCCTGGCATTTTCGCCCGATGGGCAGTGGGTCGCGTACGTCTCCGTTCCCGACCAGGCTCTTTGGCGGAGCAAGGCAGACGGCACCGAGCGCCTCCAGTTGACGAATGCATCCGAGGTGCGGGCGGGCATGCCGCGTTGGTCTCCCGATGGGAAACAGATTGTTTTCATGGGGCGAACGATCAACACGAATTGGCGCGCCTATCTGGTTTCTCCCAACGGGGGCGCCCCGCAGGATTTGATGCCAGGTGCCGAGGCCGGTTCGGACCCAACTTGGTCCCCGGACGGCGGGTCCATCGTTCTGTCGTTGCATAACGCTGGGCCGACGTCGCGGGGTATTTCCATCCTAGACCTAAAAACCAAAAAAGTCTCTGAGCTACCGGGCGCGGAAAATCTTTTCTCGCCGCGCTGGTCTCCCGATGGGAAATACATCGCCGCCATCACCACAGATTCCCAGAAGCTGATGCTGTTTGACCGTGGCGCCGGACGCTGGACGGAGCTGGCAAACATGAGCATCGGATATCCCAGTTGGTCGCACGACGGTCAATATCTGTATTTCGATACCACTCTTACGGACGACCCGGCTTTCTTCCGCATTCGCATTTCGGATCGCAAGTTAGAACGCCTGGTCAGCTTGAAAGGTGTCCAGCGGTTCTGGGGCGAACTAGGGGAGTGGACTGGGCTGGCTCCTGATGATTCACCATTGCTCGTGCGCGACACCAGCAGCCAGGAGATTTATGCTCTCGACTTTCAGGCACCCTAAATAGACTTTCGGGCGCTCTCAACTTCATCGCGCGAATAGCCACACAGATCCGGAACCGGTCGTTCCGCACACGCCGCGTTCAGGTGGACACGTAATTAGCCGCGAAGAAATGTGTCCATTCTGGCACCTCGGTGAAGTCCCCAAGTGACGGGCAAACCGGAAGTAATCCTCAAGTCCTGATTAATGCGGTTATCGTCCATGTGGGTACTGGCACGGCGCTTGTCCGGTTCTCCGACTTCCCGTAGCATCAGTTCTATTGGTGCGCGACTGCTAACGGGACGGTCTTGGGCGCCAGAGTGTCGCGTCATTGTCAAATCCCCTAGCGGTAGCATGTGGGCTAGCGCGCGAGTAGTTTATTGTCAGCCTCTCAGTCCCAAAGCATTTGCCTTCGTGCTGCAGTTCCTCGCCCGAATAGGTGACCTGCCATAATTCTGGCATTTGTGGAACGACAGAAGTAGAATCACATCCTCCTACCTCTACCCGCAGTCAAATCCCACTTTTGCGGGGACTCACCATGACCGAAGAGCGGAAGCACGCGATCTTGCTTGCTGCAACCATCCTGCTTGCTCGAAAACTCCAACCTACTCTGGAGAACGAGACGCTCAATCCGATCATTGAGCACTACCAATGGAGAGCTATTCACCAAGCCTCGCGCATCTTGGACAGGATTGACCAGCGATGGCCAACGGAAGCGAGTCAAGAGAGAAATTAGAGGCCATCAACGGCCCCAGTTTCATTCAGGTTGCGTTGAGTGCTTCTGGGAGATCACGACTATAAGCCATGTCGAGCCGACGCGGAACTCGGATAAATGTTCGAGGTGGGTAGCCTGAATCCGTTCGTCGTTTACATACGTCCCGTTCGCCGAATCAAGGTCGCATAACCTAACCATGTCCTCGGTCAAGCCTACGACGCAGTGCAAAGGAGAAACCTCCGAGTCATTTATTTCGACATCCGCACCGCCACCAACTTGGCCTATGCTGGTTTTTGCCTTAGTCAGTCGGTGCGTCAAGCCCGCAGACGGCCCCGTCATGACGGAGATTGTGATCGTCCTGTCACTTGGGAGCGCTAGACCTGACGGCAGGTTGGTGAGCGTACCGTCGAGCAAAAGCGCGTTTTTGGCAAACAACGCAAGCTCCTCTCGATCTGCGGGAACGGCCCTCCTCAGAAAGCCCGCAGGTGGTCCTCAAACTTAAGTGGTCCCCTTGCTACGCGATAGAAACCTGCTTTCCATTGCCCCTGCTCGTCTCTTAGGACCTCGATCACAGTGCTTTGGGGGCCAGTTTGGTGCATTTTGGGGAATGATTTGCCCACATATTTCGGCTTCTCTCTCGACAGAACGCTGGACAATTCAGCAACTGGAATGACAGCCCGCAACATACCAAGACGCCCCGATGAGCCGCCGCAGTAGAAAATTTTGGCCATGAAACACCATCAAACCGCACGGAACTGATTAAGCCAATGGAACTCTCGGTCTACCTTCGTTGGTACTGACGGAACGCGGTCCCAACAAGAATCCAAAAGCAACTCTTTTTGGGCAACCTCGGCCCACTTCAATCAGCCGCGATAGCACAAGCACTTACAGGCACAATGCTGGCCCGGTTTTTGGGCAATGAAACTCTTTGTCTTGCGGCGTCACTATCCAACACTAGGCGCGAAGTGCCAAAGCACGACAGTTTCTCCGTGTAGTCCCTCTCGCAGTCGTGGGAATCGAGCCTTGCAAAGTTACTGCCGAGAACGGGCGGCCGATCGTTGTGAAGAATCTTCTTGTGACCTCTTCCACTCCAGGCCACGCGATGAAAGACACCGATCGCGCGCGGATGCTCGGTGCGGTGGTAGGAAAAGCTCTTGAGCCACCGCGAGAAGGCACCGGTGTAATACAGGTACTTGTGACGCTTCAATAGAACAACCTCGGCGGGGTGCCTCAGGCTTCAAGATTCCTGGAGCGAATCGAGGCACTCCGCGCTTTTCTCATCCCAGTGGCCTGATGCCCTAACAATGTCGGCGCTGTCAGGTGAATTGGCAACCGCAGCACAAACAGGGAAATGGTTTTTGGGCAAGCTGTGAAGGGCGCGGTGTGCGGTTCCCTTGCTGAATCCTGTTTCTCGGCAGATTAAGAATTGGGGTTACAAGGGGCAATCTGCTGATCCCCTCAGACTATCTCTAGGCCGACTTCACCTTCCTGCTTGGAGCCAGCTTTGCCGACCCAGACCACCCTGCAGCGCTCGGGGCTGGGCATGTCTTCATCGAGGACAAGTTCGATCACCTGGCCGCGCCTAAGACCGAAACTTCCGCGCAGTCGGAAACCGCCTTTCGAATAATCGATGACGAGGCAGGGGAGACTCTTCGGGTTGCGATCCAAATTGATGACCAGGCTGGCGCGCTTCTTAGACATCACCCGGGGCGATCGGCGCCCTTGGGGGACAGGAAAGCTCGGCATTCTCACCCCCTTGCCCCAGGTTAAGGCCGTCAGGACTCCCTAAATCCGAGTGCCTCCATCTAATGATCGACTGGCGAGTCCAGCCTGATGCCCAGCAGATAATCGTCGCTGGGGAGCTTCTTGCAATATACGACTGAGCCTTGAACGCAAAGTCGAGGCGGGAACGAAACGAGCACCGTTTCGGCAGGTTCCCAATAGTTCTGCGTTACTAACCGCATGTCTAATCGGCTGACATCTTCGGTAGGAGCGACTTCAAAAGCTCCCGGCTTCCGAAGGCTCGTCAACCACAAGGGGGTGCTTAGAGACCCTTCGGGGTGCGCCGAATAACAGCTCTGCAACTAGTGGCGAAGGTAAGCACCCAAGAGAGTGTTTTCTTGTTACGCCTTCCAACAACTCAGGTCCAGCCGCTTGCGTCATATGTTGCCTCCGTCCGAGAAATCCGTCCAGCGACGTTTTTAGGGCAGATGAAGGTCTCGTCGAGAACGCCTCGGGAGATGGCAGCTCGCTAGGGAGACTACGGATGCGAAAACGGGAATAGAATCCGGCGGATTCATGAAATCAAGACCAGGTGAATACCTAACTAGCCGGGTTGCCTCGCGGCGAAGCGCGGCCAATCTCATGCAGCGACTGTCCCGCCTTCCAGCGACTCCAAACATCACGCTTCTCGACCGCAGAAAGCCCAAACCGCATCCCTGGTCTCATACCAACACCACCTTTCGAGCTGACTTACATCAGATGGTGTTGCATCGACCTGTCGAATGCACCGCGCTTACCAGAAAAGTGAGCACTCTGCACTTTATGGTAGCTAGTTCGGAGATCGCTTGCCTGTGCCAGATTCTTCTTCGGGCTGCACCTGTAGATGCGAGAGGATTTCTGGAGTAATGTCTTCCAATCCAAAGTCCGCCCACGATAGGCTGCGAATACAGCATCGGCGCCAACGGAGCGGTCCACCTGTTCCAAGTACGTTTCCACATAAGTATCTAGCCGACGGCGACGTGTTTGACCGGCCAAGCGCAGATAGTAGGAGTTCCCTTCTTCCACGTTGAGAGCAAAGAAATGCTTATGCTTGCTATCAAGATACCTCTTGTCCACGACTGTGCGAACAGCCAAAGGAACGCCTGCCTGCATCCAGTACAGGCCGTGTGGCAGTTGCAAACGGACGAATTGACCGGGGTGAAACGCACCGAGCCGCACTTCGCCACAAGTTATGACTTTGTAGTTGTTGGGGTAATCGCGTTCGGGTCGCAGACAGTCCTGGTCGTGATAGGTCGTGTCCCGGTAGATGTAAACCGTGCCGCCCTCCGGGCGAGGCTCGGGAAGACTTGCCTGTGCTTTCTGTACCGTGTCGCGATCAAGCACAAGGTCGCCATCCAAGTAAGCTGTCACGCGAGCGGCCAATGGGATCTCTTTTGCACTGCCATGCGCCAGAAGAATGATCGCCGGCGCTGCGAAGAGAATCGCGCCCGCCGCCAGCGGATCGCCAGAACCGGCACCGGAAGGCTGACTGTAGTCCCAGCTCTCCACCGCTCGACTTTCCGTTGAACGAAGAGGAGCATCCTGCCCGGTCACAACGGCAACATGCTCGATTGCAACTGTGAGTTTTCCGGAGCGCAAGCGTCGCTTCTTCTTTTCTGCAGTCACAATTCTGCCTGCTGCTACGGCGTGCTCGGGGATGACGATCAGATCGCCGATGGTTACGGGCTTGATCACCTCAAACTGCACCTTCTCGCCCGCTTTCGCGGTTTCTGAGGACAGGCGTCGTGTTGAGCGCAGCACGATAGCCTGGCCGTCCTTGAGAACAAGCTTGTCGTCGCTTGCATCGGATAGGCTGGCCGAGGAATCAACGTTCGCAGCTGGAGGCGCGGACAAATTGCCCGCAGGTACGGGCGTCTGCGCCGAAGAAGTTTGTTCCTGGCCGCATGTCAGGACTGGCAGGCAGAACGCAACTGCTGCTCCAATCAAGATTCGAGCCATAACACGCGCAAATCTTACTGCTTCCACGGCTGCGGTTTGGTGATGCTGATCACCCTTGGCGGTGTCAGCGCGTGATGTGTTCGTTCTGTTCCTATCACGGCTTCCCTTGCCACCTGGCAGGTGGTGGCAAGTGGTCAAGATACGCCAGAATGCCCATGAATTTACGGGCATCTACACACGAATGGAACGCGCGTCCTTGTCCGCTGCCCACATCGGCGATTTCCAGTTCAAAACAAGTCAACTCGGGCGCGCTGAGCGCTTGTGGCCTGAAACGAGGACGCAAGCGGATCATCACAGGGCTAGGGAACGTGATGGTCACGCTGTCCTTTTCCTTTGGCGCTTTCAGCTCCAGGCCGCCCGGGGAAAGCGTCACATAGGTGTGTTTTTTCTCAAAAGCAGGAATCTGCAGAGTTTCGAACTTCCAGGGCATATCGGAGTTTCGCATGTAAGCCACGAGCTGCTGCCACAAGATTTCTTCGTTATCGATCCTGCGTTGCTCTACGGCAATCGCTTGATCATTGAATTTGACGAGTACGTTACGGTAGCGCCAGTGCCGAGCGCCGCCCGCGGCAGGCATGTCCGAGGGCGATAGTGGCGGCAAGCTTCCCCCGACCACTCCCCACGAAGATTCCACCCACCGTCCCCAGAACACCTGGGTCATCGGCGAGTCCACATCGATATCGCGGAGCCTCGTGGAGATCTCGCCCCTGTTTGTAACACCGACTTTGATGAACGCAAGATCGACATCTGCATCCTGGAGAGGTGCGCCGCCGTTGCCGCGTCTCCGCATGGTCATTTTGCTCGGAAATGCAAGGCAGCCCACTAACCCCAAGCACAATAGAAATACGGTGATACTGGAGACTGGACGAGCGAACCACTTGCTTGCGTGCTGCACCCAGACACCTCGAATGTTGATGCGAGATTCTACGATGTTCGTTCGAAGCATTCGGTGATCGAAGTCACATGGGCGTAGTCACGCAGTCACTGAAAGTTCCAATTGCTCTCGGACACAGTCCCGCTCAAAGGACCTGAGGGAGCGATTGATATCGATCTAATCTTTTTTGAGGCTGACAATCCGGCGTCGCAAAACCGTCATGCAGAAACATCTCGTTCCGAACAGTCCTCGGAGTAGTGCATCTCAGGTTTGCCGCGGAGATTGAGTTGTCGCTCTCGCAAGGTGTGTGTGGAGTCTGCTTGCGAGCAGTCGATGCTTTACGCCCTGCGAAAACCACCCGACTGCACCGCCCAAGATAAACGAGCTTCGTGTGAAGGCGAACAATATTAAGAAGCAGCCAGAGAATGCAAAGCGCTCCCATGATGACGCCCGAAGCACTCTCATTCGGCCGTACTCAATTCGGCCACCAAATCCGGGTGGCTGATAGCGCGAAAGAGAACCAGATTGCGAAAGTGGCGTATGTGTGCCGCCAGTTGGACCCCTATCAAGGCGCCCAATGCAAATTGGTAAAGCTCCGGAACGGGGAAATCTTCATTCAGTATCCAAAGGAAACCCAGCATGCCTAGACTCAACAGCAGCATGAACACAAACCGGGGACTGAGAACTCGCAAGGAATCGATATCTTTCTGGAAGAAAGGCGTAATTTCGTAGCTTCCTCGTTATGCTCTGCCAGGCGTCAGCGCGCCGTAGCTCCTGATCTGTCGGGAAACCGGAAAAGTGGCTCATAGTACCCACATGGATGGCTACCCGGTTAATCAGGACTTGTCGATCACTTTCCGGGATAGCTGACCATCCGCAAGTTATGAAATCTCGACTTTGCGCGTTCTCGACGACTAAACTTAACCTATGGCCCGGACCCGAGGAGGTTGTGATGCCTTCGAAACCGTCTCGTGCCCCTGAAATGCAAACCCTGCTGACCGGTCTTGCATTTGGTGAGTCGCCGCGTTGGCACACTGACCGTCTGTGGTTCGCTGACTGGGGGAAGCAGCAAATTGTTGCCGTCGACCTCCAAGGCCACAGCGAAGTCATGGTCCAGGTAACGTTCCCATCATTTCCAATGTGTTTCGACTGGCTGCCCGATGGTCGCCTGCTGGTCGTCTCGGCACGCGATGGACTACTACTGCGCAGAGAGCCCAATGGGGTGCTGATGACTCATGCTGACCTGAGCGGTGTTATGAAGAAGGGGCCTCCCTGGAATGAGATCGTCGTCGACGGTCGAGGCAACGCCTACATCAACAATGCTGGGTTTGACTTTCCTGGCGGGGAGTTCTCGCCCGGACTGATCGCGTTGCTGAAGCCAGACGGCTCGGCTCAGCTAGTGGCGGACGGCATCGCATTTCCCAATGGTATGGCCGTGACGCCTGACAGTTTGACGCTGCTTGTTGCCGAATCTTACGGGAAGAGGCTTACGGCCTTCGACATTGCTGCCGACGGCGGCCTATCGAACAGGCGTGTGTGGGCCGACCTTGGCGACGGCGTGCCTGACGGCATCTGCGTTGATGCCGACCATGCCGTGTGGTATGCCGACGTTCCCAATAAGCGATGCGTGCGCGTTCGCGAAGGCGGTGAGGTGCTGCAGACAGTCTCTCTTGACCGCGGGTGCTTCGCTTGCATGCTCGGGGGGGCCGAGCGGAGAACGTTGTTCCTGGTGGCAACCGAGTGGCGTGGCACGGAGCACATGGCCGACGCGGCACAAGCAGGCCAGATCTTGACTCTTACGGCGCCAGCGCGAGGGGTCGGCTGGCCCTAGTAAGGCGAGAGCTCTGTCGAACCTTGTGCTGTGCTTGCTTGCGCGAACGAAGAAGCACCAACAGCCACATTGCAAGCTGTCTCGACGAGAGCAGCCCGCTATCGGCTGTTGGCCGCCGATCTGCAGACTCCGAGCGGATGACGGGCAAGCGGGAAGTAATCAAGCGTTGAGTTTTGATTTGTCCGGTCAGCCGGTTTACCAGGACCCAATGAGGTCTTCCCTGCACCAGACATCTAGGTACTAACCTCCACTTTACCGATTCTGGGCGGATGTACAGAGGATGGCCTGAGTCAAATCAACGCTAGGCCTCGCGGTCGCCGGCTTTGCAGTTCTCTTCCTCCTGCGCTCCTATACGCCCGCGCAAATTGAAGGTAAGGGCACCATGCGTTGCATCCGCAAGAACCCAAGAACTTCGGGTGGCCTTCGCCCTGGACGAAGAACACACGATGAAGGGAGCGTTTAACTTGTGAGGTTTAAACCAGCCCCTGGTCCAACATGGCATTCGCCACTTTCAGGAACCCGGCAATGTTAGCTCCATTCACCAGATTACCCGGCGTGCCGTACGCTTCCGCTGTTTCGTAGCAGCTCTTGTGAATCGCGATCATGATCTTGTGCAGCCGATCGTCCACTTCTTCGCGCGTCCACACCTGCCGCATGCTGTTCTGCGACATTTCCAGGCCCGACGTCGCCACGCCGCCCGCGTTCGCCGCTTTTGCCGGCCCATAGAGCACCTTCGCGTCGAGGAACAGTTTTGCTGCCTCGAGCGCGCTAGGCATGTTTGCCCCTTCCGCCACCAGCTTGATGCCGTTCCGGATAAGATTCTCCGCATCCCGCGCGTTGATTTCGTTTTGCGTGGCGCCCGGGAACGCGCAATCTGCCTTAATGCTCCAGAGGGGGTTGTACGATTTTACGCCATCCGCGCGCGTGAAGGTCGCCTTTTTGAACTTTGTTGCATACTCCGAAATGCGGCCGCGCCGCTCGTTCTTCAATTCCAGCACCCATTCGAGCTTCTCGCGGTTAATGCCATCCGGATCGTGGATAAAGCCATCCGAATCCGACAGCGTAACCGCTTTCGCGCCCAGGTCGAGCAGCTTCTCCACCGTGTACTGCGAAACGTTGCCGCTTCCCGAAACCAGGCAGGTCTTGCCTTCGAGCGAATCTTTGCGCGTCTTCAACATCTCCAAAGCGAAGTACACGCAGCCGTAGCCGGTGGCCTCAGGCCGAATCAGCGATCCGCCCCAGTTCAGCCCCTTGCCTGTCAGAACGCCGGTGAACTTGTCGGCGATGCGCTTGTACTGCCCGAACAGGAAGCCGATTTCGCGCCCGCCCACGCCGATGTCGCCAGCGGGTACGTCCGTGTCCGCGCCAATGTGCCGCCAGAGTTCGGTCATGAAGCTCTGGCAGAAGCGCATCACTTCATTGTCACTCTTGCCCTTGGGATCGAAATCCGAGCCGCCCTTTCCGCCGCCCATTGGCAGCGTCGTCAGCGAATTCTTGAGCACCTGCTCGAACGCCAGGAACTTCAAGATGCCAAGGTTCACGGACGGATGAAAGCGCAATCCGCCCTTGTATGGGCCGATCGCGCTGTTCATTTCAATCCGGAAGCCCCGGTTCACATGCACACGGCCCACATCATCGAGCCACGGCACGCGGAACATAATCACGCGCTCCGGCTCCACCAGCCGTTCCAGAATCCGCGCGTCCTGAAATTCCGGATGCTTCTCTAGCACCAAGCTCAGGGAGTCGAAAGCTTCCTGGACTGCCTGGTGAAATTCTGGTTCCGCTGGATTTTTGGCCCGGACTTGACTCATTACTTCTTCCACATAGCCGCCCGGAGTCTTGGTTTCCGGCGGATGCATCACTAGACTGCCCATGGAGTTCCTCCTCCCTGCAGGAATCGTCCTCCGGCGCTGCTCAAATTAATTGTTCCGTGGATCGAACGCTGTCAGGGTATTTGACACAAAACCGTTTCAAGAATTTCCAGCACAAGACGCCCATCGGGCGGACCGGTCCGCCTGCTCTCTCCGCTATTTTTCTGCTGCCCTGCTACTGCGCAGCAGCGGTGGCTGTCTCCAACTGCTCGTGTTCCAGCCGGACCAACAACTTTTCCTCGTAGGCGATGTGCGCTCGCAGTTCCGTTAGCAGCCGCTGCCCTTTCAGAACCAGGTCTCTGGTGAAGGAAGACGTCGTGTATTCCATCTCCCGGCGGAACTCATAGTTGTCCCGATAGAGCTGGAAGTGTTCGTCTTTCAACCGCTCGCGGTCCGAGGGCGAAGCAAACTGGAAGAGCGGCTCCTCCGGATCGTCTTCTTCTTTGTGGCAGTGCTCCCAGATTTCGACGATCTTTCCTTCCATCGCTTGCAACTGCCGCAAGCCCGTGCAGCGCGTGTCGCAATCCTCGCTCGCAATCAGATTCAACGCTTCTTCCCAGATGTTCAGAAATTCCAGGATGTCGGCATGCTCCTCGTGGGCTTCTTGAAATGCTCTATGTAGGTCCATGCGTTCCTCCCCCGTGAAACTCGCTTTCTTTAGGAGGTGAGGGTTTAGCCCCCACGCAATGTGCTGGACAGGAGAGTCCGACTTTAGTTCATCAGGTCTCACTCCGGGCTTGGTCTGCCGCTGGCGCTAGGCACAACTCAGCTTGGCCGCCGTGATGCCTTCTGCGTAGCAGCGCACCCTAGGGGCGCGCTTCATCGCGTCCCTGCCTGCTTCTGTCCAATACCTGTCAAGCATCTGGCGGGCCACCGGCTCCCTGCGAAGGCGCGTATCTTCCATCAACGAGTCGCTGTATCTGCTTTCAGACTAAGTAATTACGAGCGGCCAGGTAATTCACGCAGGAATTACAACAAAGAGTAGGGAGTGCCAGGACTAGGTTCAAACCTTAGATTTGCCCCACGCCTTGCGTCTTCTCGCTCACTCAACCGTCTGCGAGGAGCGTTCCGTACACCACCTAGCGCATGCAGGACCGGCAGTTTGACTGTGGCCCAGAAGGTCGAACACTCTTCCGGCATTGCGAATAGCAGGGAGCACGTTGATGGGGTAGGCGTTCTGGGGAATCACCACGAAAGCCACATCGGTAACCCTCACGCATGGCGCTGTTCGCATGTCCACATGCTAAGCCGGCTGCCAGTGGAATCGGAAGATGGAAAGGTCATCGGAGTTCTTACCTACCCCGACATTGTGTTCCACTTGTCAACGCGCAATCGGCCCACCCTGGCCATGTACACGAGGCTTCGCGTTTAACGGGCGAGTGGAAAATAAGGATCGGACGCACCGTTTGCATAAATGCCGCTTACGAGGGACCTAAGTTAGCTCTAGTGCGTTTTGTCTTGGAATCACCCTGGGAGGCAACGCGAGAGTTGCTTTAGCTGAGAAGCTCTGAATCCTTCATCTGCAATTTACGGGCTGGATCCGTGATGGCATCGATTTTGACAGCGAAGCCCGAACGTTCTGCGATGTCCCTGTCCGTGATGAGATGGACATCAAGAAGATTGTCGGTTCGATATCCGGTTCTTAGGAAGTTAATTTCCCCGAGGCAGCGACTCCAGCCATCGAGCCAGAGCAGCAGGTTTTCCCTCTGTTCTTCGCTTCCCTGGAAATGTAGCAATATGTCGATATCGCTAGCGGGGCCAGCCGTGGCGTTCTTTGTGCTGCCGATCAGGTAGAAAGCTCTAACGCCGAACTTGCGGGGGTCAAGGTCTGCCGCAATCTTCTCTGCAATGCGAAATCGCCAACGCCAATGTTGGTTCGCCCCTCGACCGATGACCTCGGCCTCGGATTCGATAGATGTGACCTTTTCTCCCGGAGGTGACAGGAAAGCTATTGCTTGATCCAAATCTGCGTTCATTAGCACGCGCAGAATTAGGCCTCCGGTTTCTACCGGTACGTCAATTACCCGGAGCGTCTCCGCGAGATAGGCGAATTCAGGGATAACCTCTTGAAGCATATTGCGAGATCGGGAAAAGAACGGTTCGTTAAACGCCGTTGTTGGATCGTCCGGGTACAGCGGCAAGTAGCGAATCGAGGCCTCCACGAGATCCTGGAAAAAGTGCGTCCCGAATGAAAGTTCCGGCAGGTAGTTCCCTTTCTTGCGCGCCACTTCGACGAGCATGGCCGCGTTGTTGATATCTGAGTAGTTTACTGGGACCCCTAGCTTGATGTTGCCGCGGCTGCCCCAACGTCCCGGCCCAACGAGGATGAATTGACGCTTCGGCAGGAGCTTGTTCAATCTGCTGATTGCACGCCCCACGTCGCGCATAGCCATCTCGTCTGGCAACTGGCTGTAGCCTTCGAGGTCAACATAGACCAGGTGAGTGATATCCGGCACCTTCCCGTTGGACACGAAATGGTTGGCGGAAAAGATGACCCTGTCAGCTGGGAGGTTCTGTGGGATGGCCATGGGAATCGCGTCAGCGGTGTAACTTTGCGGTCGGCACTGTAGCAAATAGAAATCCGTTCCGTCGTAGGCAAACTCTATGTCCACCGGTGTCCCAAGCTTGGATTGCAGCAAATTGAGCAATTCGCGAATACAGCTTACGAAAGGGGTCTTGCGGATCAGCCCCTCAAAGGTAAAGGCGGCATCCTGGATACGGAAGTCAGGCAGCGGTCCCACCAGCGGTTCAACACGATCATAGCTGACGAGCGAGACAAAGTTGCGAATCTGCGGATAAGTGGCACCTGTCTGGCGCAGGAGCTCTGAGAGGTCCACCGTCTCAAAGGTATTGGTTTGCACATTGATCAGATCGATGCGTTTAGGCGAGTATTTGAGGACTTCGTCTGTGGTCACGTTGACACGCAGTGTGGGCTGGCCCGGAGCGATCAGCATGGGATAGTCATCGGCGATGCGATCCACAGCACGTGTGCCCAGTCCAGGCACGAGTCGAATCAGGCCATCCTCGCGTTTGATGCGGGAAGACCAACGGAACTCATTGTTGCTGAACGCGACTCCAGAGCACGCAGGAAAGAAATATTTGCCAACGGAACTGCCCACGACTTCCTGAATCATAATTCCCATCTCTTCGTGCAAGTCAAGAAGCCCTCGCTCGGCACGGTATTCCGTGGGATCGGGGCCAAAGATAGAGGCGTAAACTTCGGCAATCGCATCCATCAATGCGGCCAGACGTTCTTCCTTCGTCCCGCGGTTGCCCAGGAACAGGCTCTTGTACTTGCCAGAGAAAGCAGACCCAGGTCGGTCTTCCAGCAGACTCGAACTCCGCACGATAAGTGGAACATCACCGAAATCGTCGAGTGCCAGCGCAAGCCCTTTGGCGAATTCGGAGGGCGGTGAGCAGCTTTTGAACAGTGCGATCAGATGTGGATATTCCTGGCGGACCTGATTGATCTCCATGTATTTCCGGTTGAGAACGTCCTCCAAATCGTTCTGGTGGACGAAATTTTGAATCCAGTCGGAGGTGACGTACCAAGTCCTGGGCACTTTGACCTCATGAAGAATGGGGCTCGCTTCAGGAGTCTTCTCTATTATCTTCTTGGCAAGGAACAAGCCGGCGCTCTTGCCGCCGAGCTTGCCGTGGCACGCTGGCGGAGAAATAATCCTGCCCAAGAGATCGTAAAAATCCTTAATTTCAAGAAAACTCTTAGCGACATTGATGAAGTTGAGGCTTTCGGAAAAGAAACGCCGGATCAGCGAAACGCGGAGACCTTGCTGAGTATATAGGGAAAGTTCACCTTCCTCGACGCCTATGTGCCGAAACCGCTCGACACACTCCACGATCTCCCCCAGAGAAGTGTCCTGATTTTCTAGGGCCCGTACCAAAAAACTGCACTTGTCCTCTTTGATCCACCTCGTCACGCAATTGAGGATCTCCGTCTCGCCCAAGTGTTCCGAGGCGATCCGGAGCGCCTGGGCGGTCAAGTCGGCCGAGAATGAGGAACCATCTTGAGGAAGAGGCCGATTCTCTCCTGCAGGAGGACCTTGTCCGGCAGGCAGGATCGCCCCGCCACGCCCCAAGAGTTCTTTAGCCTCCTGAACACCACTCCAGCTTAAGTAATTGATGAGTTTGCGCGAGATCCGTTTTAGCAAGGCAGGGTCTGTCTCACGAAGGAATTCGAGCACAATGCGCCATTCCCCTTGAACGGCCGGTGCCGCCTCTGCCATTTTCAAGCCCTCGAATGCCGTTCGCAGCCGCCGCTGGGTGACGGCGATGGCAATTCGCTCGGCAAGTGTGTCGATCAGCTTCCGCTCTTCTTTGAGGAACGGTCCTTCGTCCGAATTAGGCATGGCATGCCGATACGAGACCTCGACCGCTCCGATCGTCTCGCCCTGTACGACGATGCCTGCTTTCTGAAACCAAGGCGTGGCTCGAAAATCCTCCGGCTGTATTGTCAAGTTTTCAAAGAGAATCCGAGCTTGACACTCCTGTGGGTATTGCCAGCCAGGCGGCAGGACTTCTATGATGCTGCGAAAAATCTCCTCCAACGGATGTTCCGTCTGGCTCAAAAGTTCGCCAACGCGATACAGGCAATTCAATTCCTTTGCCCGCTCCTGCAATGCGTGGAGCATCGTTCCGAGTTGGGTTTCCTCCTCTGTCATGGCTCTACTACGCCGACCTTGTTATGACCCTGCGACAAAATAACTCCACGTGCGCTGCGCCCATCGACGCGTACCGAGATGGGTTCTGCCGGTCGCACATGTCGAATGAACTCCGTTTCACGCACAACCACCTGCTGGTTCAGCCAGTTCCAATTGATTCCGAATTTGCCATCGTGCGGGACCATAAAGTAGCTTGCCCGAAAGCTCGTTAAGTTGTGAAAGAAATGGGAGCCCTGGCTCAACTCCACATTCATTTCTGGCAGTGTTGCCTCAACGATGGCCCGCACGCCAGAGATCTGGCTCCAGTCAACGGGAATGCCAAGTGACGGCTGGGAACTCCCCCAGCGGCCAAACCCAATCAGCAGGAACGGCCGGTGCTGAAGTTGCAGTTCGCGGTTTACCAATCCGATCTGCTGAGCCATTGCACGCGAATTCAAGGGTGAGAATTTGTCGCGCTTGACAAAGACAATATCCTGCAGGTCGTCCACGATGCCATTTCCCATAACCATGTCGGAGACAACGATTGCCCGTGGATCAGAAAGATCCTCAACTGTCACTTCCACCATCTCGTCAGACACGACCATCGGACGAACCTGAAGGAAACCTAAGCGCGCGCGTCGTGCCTGACCGCGTTTCATTTGAAGAGTGATGGCGAATTCAATCTCGACCTCGGCGCTCAAAGCTTGCTCCGAGCCCTTGAGCAGAGCCTTGATCAGGTCGTTCAGGGGAAACTCGTCCTGCACCAGGAGTGGAGCAAAATTCAGGATCCTAGGCCCACGCGGTCCAATGCCCCGAACCACGCGTCCGGATTGTGGATCGTACGTGGATGCGAGGAAATACAAAGCTCCATCGGCTTCGGCATCTGCCAGATTCGCGTACACCAAGTATTCGGTCTCGCTTACAGGATCGTAAGCAGGTGGCGTCCCCATATTCACGGCCCAAAACGAAGTTTGTGTACCCTTGAGCATTCCTTGCGCCGAATTGAATGGAAGTGGTTTTTTCGGATACGCTGGCGAGAAAGTCCACACAATGCCGCCGTCCACAATCGTCTTCCCCAATCCCAAAGCCAACGTAACGACGCCGTCCTCCGGTCGCGCAGGTCGAAGGGCGTAGAAATTATACGAGCGTGCTACCCCAGAAATGTCAGGATAGAAGCGATTCCCTCTCCGCTGGCCCACTATTTCTTGAATGATCACCGCCATTTTCTCTTCGGCAGATACGCCGTCGGTAGTCCTATAGTTTCTGGCCTTGCGAAAGTGGGTTGACGCGTATACGAACTTAATAGCCTCAACCAGCCGACGGAAGCGTGTGTCCGGGTCGGGCTGGTTGTTGGGTATCATTTTTGTGCCGTAAACGCCGGCAAACGGGCGCTCCAGTGCATCTTCGAGAAGGCTGGAAGAGCGGATCGCCAAAGGAGAAGTGACCTGTACAGTTAACGCGCGAAGATCGCCGAGCAGTTCAACCGGCAAATCGCCCTTCTGAAAAGCATGGGTGATGCGATCGTCTGGCATTTCTTCGAAGGGTAATTTGTGCAGGTGATTCTGCTCGATAAACCGATCAAAGAACTCCGTCGCGATGACCGCCATGGTCGGAACTTTTACGTCAACGCCGGGAAAGCAATCGATTTGAATCCACTTGGTAAGAAGATCTTTGATGACAACCAATCCATTCGCCTTGCCACCGAGTGAGCCAGAACCTATTTGTGTACACTGAAAACTACCGTCCCAAAACTTGCGATCGAAGAGCGGCAGTTCAGCAACAAGAGGCTTCAAGCCGCTCATCTCAACCTCCAAAAGCAATCATTGTCCGGCAGTGTCGCGTGTCGAGCGCGTGCCTTGAGACGACTCTCACACCCAGCCACGGTCATGGCACGCCCTGGCGACGCGACCGATCGCGATGGCGTAAGCGGCATCTCTCATGTGCAACTTCTCCCGACGAGCTAACTCAGAGACCGCAAAGTACGCTGAGGTCATCTTCACGTCGAGCTTTCCGAGAACTTCGTCTCTTTCCCAGAAGTAGTTCATTTTGCTCTGCACTTGCTCGAAATAGCTGCAAGTCACTCCTCCGGCGTTGGCTAGGAAGTCGGGAATGAGCAAGATGCTGCGCTCTTGAATCTGCGCGTCAGCATCGGGTGTTGTAGGACCGTTCGCGCCCTCGGCGATGATTCTTACTTTGGGACTGATCCGGCTAGCGTTGTCACCCGTGATTTGGTTTTCTAGGGCCGCCGGAATAAGAATGTCGACATCCTGCTCCAGCCATGCTTCTCCCGGCAGTACTTCGTATCCCATTTCCTTGGCTCTGCTCTTGTTGATCCCACCGAAATGATCGGTGATAGACGTTAGCTGCGCGAGGTCAATTCCTCCTGACAAACGGTAAGTATACGGACACTGGTCCAACTGATCCCAGCAAGAAACTGAGACGACCCGCCCTCCCAACTGTTGATAGAGTTCGATCGCGTAGTGGGCGACATTGCCGAACCCTTCAACGCTTGCGATGGTGTCTTCTGGCCTGACGCCCAACTCTCTCAGTGCTTCGCGCAAAGTAATAACAACGCCATAACCAGTAGCCTCGGTCCGGCCCAGGGACCCTCCCAATCCGACGGGTTTGCCAGTGATGAAGCCAGGGAAACGGCCGCCGTGGATCTTCTCAAACTCGTCGAGCATCCACATCATGTGTTGTGCGTCCGTCATCACATCCGGTGCCGGTATGTCGATTTCAGGCCCAACATCCCTTGCTACCTGACGCACCCAACCACGACAGATTTGCTCCTGCTCGCGTGGACTGAGGCTATGGGGATCGCAAATCACGCCACCCTTCGCCCCTCCCAGTGGAATGTCTACAACGGCGCACTTCCATGTCATCCACATTGCCAATGCCCGAACGGTGTCGATTGTTTCCTGCGGGTGAAAACGAATGCCCCCCTTGCCGGGGCCCCGAGCGTCATTGTGTTGTACCCGGAAGCCTCGGAAGATGCTGACGGAACCGTCGTCCATGCGGACGGGAATGGCGAACTGATACTCACGCAAGGGATACCTTAGAAGGTCTCGGGTTGCCGAATCTAACGATAAGTATTCCGCCACCTTATCGAATTGGGCCTGCGCAATCTGAAAGGAATTGAAGGCTTTGGATGATCTTCTTGCTGTTCTGGGAGGAGTTACTTCTGTAACTTCCTCTAGAACGTCCAACGATTTCGTCGATTCATTATCTGGCATGGCTTTTTACCTTGTCCTATCAGCTAGTCGAAATTGTTGCTCTGATTCGCAGAATCCGGATGTGACGACGCGCACATGGATTGGTGATGCGGGCGGTTAAGCATTGCTTGAGGAAATGGTTATGTAGTGCGACCAGCAATCTCTGTCAACCCAGACAGCGGCCTCTAAGGAGAGTTGTGCCTGGTAAGCCGGCAAACCGTCCATGTGGGTACCGGGACCCACTTGTCCCGGAACCGCGTTAACCAGACCTTGACTGCGTTGCCCCCCTGCGGTGCCAAGCTTCGCCGCACTGTTCGGCCCGTAAGGCGACTAGTTCTGCTTTGCCGGGGTGTCCTTCTTCTGTTCTGCGATGATCGTCCCCTGCTCGAAGCGTATGAGCCACGCGCCTTTCCGCTCGGTCCACACCGTGGTCACGCGGAAATGCTGTGGAAATGGCTGGCCTTTGTACATCGCGTCCACTTCCATCATGCAGCTCAAGTAGGCCGCATCACGGGTCATCAACTTGAAGATGCAGTCCGACAATTTGTAGTCCTTCAACGTGATATCAGTCCAGCCCGCCTCGATGTCCGACCGGTGATACACCTTGCCATCGCCCGCCACCTCCGCAAAATCATCTGAGAGGTGAGACAGCACGAAATTCAAGTCCTTGCGCTTTTCCGCTTCATACATCTGGTGGAGAGTGTCGCTGATCTGTTTTTGGGACGCCGATTCGTCCCGGGAACTCACTCCACCGACAAACACGGCAGAGAAAAGGAGAACCGGAACAGTCAGAAACGACCTTGTGATCTTCATCAGAACCCCCAGTGCAGGAACTTAGAACTATAACGGACCACGAGTCCCTACTTTTCTGGTAACCGGCAGCGTTTATCGGGACCTTGGCGATAAGGACTTAGCGCACAAATCCCCGCTAACGTCAGATATGTCGGTGCTCCTGTCCTCGAGAGCACAAAGTTGTAGAGACTAGCTGGTCTCTCAGGTGTCCCGGAATACTCAATTACTTTACGGCTCGACGCCACCCGTCGGGTCTTTTGTCAGATGGCCGGTCGGAGTGTCGACCCAAACGCTGTACTTGTACGAGGGTTTGCCAATGGGACACGGTTCAACGCTGTCCCGCACAAGGCCGGTAGCTTTGTGATGGCCTTCGAAGTGTAGTGGACCATCGAAGGGCGAGCCCTTCACCGGGTCGAAGTCCAACTTGAAGCAGGGATGGTCTGCATCGCCGTGAATGTGTCCTATCGAACAAAACCACTTCACTTCTTCTTTGGCCGATTTGCTGACCCAGAAGGGATCCGGCGTTACGACGATATTCTCCCCTTCGGGATCGAGTTCAATCACGACCGCAACAATTCCCCTGGGTGCAGGTTGTTTAACTTCTAATGATGGGGTAGCCATACTCTGTTTCCTCCTATTCAATTTATCTGGCCCTGAGTAATTCCCGGAATTGCGGTTTGGTCCGCAACGGTTCAAAGTTCGGAAGACCCCGAATGCGCGACGGAGAGTAACCGGCAGCGACTGCTTTCTTCAGCCAGTCGATCGCCAGGTCCGGTTGGTCGAACTGGTTGTGAACGATCGCCGCTTGAAAAAGCAAGAACGGGTCCTCCGGGGAGAGTTGGAGCCCGCGTTGCAGAGCATCCCATGCAGGTTTTTTTTCGTTAAGCATCGCGTGGCAGACGGCCAGAACGCCGTAGGCGTGACAATCATTTGGGTTGACGCGCAGATCTTCTCCGGCAATCTCGATGGCTTTCTGGTAAGCAGGCACGGACTGGCTGCGTTTTCCGGGGGTCCAATAGTATCCATCGCCGAGATTCGACCAAACGAGAGAATCCCTCTCCTTAAGCTTGACCGCCTGTTCGTAGGCGCGATCGGCATCTTCATATTGGCGGAGGAAAAAGTAGGCGTTTCCCAGGTTGGTGTAGCCATAGGCAGAAGGACGGATGGCAATCGAGCGGTCAAGAACGGTAGCTGCTTCGTCGTAGCGGGCCTGCTCCACGTAAGCGGCACCGAGGTTGGAATAGCCACGGAAGCTGTCGGGAGCGAGTGCAACCACCTGATTAAACATTTCGGCAGCTTGCTGGAAGCGCGCCTGGCGATAAAAAAAGACGCCCAGCCAGTTATAGCTGGCCCAATAATGAGGTCGCAGTTCGATTGCCCGCCGGTACGTTTTCTCTGCGTCTTGGAGTTTTCCCAAATGTTCATAAGCGTCCGCCAGGCCATGAAATGCGGCGTCGTTGGTTGGTTCATTCTCGACAGCGCGTTGAAACTCCAGTGTCGCGTCCTGATAATTTCCCGTTCCCGCGTTAAGCGTTCCCAGGCAGACATGTGCGGAGGACAGCTGGCTGTCCAAGCGATTGGCTTGTTGACAGGCCTCCCGACTGCTCTTGATCCAAGCAGGTTCTTTGCTGCTCTCGTATTTCTTCCAGTAAGCGTCGCCCAGTCCCGCGTAGGCTAAAGCGTAGCCATGGTCGAGCGCCAAAGCCTGGTTGAAAACCTGGATAGCACTATCGAGGTTTTCCACGCGGTCGTAGTTTTGAAGATACCCTCTCCCTTGCAAGTAATAGTCATAAGCTCTAGCCACTTGTGTGCCGTGACTTTCGAGAGCCTGACGGTCGCGCCCTTGCACCTTGAGGTTGAGCATCCGTATCGTTCCATCTACTACTGCGTCCTGGGCGCCAAATGGATCCGTTGCTGCTATTGTCAGGCTGTTGGCACGTATCTGGCGGAGAGTGCGCGCATCTACCAAGATGTAATTTATGCGCATCCGCTCACCCGATTTATGCAGGCTGCCCTCCACGGCTAGATTCGCACCAAACTCCTTGCGTGCATCGACCACCGTGCTGACGTGCTTGGCGCGGATTTCGGTGGCAGGAACAACCTGCAATGTTGGGTCGTCGGTAAGTTGAGTGAGTTTGGTGGTCACGGTTTCGGTGAGGCCGGCGCCGAACGCTACTGATTCCGGATCACTGCCCACAACGTTAAACGGCAAAACCGCCACTTGTTTTGAAGCGGGAATAGAATTTAGACCTAGCCCACTCCTGAGTTGTTGTCGCATCGGAACAAGAAGCGCCAGCACAGTCACAATACCTGCTGCCCAGAACAAGGTCCTCCTGTTCAAGGGCACTGAAGACAGCCGATGTACGTGA
The DNA here is from genome assembly GCA_035691825.1 of Terriglobales bacterium. Taxonomy (GTDB): domain Bacteria; phylum Acidobacteriota; class Terriglobia; order Terriglobales; family Acidobacteriaceae; genus Gp1-AA122. The sequence goes on along the minus strand of DASSIO010000194.1, from coordinate 3,946 downwards.
CGGGCTTGGTCCGCGATGAGTGCGTAGCGCTCGTCCCGACCTAACCGGGTTAGGTCAACAGCCAGTTCCTTCGCCGACTGGTAGCGGTTCTCCGGTTCCTTCTCAAGGCACTTCACGATGATTCGTTCCAGTTCCGGAGATATTTTTGGATTCAGCGTTCTGGGCTTGGCCGGATGACGCCGCAGAATGGCGCCGATCAATTGACCGCTTTGCAACTCCGAAAAGGGGCGCTGCCCGGTGGCCATTTCATACAACACCAGTCCAGCCCCATGGATGTCCGTACGAGCATCGAAATCTTCGCCCATCAACTGCTCCGGGGCCATGTAGGCAAGGGTTCCCGAGATGGCTTGCGTGCGGAGGGTGGTTTCCGCGGCGGCATTCTGTGCCAGCGGCTGCCGCAGTATTGCCAAACCGAAATCCAGAATCTTCAGTCGCCCGTCACTTGTCAGCCGGAGATTGCCGGGCTTCAAGTCACGATGCACCACCCCATGTTCATGTGCTGCGGACAGCCCTTCGCTAAGCTGTATTCCCAGGCGTAGCACTTCATTCTCCGGCAACGGTCCGGGGGCCAACTTTTCATTGAGCGTGACCCCAGGGATGTATTCCATCACGAGGAAGTCTATGCCCCGCTGCGTATCGAAATCGTGAATGGTGGCAATGTTGGGATGGTTCAGCTTGGAGAGAGCGTGGGCTTCTTTACGGAGATGTTTGCGAGCCCCTTCATTCGTGATGGTCCCGGGATGGAGTACTTTGATGGCGACTTCGCGGTCGAGGTGCTGGTCGCGGGCGCGGAAGACCACACCCATTCCGCCGCTGCCGATTTCCTCGATGATGCGGTAGTGGGAAAAGTCGAGCCCGATGAGGGAATCTAGGGATACAACCTGATTCGTCATGGGAAGATCTCCTTCCCAAGTACCCCTCTTCGTTGACTACTCCCCGCAGACAGCGTTGTCAGTGACACAGGCCACTATTCGATGTGAACTTGACCACACTGATAGGGGAGGTAGGTGACCTAAGGACAATCTACTAAATAAGGTCTGAGTCCTCTGTGCGTTACAGTTCCGCGGATTGGGGGCTGAAACCACAACCGCGACCAAAATATTCGCTCTTTCGCCTGCCAGACTGCTACCGTTTCGCAACAATAATGTAGTCGGCAAGGAGGCCGACAGACAATGGGCGTTATCGAGAATATGAAAGACATCGCCGACCTAATCCATCTTGCTACCTGCGTCTGCGCACTGAAGGTCCACTCGTCCAGCATTTAGCAGGCTCAACCCTTGTCAAGTCGGGAAACCATCCATGTAGGTACCCAGACCCACTTGTCCGGGAAGCGCGTTTATCAGGACCTAAGCGGTCTCCTTGAACTCATTCGTCGTCTCAGCCGAAGAAGCTCGTACCGCCCACCCCAGGCGCAGCTCGATTTCCACTGTCTTCTGTTTTGCATGAGGGTTTGCAGCGCATCCACTAAGAATCAGTAATTTGCGACGATACACAAAAGATAGGTAAACAGTATTTCCTCTTCATTGAACTGCACCACTGCTCAAAACATGATTCCTAGGACGGAGGCTGTAAGGAGCTCTCAATCGTGAGTGTTTCATCGCTACATTCTGGATTTTCGGAGATCGTGGTGGTCGGTGGGGGAATTGCGGGGGCAACCATCGCGCTGGTGCTCGCCCGAGCAGGGTTGAATGTCACGGTGCTGGAGCAGCAGGCGTTGTACCGTGACCGTGTTCGGGGCGAGTACATACAGCCGTGGGGAGTCGCCGAGGCTCAGCATCTCGGGATCAGCGAGATCCTCATCCAGGCGGGCGGCTTCTTCGCACGCCGCATCATTCCCTACGACGAAATCAACACCCCGCATGCAGCAGAGGCGGCGGCGCGCCCACTCGATACGCTCGTGCCAGAAGTCCCTGGAGCGCTGTGCGTCTCTCATCCCGCGGCTTGCCTCGCCCTCAGTCAGGCCGCGGAGAATGCCGGGGCAACGGTCATCAGGGGAATCGGGCGCTCCGCAATAACCACAGGGTCCGAACCTGCGGTGAGCTTCGAGTTGGACGGGGTTGAACATCGGCTTTCCTGCCGGCTCATCGTCGGCGCGGATGGGCGGTCGTCGACAGTCCGTGCCCAGGCCGGGATCCGCCTGCTGCATGAAGAGCCGACGCACTTCATGTCCGGGATGCTTGTTGATCACGTGCCTGAGTGGCCTCAGGAAGCCATCACCATCGGCAGGCAAGGCGAAGTGAATTTCTTTGTCTTCCCGCAGGGTGGGCAGAAGCTCCGCCTGTACACGTGCACGGTTCTCGACCAGCGCAGTCGGTAAAGTGACCCTGTAGGTCCGCGTCGGTTTCTGGACGACTTTCGGGGCCTGTCTTGTCTCCCGTTTCGAGAAGCACTGGCACGGGCGACACCCATTGGCCCTTGCGCCACGATGAGTGGCGAGGATACGTGGACGGAGATTCCATATGCTGAGGGCATCGTTTTAATCGGCGACGCCGGCGGGTACAACGACCCCATCATCGGCGAGGGGCTCTCTCTAGCACTCCGCGAGGTGCGGCTGCTCTCCGAACTCCTGATCGAGGAGCAAGAATGGACACCGGCAGGCCTGAAGCACTATGGGGAGAGGCGCCGCGAGGGTTTCCGTCGGATGCGCATCGCGGCCGCATTACGGGCCGCGCTGTCGGCGCAGTTTGGTCCCGAGGCGGCCGCTCGACGCGCCCACTTCCGCGACCGCGTGCGTGAGGATTCGGACCTCGGGATCGTGACCGTAGTTACCCACCTGGGGCCCGATCGGGCGCCAGCCTGCGTGTTCGACGAAACGATCCGCGTGATCTTGCTGGATTTCAGATCAGGCGGCTGCCACGTGACCCAGGAGATTCTTGTCGCATAAACTCAAGGAGGAAAACATGTCCGAAGAGAATCGCATCAAGTACTTACGCATCGCGTTGTTGCTGGTGGGCGTCACTTTCATTGTCGGGATCTACACGTTGACTGTTATCTGGCCGTCCGGCTGGACCTGGCACACAGGCCCGATGCCACATTACCTACAGATGATACTGGGGGTCTACGCGACGCTGGGCGTATTTCTGTTGGTCGCTAGCCGCAACCCGCTCGCACACTTGAGCCTTATCTGGTTCACGGTGTGGTCCAGCGTTGTGCACGCCGGGATTATGGCCATGCAGTCTTTGGCAAACTCCGAGCACAGAGGGCACCTTCTGGGTGACGTCCCAGCCCTATTGATTGTAGCGGCTGTCCTGGCATTTCTGACGCCACGAGGTGCGGCAGCTAAACGCGCCCAAGTGAGGGCCTGACAACTGAACCCCGGCCAGGCAAGTGGATACTGTCCGGTCTGCCGACCAATCCGACTTGACACAGAAATGGCGTCCCGATCGTCCGAGGGCGATGGCGAAACGCATTAGTCCAGTTGGTTGGGAGCCTGAGAAGCGCACTGCCAGCCCAATTGGGTTGTACCGGGGCGGGGGGAATATTTCCTAGGCAATTCTAGTTCACTTGTGTGGAAACAATTATGCGCAGGAGTGTCTTTGGCGAGGCCCCATTGAGGCGGATGGCGCGCGTGATGAGCTCTCGCGGGCGGCGAACCAAGAGATTTAGAGGAGAAGATAAGAATGGATCAGGGCCAACTTACCCACCGGGGAACGATCTATCCATGGCAGTGCGATCATATGGGGCACATGAATGTGATGTGGTATTCGGGGAAATTCGATGAAGCTTCGTGGCAGATCCTTGCGAGTTTGGGTCTGACGTCGTCGCGCTTGCGAAAAGAAGGCATGCGGATGGCGGCGGTCGAGCAGCGCCTTGAATATAAGCGGGAACTGCAAGCCGGGGAGACAGTCACCATTCGATCGAGGGTGTTGGAGGTTGGAAACAAGTCGATCCGCTTCTCGCACGAAATGAAGAACGACGAGACTGGAGAGACCACCGCAATCAGCGT
>DASSIO010000193.1:0-6248 GCA_035691825.1 Terriglobales bacterium | reverse complement strand
GATATACCTTTCAAGATAGTCACGCGTTCCTTTTTCCGGGTCGCCACCGAGACGCGGTCGATCTCAGGACCGTCTGCTCCCAAATCTTCGAAATATGCGTATTTGCTGTCGAGCGACCAGTTGGGATAGAGCAAAATGGTTCCCTTCGCCAACTCGGACCAATTCCCCGTGCTCAATTCCAGAAGCATCGCCTTTTTGCCGTCCGCAGAGAAGGTTGAGATGTAGCGCCCATCGGGCGACCAGCGCGGTGCCAGCATCCCCTCACTTCCGGGGAGAGTCGTCGTTTTCTTCGCTTGCAGATCGAGTTGACCCACCGAGTAATTCTGCGTTTTTGTGCTGATAAGGCCTGGCGGGTAGAGGGCAAGAATCAACGATTTGCCATCCGGGGACCATTGCGGATCATCGGGCACGTACTGGCCACCGATCTGGAGCTCCTCTGTCACTCCTCCATCCGCGGAGACGATACAGGCTTTAGGGGTTTCTCCCGGGAGGCCACATGAATAAGCGATCTGCCTGCCATCGGGAGACCACCGCGGCGTGGCAACGTTCACCGGAGCATACGTCAACTGGAGTTTTTCGCTGCCGTCGCTTCGGCTTCGCCACAAAAGATAGTCGGGGTAGCTGACATAAGTGACCCACTTGCCGTCGCGTGAAAAATCGGTCTCTCCGGCGGAGATGCCATTTAGAAAGGGAACAAACTGCTGTGATTTTGCGTCTAGACGTTCCAGTTGCGCCCTTTGCTGTTCTCCAATCAGGAACAAGCGATCTCCGGCCAGAGCAGGAGCCGGACTGAAGTAGGCGAGCGGACCGGCGGTGAGGGGCAGCGGATCGGGGCTACCGGGACGAAAAATCCCGGCCCCCTCCCGAAGCGCCCAAATATCCGAGCGGCCACTGTGAAAAGCGACAAAGAAGTAATAACGGCCGTCTGCGCTCCATCTGCCGCAGCATACCCCCAAGTCTTGGTGAAGACCCGGAAACAGTTGACGCAAGCCGGAGCCGTCAATGCCGACCTCCCAAAGACTGAATCGGAAGTTCCGGCTACTCGCAGTGAAGCGTAAGTGCTTGGCGTCCGGTGAGAACTGAAGATCCCCACAAATATCGGCAATCGTTATCAGCTTGTGCGATTGCGTTCCATCCCATCTGGCGAGATAAATGTCGTGATCCTGCGAATAAGCCAACTGCTGGCCATCGCGGGACCAGGTCGCAGCATTCACCAGGAAGTCACCGACGCGGCGCGGCGATCCGGCAGGAATAGGGACAATCCAAGCCGCGGCTTGACCAGAACCAAGAATTCCTTCTTCGTTGCCGGAATCGACCAGGAGTTCCGATCGCAGAGGTGAAACAGCATGAAGGAAGCTATTCGCAAAGGGCGTCGGAATATGGCTGATGTCGCCGCCGCTGGCTGAAACCTGGCTCAGCAGCGCCCGTTCGTTTACGGTTTCGACGAAGTAAACTCGCGGACCGTCTGTTGCGACGAGGTCCTTCGGCAGGTTGTCGCTGGTCAGTGGCACGGTCGACAGTACGCGGGGTGTCGGCAATGGCTTACGCAGCCACAAAAACGCAATTGCGACCAGCGCAAGAAATGCAAACAGGACCACCGCAGTGAGGTATGTGCGTCGCGTTCCTTGTGCGGGCAAAGACTCGGGCAGGGCTGCCTGCCCGGCGATCGGCGTGGTCGCGGCCGTGGAGTCTGTTCCGTTTTCTAGCGACTGAATGGGCTCGATGCCAGCTGGGCGCTCTACGGGCCCGATGAAGCGGTAGCCCCGACGGTACAAGGTTTCTACAAACCTCGGATTCTCAGAGTCATCGTTCAGAGCTTGCCGGAGCTTCTTGACTGCGCTATTCAGGCTGAGATCAAAGTCGACGAAGGTGTCGCTTGGCCAGAGGTCTTTCTGCAACTCCTCGCGCGTGACGATCGCGCCGGGTCGCGCCAGCAGCATTGCCAGTATCTGAAATGGTTGGCCTTGTAGCTTGATCCGGAAGCCCGACTTGCGCAGTTCCCGGGTGTCGAGGTCGACCTCGTACAAGCCGAATCGGATAATCCTTGGATTGGCAACGGGTCGGACCATAACCCTCACGGTGATTTCCCAGAGTTTACACCAAGCAGGTTTGCTTTCCGCTCGGTCCGTCAGGTCACAGTTGGTTATTGTCCCGTTGTTTTCTACAGATTAGACGGTCACAGTTGGTCCTCCGCCAGATCACGAGCCATCCATTGTTATGCCTGATTGCCGAATGCGAGAGTGGCACGTCCGCCGCAGAAAGCGGCCAACTGCCGGTGGCACCAAGCGCGCGGGGACAAAAAAAAAGGAGAAACTTCGTGAAAAAGCAAATGTTCTTCGTCGCAAGTCTCTGCTCGGCAATCGCACTGACCGTGATCCCGGCCAATGCCCAAGCGGGTGGTGTCCAGTCCCGCGTACCGTTCAAGTTCTCTGTCTCCGGGAAAACGCTTCCCGCTGGTCAATACACGATGATCGCAACTTCGAATCAGGTCAGAATCCAGGATGCCCACGGAAGAATGGTCGCCATGGTTTTGGCCAACGACGTCTCGGGTCGCTCCGCGGGCGATAACGGTCAGATCATCTTCCACTGCTACAGGGACTACTGTTTCCTGTCCGAAGTCTGGGCGCCGTCCGAACTGAACGGGAGGCAATTACTCACATCACGGACGGAGGCAGGCTTGGCCAAGGAACAGAGGGCGCGATATTTTGCGCTTGTCGGAGAGAAACCGCAAAAGCCACAGTGAGCAACCCAACCGCGCAATGGGGAAAGGCTGTTCGGCTTCAGAGAGCAGCCGAGCCCGCTTCAGTTAGCAAGTCGAAGGGCGTCCCGGGATTTACGAATGCGGAGCCTATTCCTCGACGACGGGGGTCGACATCTCTTCGGCGGGTTCGCCGCCGGCCATCGCTTGCGCGACAATCAGCCTGCGGGCTTCGACACGAATCTTGGGCAATTGCACGCCGAACCACCAGGCTCCGGCCACGGATGCGATGCCGCCCAGGGCGACGGTCATGGGAGCGCCGAGACGATCGGAGAGAGCGCCGCCGAGCAGGGCTCCGACGGGCGCCATGCCCATGAACATCATGGAATACAGGGCCATGACGCGGCCGCGCAGCTCGTCGGGCACCATCACTTGAATCAGCGTATTCGAAGACGCCATTTGCAGCATGATGAAGTAGCCCACCGGCAACAGCAGCGCCACCGATAGCCAGAAGGATTTGGAAAAGGCAAACAGCATCAGGCTGACGCCAAATCCCGCGCAGCACACCGTAACCCAGCGGCCCAGCCCCTTGACACCGGAGCGGACAGCGAGGGTCAACGCTCCGAGCAGAGCGCCCACGCCGGCTGCGCCCATGAGGATGCCGAGGCGTACTGCGCCCAGGTCGTGCGATCTGATCAGAGATGCGAGCTCCTGTCCTCCGTTGTGAAGAATCTTATCGGCGAAAATGGGCATGAGAACGACGTAGGGCATGCCCGTCACGCTGACTAGTCCGAGGAGAATCAGCAGAGCGCGAATGGGAGCGGTACGGTTGACGAACTGGAAGCCTTCGACGATGTGCTCCCACGGCGAAGTTTTAGCCGAGACCCGAGCCGGGGCGTGGACTCGCATCATCATGAGGCCGGCAATCACGGCGATGTAGCTGACGGCATTGGCGAAAAAGCACCAGCCTTCCCCCAGGCGGGCCACCAGGACTCCGGCCACCGCTGGGCCAATCACGCGGGCGCCGTTGAACATGGAAGAGTTCAGGGCAATGGCGTTCATCAGGTCGTCTTTGCCGACCATGTCCACTAGAAACGACTGGCGGCCGGGTATGTCGAATGCATTGACCACCCCCAGCAGAGCCGCCAGCACAAAAATGTGCCAGACCTGAACTTTGCCGCTCAGGGTGAGCGCGGCCAAAATGAAGGCCAGGATCATGGAAGCGGTTTGCGTCGCGATGACGATGCGCTGGCGGTTGGCGCGATCGGCGGTGATGCCGCCCACCGGGGCAACCAGGAAGACAGGGATCTGGCTGGCGAACCCGACGGCGCCAAGCAGCAGGCCCGAGCCGGTCAGGCGATAGACCAGCCAGGATTGGGCTACCGTCTGCATCCAGGTGCCGATGAGGGAGATCAACTGGCCACCGAAAAAGAGCTGGAAATTGCGATGGCGCAGGGCGCGTCCAGCAGCCTGCCAACTCACGCGTGGAGAGGGCTCGCCGGCGGCTACCGGCTTGTCTTCTGGGATGGGAACGTTCGACTCAGCCACAATACATGCTTTGGATGACTGCGTAATCGGTTGCGCTACTACTATATCGTGGGGAGTTTTGCCGGGCTACGACGGTACTTTTCCACAGGCTAGTGTCGGTTTTCAAGGCCGGGCAAGGCCGGATTTGGATTGCAAGTACAAACGAACAGTCCTTTCAAAAAATTCTCTTGAGAAGTGCTTTTATAGCTTCTCTTACGGCGGCGGGTGGGCTAAAGTAGCTTATCTGCAGTTCTCTCGGCGATTCCGGCCAAGGAAGTGACTCATGACCACTCCGCCAGTCCAGGTTGAACGCCGCATCGGACAGCGATTTCCCTATCTACTCCCAGTTTCCTTGCGTCAACCAGCGGGCTCAATCGAAGGAGTCGGGTTCACGCAGGACGTCAGTTCGCGCGGAGTGTTCCTGCTCACCGACGCTCCTCTGATGGAAAATCTCGAAATCGAGCTTACGTTGCGGATGCCCTCTGAAATCACGCTGGGCAACACCATGCCGGTACGCTGCCGGGGTCACATCCTGCGAGTCGTGCGTCCGGTGGTGGCCTCCTTTAATGCGAACTCTCACCGGGTTGAGACAAAGATCGGGGTTGCGGTTCGGCTGGAGTGCTATGAGTATCTGCCGGAAGCTTCCGAGACTTCGGGCGCGTTCGCGCGGATTTCCACCCTGCACCCTCATCGTGAGGAAGAGCAGTCGGTAGTTCATTCGTCGGATCGGGGATAAGCCTTCGAGGGGCCAAAAGCCGCGCCAGCCCTACCTTTGCGCCGATGAGCCATTCATTGAGGAGACAGAGCGTTTTAAAACTTTTTTCTACAGTTTGTCTTTCCAAGTGCCAAATCTTGGCTTACAATAATCCGCACTGACGTAAAGTCCTGAGGCGTTTCTGTTGTCGAAATCCTTCCAGCCGTCCATCATGCAGTCGCGAGGTCTAATTTGTCTGAGGCCGTGGTCTGCGAACCCAAGCCGGAACCATTACCTAGGTCACTTGGCGGAGAGCAGCTTCTCTTTCTAATATGCAAACACCGAGAGAAATCAGCGAGAACCGCGCCATGCATGGGATTGCAGTCGGCGTCCTGACTGAAGACCGCGAACACTTAACTACGCTGCAGAATCGTCTGGAACAGACGCGACTGGGACGAGCGGTATTCACTCATCTTGGATTTCCTGCTTCGCCAACCGACACGATTCTCCGGCAGTTGCAGGATTCGCGCGCGGAAGTGGTGATCATCGATATTTCCTCGCAAGACCCGCAACGCGCCATCCGCGCCATCGAACTGATCCGCGCTACCACCCAGCAGATTGCGATCTTCGCCAATGGGGGAATGTCGCAACCCGTGAACATTGTGTCGAGCATGCGAGCGGGTGCTGGAGAATATCTGGATCATTCCGCCGGAACGGAGGCGCTGCTGGAGGCGCTCACGCGCTTCAGTTCGTCTCGCACACGTTCTCTGGGCGGCGCGGGCAAGGCGCGGGTATTCACGTTCCTAGGGGCCAAGGGAGGCGCGGGCTGCACGACTGCGGCGGTCAATACCGCGCTGGCGCTGCAGCAGGCACACGGCGACGTGGTTCTGCTGGATTTCGCGCCCATCGGACATGCGGCGCTGCATCTGAACTTGCGCCCGCAATTCGGCGTGCTGGATGCGCTGCAGAACCTCCATCGCATGGACTTTTCGCTGCTCGATGGCCTGATGACCGAGACCAAAGAAGGGCTGCATGTCCTGGCAGGGCCGCAGCAACCCTATCCCAGCGAACCAACGCCGGGAGAGTTGGCGCGGCTGTTTGATCTGCTGGTGAGCCACTACCGCTTCGTGGTGGTAGACGCTTCCAGCCGGCTGGACCCGACGACGCGGTTGCTTTCCGATCTTTCCAATGCTGTGCTGGTGGTGGCGCAAACCGACGTGGTTTCGCTATGGAGCGCGGGACGCATTCACAACTTCCTGGAAGAAGGCACGGGCCGCGACCGGCTGCGCGTGATCTTGAACCGCTATAAAAAGATTCCCGGCTTTAGCG
>DASSIO010000192.1:0-34845 GCA_035691825.1 Terriglobales bacterium | reverse complement strand
GAGACGGCCGCCGAATGAGCAAGCCACGAGATGTCGCAGCGCTGGAGGACACGCTTGCCCACCACTTTCGGCGGCCGGAACTTTTGCAACAGGCCCTCACCCACAGCTCGCAAGCACGAGAATTGGAAGCGGCACAGGTGCAGGCGAAGGCCTCCGACAACGAGCAACTCGAGTTCCTCGGCGACGCCGTGCTTGCTCTGGTGACCAGCGAAGAACTGTATCAACACTTCCCTGGGTTCCACGAAGGTCAACTGTCGAAGCTGCGGGCGCATCTGGTCAGTGAAAGGCATCTTATTCAGGTGGCCCACCGCCTTGAATTAGGTCATTACATACGCCTGGGGAGAGGCGAGGAGAAAAGCGGTGGCCGGTCCAAGACTGCCTTGCTGGTCGATGCCCTTGAGGCAATTTTGGCAGCGCTCTATCTCGACGGTGGATTGGAATTGGCACGAAGGTTCATTCTGCAGTGGATCGTGAGTCCCGAACTGAGCCGCATGAACCTGGAAGGCCAAAGTACATTACCTATCACGGACTACAAGTCAGCTCTGCAAGAGACGATGCAGGCAAGAGGATGCCCCCAGCCTTCTTACGTTCTGGTTAAGGAAGAAGGACCGGAACACAGCAAGACGTTCACGGTTGAAGTACGTCTGCGCGAGGAAAACATTAAGCCAACGAGCGAGATTGTTGGCCGTGCGACGGGCTCAACCAAGAAGCGTGCAGAGCAGGACGCAGCCCGGCAGGTACTGGAACAGTTGTCCACTAAAGAATTTGGCAATGCCGATAGGGAAAAGGCGCGTGCAGAACACTGATCAAATTGCCGTGGAGCAGCCACAGGTCACACCTGCTACGCCGCCCCCGCCTGCTCGGAAAGAACATCAAACCGGGTTCGTTGATTCCGTTCAATCGCTGATTGCAACCGTCATTATCGCCATTTTCGTTATCACGTTTATTGTGCAGGCATTCCAGATCCCTTCCGAATCGATGGAAGACACTTTGCTCATAGGCGATTACCTCCTGGTAAACAAACTTCGGTATGGGGGCAGCACGGCAAATCCTCTAGTCCCGTATCAACGGATCCGGCGCGGCGACATCATCGTCTTCCATTACCCGGTAAATCCGGGGCAGCATTTCGTGAAACGCGTTATCGGCGTTCCCGGGGATCACGTGCGCCTGATCAATCGCAAGGTCTGGGTAAATGGACTTCCTCTGAGCGAACCCTACGTCCGCTATCGCTCCGCTGCTCACGATGTCTTTCGCGATGATTTTCCGCAGGCCGACTACATAGTTCAGGGCCTGGAAAGCCGCTGGTTCGAGGAACTCAAGAGAGACGTGAAAAATGGCGAGCTCATCGTTCCGGCAGGACAATACTTTGTAATGGGTGATAATCGTGATGAGAGCCTTGACAGCCGATACTGGGGTTACGTGCCGCGGCAAAATATTATCGGCACGCCTTTGCTCATTTATTGGTCCATTCGCAGCGGTGAAAACGATTACCCTGGGATTGGAACAGCCGGGGATAAACTGGTGCATTTTGTCTACGCAGTGACGCACTTATTTCAAATCACGCGCTGGGATCGCACCTTCCGGCTGGTAAAGTAGTGCAGATCTGCTTCAAAAGGGCAATCCGTGGCTAAGAAGCAAAAGTTGTCCGAAGAGAAACCTCGTGAAACTACGGTCGAATTTCTCGCTTCGTTAGCGTCTGTCCTGGTCACTGGCCTGTTTATCATCACGTTCATTGTCCAGGCATTTGAAATTCCATCCAGCTCGATGAAAAACACGTTGCTGATTGGCGATCACGTATTCGTCAACCGCGTTCAGTTTTCTCCGCCTACGCGTTGGATCCGGCCTATTGTCAGCTACCGCGATATTCGCCGTGGGGACATCGTGGTATTTCTCTCCCCGGCAGAGCCGGGCCTTTACGTGGTGAAACGCGTCATCGGTATTCCTGGCGACCGGATTCATCTCCGCGACGGAATGGTTTACCGCAACGGCGAGAAGCTCACTGAGCCTTATGTCATCCACAGCGAAGGCGATTACAATCCCTACCGCGACAACTTCCCGGCGGTTCCCCCGGAGTACTCAAGCGCCTCGCCTACGCCCGAGTGGCAGGTCGCGATGCGCCAGTACATTCAAGGTGAAGACATCATAGTGCCGCAACAGGGCTACTTCATGATGGGTGACAATCGCGACGTGAGCTACGACAGCCGCTTCTGGGGCTTCGTGCCCCGGGAAAACGTAATTGGCCGACCCATGTTCATTTACTGGTCGTTCGAAACACCAGAAGACCAGTACAAACGCACCTCCGCCAGCGACCGCGTGGGATTCTTGGCGCATGTGGTGATTCACTTCTTCGATCAAACACGCTGGCGCAGGACCTTCAGGGTCGTAAGGTGAACCTTTTTCAGTCCAAGCGACGCGTCTGGATTCTTGCAACCGTGTTGCTGATATCTCTGTTTGTGGTCCGGCCGGGAGCGAACCGCTTTCGTCAGCGTCTCGTACGCTCAATTGGATTGGCCCTTGGCCATCCCGTGGAAGTGCAATGGGTGAAACTGCGCATTTTGCCGCGACCGGGTTTCGACCTGGAGAATTTCGTTGTCCATGACGACGCGGCGTTCAGTGCCGAACCGATGCTGCGCGCGCAAGAGGTCACTGCCGCTTTGCGTCTGCGCTCGCTTGTTCGCGGCCGATTCGAGATTGGCAGGCTCACCTTCAAAGAACCGAGCCTGAACCTGGTGCGCGGCGAGGATGGTCACTGGAACGTTGAATCACTTCTAGAGCGGGCCGCTAAGACCCCCGCCGCACCCACCCGCAACACACTTCCCGAAGCCCGCCCCATCTTTCCGTATATCGAGGCCGATAATGGACGTATCAATTTCAAGATTGGGGCAGAAAAGAAAGCGTATGCACTGACAGATGCCGATTTCGCACTCTGGCTCGAGTCGGACAATCAGTGGGGCATGCGCTTAGCCGCGCAGCCGGTACGAACCGATGCCAACATCAGCGACACCGGCTTATTGCGTGTAAGCGGCACGTGGCAGCGCTCAGAAAGCCTTCGCACTACTCCGCTGCAATTCACCCTGCAATGGGAACATGGCCAGCTAGGCCAGATCACCAAGTTGCTGTATGGCGATGATAGGGGCTGGCGAGGAGAGCTCAACCTGTCTTCCACCTTATCTGGAACTCCCGCCGATTTGTCAGTAGCCGCCGATTCGTCGCTCGACGGTTTCCGCCGCTACGATGTAGTCCTTCCTGATTCGCTGCGGCTCAAAGCCACTTGCTCAGCTCATTACAGTTCGGTCGAGCATGCTTTGTCGGCGATTTCCTGCAGTTCTCCCGTGAAGCGCGGACTCATAAGCGTCCAGGGCAGCATCCTTGCGCCAACTGGCCCGCGGAGATATGACCTCAAGCTGACGGCGCAAGCGATACCGGTTCAGGCGCTGCTTGTATTCGCGCGACATACAAAGCAAGGATTCCCAACGGGCCTTGCCGCCAATGGCACTCTGGAAGGAAGCTTGGCGCTTCAAAGCGTGCCGGACTCTGGCCGACTTACGTTGCAGGGAAGCGGCCGGACCGCAGCCCTCAGTCTGTCTTCTGCCCAGTCCAACTCGGAGCTAGTCCTGGGTGACCTCCCCTTTTCAGTGAGCGCGCAAACGTTCCCATCACAGAATGGCCGCATTGCTAATCCGTTTGCTCCCAGGAAACCGGAACTAACACTAGGGCCTTTTTCCCTTGCGCTCGACAAAGCTTCGGAGCTGCAAGTCGAAGCCATTGGCACAAGGGTCGGCTATGACATCGGCGTTCGGGGAGAGGGTTCCATCAGACGGTTACTGCAGGCCGCGCAGACACTCGAGCTTCCTACTCCAAAACTAGTCGCTGACGGCAAGGCGAAGCTAAAACTGAACATTGCTGGGAACTGGCAGGGCGTTGCATCCCCCGCCGTCACAGGTACAGTGCAGTTGCAATCCGTACGCGCGGAATTGCTCGCCGCCAACGGAGCAATCGAGATCGGATCCGCCGACCTCCTTCTTACAGAAGATGACATCCAGGTACAGCGCTTGACTGCATCAGCGGCAGGCACGAAGTGGACAGGTTCGTTGAACTATGCACGCCCGTGTGCGTCCCTGGCTAGTTGTCGGATCGAATTCAATCTACACGCTGATACGATCGCAGCCGATCAGCTTCGTGATTGGTTGGCTCCGAGTTCTCGCCGCCGCGCGTGGTACCGTTTCCTGAGCACCCCATCGGTTCCAGTAGCAGGTTTACTGGCCTTGGTTGATGGGGAGGGGAACATATCGGCGAATAAAGTCGTTCTGGGCCATGTGGTCGCCAATCATGCCTCCGCAAAGCTGGACTTGCACGCCCGCGAGGTCCGGCTGTCGAATGTCACAGCAGAAATCATGGGAGGCAAATATCGAGGAGCCTGGCACGTAAATCTCGCAGAAGATCCTCCTGCAATACAGTCGGAAGGCACACTTCAACGAGTCGCACTCGATCAGCTGGCCAGTGCGATGCACGACGGATGGATCTCCGGGACTGGAGACTTTGCGTTTGATTTTGCTGCGACGGGGAGGACAATGCAGGACTGGCTTGAGTCGGGAGCCGGAAAGCTACGTTTTGATATGCGGCATGGAACTTTGCCGCACCTCGTGATCGCGTCCGCAAGCAGCCCGCTGCAGCTGCGGCGGTTTTCCGGCAGGCTGGACTTGGGCAGTCATATGTTCGAACTGCAGGACAGCGAGATGGAAACCCAGACCGGAACTACCTATCAGGTAAGCGGCACCGTGTCGCCAGACCAGACGCTGGACATCAAGCTCACAGGCTCTCCGGGCGGGTACAACATCACTGGCACTTTATCCGCCCCGCAGGTGCTGGCCGTCGGTGGCGTGGAAACACGCGCGGAACTGAAGCCATGAAAATCCGCGCCGCGTTGTTTCCACTCGTTGTTGCTGTCACGGTGACTGCCTTGTGCAGCGCCCAGCAATCCACTTCGTCGAGTGTGGAAAGCGTAAACCGCAAGGTACAGAACCTGGAACGCAACGCTGCTCAGGCGCAACCAGACCAGACACCCACGACGTTTACGCAGCAGGAGATCAATGACTATATTGCCTCGGGCCAGGTAAAGCTTCCGAAGGGACTGCAGTCGCTGCGGCTATCGAGCCAACCGGGCGTGATCACGGGAAATACGCGCGTCGACTTTGATGAGCTTAAGGCCGGCAAGAGCAGCGCCAATCCACTGCTCTCGGTCTTCTCCGGAGTACATGACGTCGTCGTCGTGGCGCACGCGCGCGGGGCAGGCCACACGGGTTACGTGCAGGTTGATTCGGTTTCGCTCGACGGAGTGGATATCCCAAGATTCGTCCTGCAGCTGTTCGTAGAAAAGTTTGTTCAACCCAAGTACCCGAACGTAGGTTTGGACTCGCAATTCGCGCTGCCGTACAAGATCGACACCGCCGTAGTGGGACAGAATCAGTTAACAGCAACGCAGAAATAGTCATGCTGGCCGAGCGCCAGCAACCCTGCGCAGCTAGCGCGCGGCGTTCGCGCCCGCGAAAGTTTTCGCTCCTGCATTTAAGATGATTCCAATTGCGATCCAAATTACCAGAGCCAGCCATTCATAGCCGCTAAAGTGGCCCGGAACTACGGGAACCACCTTCATCAGAATCATCATGAATCCCAGAAATGCGCCCACTGCTGCGACCAGGCGTTTTCCGCCACTTGGCCGCATAACGTAGAAAGCCGCACAGGCGGCCATCCAGCCTGTGGCCGACGCCACAGAACCAACTTCGGAGATAGGGATCAGAATTGCCTGTCCGAAAAACATGCACAGCGCCGTAATAGCTCCGACCCATAGCACGGCGGTCGCGGGAGTTCGATTAATTTGGTGAACGGTGGCGAAGCGATGATCCAACAGACCACGCCGGCCCAACGCAAACAACAAACGGCTGGCCGCCACAAAGTTTCCGTTAAAAACCTTGAAAAGTGAAAATAGCGCGCTCGCCAGCACGACATCAACGATCCAGTGCGATCCGACCGCATGCTCAAAGGCTACGGCCGTCATCAGAGGCAGATTGGTAAGCGATCTCCACGGCGCAGCATACCCAACAGCAGCGATGACAACGGTGTAGAAGAGGACACCCACCACGATCGCCATGACAATCGCACTGAAGAATCCTCGGCCCTGAAAATCGGGGCTGGCTTCCTCAGCTGTCTTGGCCACCGATTCAAATCCTGTCATGAAGTAAGGCACGATCTGCATTACCAGAAATATCGCAAGAACAGTTCCCTTCCCACCGAAAACCGGGTTGAAGTTCGCGCGCGAGCCATGCGCCGCGCCAAAAACAACGAAGACCACGAACAGAACCAAAGTCGCAAACGCCGTCCAGTTCTGAAACGTTGCACTGAGGCGGATGCCACGATAGTTCAGCAGGGTTAATAAACCCGTCAAAGCCAAACCGATCAGCAGGTGCGGTAGATAAACAGGTCTACCGCCAATCGTATACAAGGGAAATGAATTCAGCTGCGGAAAGATATATCCGGCTATGCGGCCCACGGCTACCGCTTCCCACGGACACACGATCAAGTAGGCAAGCACCATCATCCAGCCGGTTGCGAAGCTGATCGGACGGGAAAAAACCTTGGCCGTGTATGCCGCTTCACCGGACGCGTCGGGCATCAGTTGCACGAGCTGCCCATAGACATAGCCGATCGGCAATAGCAAAGCGCCGCCAATGGCAAAGCCCAGGATCGCCCCCAGAGGCCCGCCGCGCGTAAGCCAGTCGTCCATGACAACCAGCCATCCAACGCCCACCATCGCCCCCCAGCCGAGACTGAAGTAGTCGACGACGCGCAGCTTGCGGGCGAGTTGAAGGTTGGAGGACATGTCAATGTCTCTGCTCTACAGGCTCTAGCAAAAACTAAGCCACGGCTCCTCATGCCTCGTCAGAACAGGCACAACATCTCATAGAGCAAATTTGCCGCGAGTAAAGAAGTAATCTCCTGGCTATCGTAAGGCGGGGAAACCTCTACCAGATCGCAACCCACCAGGTTTAGGCCCTTCAGGCTGCGAACCAATTCGAGCGCCTGCGCACTGGACAATCCTCCCACCTGAGGCGTTCCCGTGCCCGGAGCAAAAGCCGGATCGACGACGTCGATATCGAAAGTGACATAGGTAGGCCGTTTGCCAAACTTTTTCAGGTGCCTGCCTACCGGCTGAATCCCTTGCTGGTGAAATTCTTCCGAGGTGATGATCTTGAT
This sequence comes from Terriglobales bacterium, assembly GCA_035691825.1. Classification (GTDB taxonomy): domain Bacteria; phylum Acidobacteriota; class Terriglobia; order Terriglobales; family Acidobacteriaceae; genus Gp1-AA122. The sequence goes on along the minus strand of DASSIO010000192.1, from coordinate 27,594 downwards.
ATTGTGTTGACGCGCGAAGTCGAAGTCGTCTTTCCCATACACCTGCCCGCGCAGGCCAACTTGCAACGCACAGCCTTTCGCGATCAGGCCTTCTTCCATCGCATATTTAACCGGAGTGCCGTGGGAGTGTGGGCTGCCAAAATATCCGCCCCACGTGTCGCCGTGCGCGTCGCACTGGACGAATGCGACGGGCCCAAATTGCCGATGTATGGCGCGCAGAATCGGTAAGAGGATCGAATGGTCTCCCCCGACACAAATGGCTTTTGCCCCCGCGCCGAGGATAGCGCCCAGCTGCTCCTCGATCCGGGTGTAGGTATCCTCGATCGACAAAGGATTGATTGAGAGATCGCCGAAGTCCCCAACCCGCCATTTCTCGAATGGATTCACCTGCAGGACCGGATTCCATGGGCGAATCATGGCTGACTGCACGCGAATGTTGCGCGGGCCAAAGCGCGGCCCGGGACGATACGTCGTGCCGCCGTCGAAAGGAACTCCGATCAGCGCGATGTCCAGCTCGGCAGGATCAGGAACATGCGGCAAACGCATGAACGTTGGCACGCCCGAAAAGCGTGGATAAACCAATGCATCAACCGGTTTAGGATGCGGCAGAGCGCGCTTTTTCACTTTCATGCGGGAGCGCAATTATAACAATGGAGTAAGTGTGAGAAGCTAGTCTTGTGTCCCGAGGCGGGATGATGCCGCCGTGGATTTCTCACCTGCGTTTCAGCGCTTCCAGTTCGTCCAACGTGCGTGGCCAGTCGGTTCCCAGCAATCGCGACAGGCTGCGATCCGCAAGAACCTTTCCTCCAGTCTGACAACGAGCACAATAGTTGGTTTCGTTATCCGCGTAACGAATGCGCAACACCTTGTCGCCACACCGCGGGCATGGCAGACCGTAGCGCCCGTGAACCGCCATGCCTTCCCGAAAAGCTGTAACTTTCTCGGGAAAGCCTGACTGTACTTCCGACTCCAGGCGGTCTATCCAGAATTGCAATGTCTCCCGCGTCGCATCGAACAAGCGTTCCCACTGCTCCGGACTAAGTTTGTGGGTCAAGGCGATCGGGGACAATTGCGCGGCATGCAGAATCTCGTCCGAATAGGCATTGCCAATGCCACTCAGCACTCGTGGATCAGTGAAAGCTCGCTTAAGCGTCCTATTCTCCGCGGCCATTGCCGCTCGAAAAGACTCAAGATCGCAGGAGAACACGTCTATTCCACCCGGATCCAGCGACTGCAATGCCTGTTCGCCCTCGACGAGATGCAAGGACGCGCGGCGTTTTGCACCAGCTTCGGTGAGCACAAGGGAACCGTCTGGAAAATCGAATGCCGCCAATGCATTTCGGCCGGCTAATTTCGAATTGGGAGGTCGCCAGTGCAGCCGTCCCGCAATCATCAGGTGAACGACCAGCCAGAGATCATTATCGAGACCAATGGCTATACGCTTGCCAATCCGCCGGAGTTCGCGGACCTGATATCCCTCAGCGCGCGAAAGCGGTGGGTCGGCCGTGCGCAACAAGAAAGGACTTGCCAGCCGCACTCGATGCAGAGGCTGCCCGACAATGCGGCCCTGCAGCGCAGTCATGTAAGCTGTGATGTCGGGCAGTTCTGGCATTGGCTATGAGCATGAAGCCGATGCCTGATTGTTGCAACTCGAGACAACAAAGGCGGAGCCTTCGAGGAATGGAAGGCGCCTTGGCGCTAGCTCTTTGCTTCCGTGCTGTTTTGCTGCTGTTTAGCTTGTTCGGCGGGATGGTCCTTCATGCCATCCTTCAAGGCACGAATGCCCTCACCCAGGCCTTTGCCCAATTCGGGGAGCTTCTTAGGACCGAACACCAGCAAGGCAATAAAGAAGATTACCAGCAGGTGCATCGGTTGAAATAGACCTTCGAACATCGAAACCTCCGTGAACAGGTAGTTTACGTGAGAAACTGCCAGCTTTGCCACTCAATTTCGTGACCTGGCATTTGTTTTACCTCAGCGGCTGACCGCCGCCAGGATGCATAACCCGCTAACCATGGCAGCTGATTTCTCTCCCTGACAAATGGATGCTCCCGAACAGCCCCGGTGGCCCTGTACCTCCTTCACTATCGGCCAATCCCACGCCTATTACCTCAGTTACCTACCCATAGCTTACCTTCGAGCACTATCGTTCTGCGCAGGGTTCCAAGCCTTTTGCCCCTAGCCAGCGAGGTGCCGTGAGACGCAGATACGGATTCCTGGGCATTTGCTTTCTAACCGTTGCCACGGTCGCACAGACTGGAGCCGGCGGGCCGGTCACTTGCGCTCAGATATCGGGCTGGCTGGCGGGGGGAGTTTCCAGTTCTCGTCTTACCCAACTTGTACAACAGCGTGGCCTGGCGTTTATTCCCGATCAACAAACCACGGCTGCTCTACATGATGCCGGAGCTGGCGATCAGCTCCTCGCTTCCTTTCGCTCCGATCGGGTGCATCGGGGCGCCAGTAAATCGGCGTGCCCTGCGGATTTGGCTACTGCGGCCAGATTGGTTCATCAGAAGCAGTATGCTGCCGCCGAAAAGGTGCTTCGGACGGCACTTCGAACGGATCCGGCTGAGGCTGCAGCCCACTTCGCCCTGGGCAATGTTCTTGTGCACGAGGCGGATTGGGACGAAGCCTTGGAGCACTTCACTGAATCGGCACGGTTGATGCCGAGTTTCCCGGAGACCCACAGCCGCCTGTCTTCTCTGTTCCACCGTTCTGGCGATCCGGACAACGCTCTGGCAGAAGCGAGAACCGCCCTGAGCATTGATCCGAATAATGCCGAGGCATACAAAGCTCTGGGACTTGCACTCGCCGATACAGGCCAGTACGAAGCCTCTATACACGCCTTTCAAGAATCGTTGGCGCGTGTTCCCGATGATCCCGAAGTCTATGACACTATGGGCAGCACTCTCCGCGACCAGGGTAATCTTCCGGCCGCCGAAACAGCTTACAGACGAGCGCTTCAGGAGGACCCACAATACTGGCAGGCGCACAATAATCTCGGCCTGACTTTACAAGAGCAGCATAAAACTGATGACGCCCTGTTCGAGTACCTGGCCGCCAAACGGCTCGCCCCCGATGACCTGGCGGTGCGCAGTAACCTGGGTTCTGCTTACTGCGATGCCGGCAATTACGACAGCGCCATTGCCGAATACGGCGACTTGTTCAGAACGAACCCTGATTGGCCGACTGGGCACAGCTGTCTGGCCAAAGCATTCCTTGCTAAGCACCAGTATGAAGCCGCGATCGCAGAGCTCCGCCTGGCCGTGAAGCACAACCCGACGAGCGCCGCCGATCACCGCGTCCTTGGACAAGCGCTGTTGTTGAGCCAACAAAACGATGAGGCCTTGCGCGAACTGCGCATCGCCGTGGCGCTTAATCCCGACAACGCTCTCGCGCACCATTATTTAGCGATGGCGCTGGGGAACATGCAGAAGTACGAACTGGCGCTGAATGAGCATCGCCAGGCACTGCGCTTGGAGCCTTCGGCCGGCAATCACTATTTCATGGCTGTGTGCCTGATCGATATGAATCGCTTTGACGAAGCTCTTACGGAACTAGAGACTGCAGCCAGGATGGACCCTGCTCAGTCACTCTACCGAGCGCGTCAGGACGAACTGCTGAAGGTGATAAGAACAAGCGAGTCCCGCTGAACGAATCCAGGGCGGGCAGCCAGAGCCAAGTAAAGACCAGATGTGGACCGCAGCCGTTGGAAGGATGAAATCATGAGCCCGAGCGCAGCAGCACAACCCAGCCGTACGAAGCACGCAAACGACCCAGGCGCCACCGATGAACAGCAGCGAGGAGCCGTTCAAGGTTTTGCGCCCGTCGATGCGGCCGTCGCGCAGCGCATCTACTACGGACTGCCGTGCGCGAATTGTGGAACCTACTACGGCGCTGACCAGTCCGTGTGTCCCATTTGCAGCTGCCCGGAGCGTGTGTCGCCTGCGGTTGTGCCAACTCCGTCGGTGAGCCAGAGTACCGACCCCATCCCAGACATGACGCAGTTGGACGAGGAGCGCGAGCGCTTTCTGCAGGAATTCCGGGCACAATTGGTAGCCAAGCACAGCGAGAGCGATGCCGCCGAGAGTTTCGGCTGCACTCTGGAAGACAATCACGGTGACGCATTCGAAGCGGCCACTGTGTGCAAAACCTGCTACGAAGTGGCGCAACAGAAGGCAGATCTGCTGGAAGCGGCCCTGCATATCGATCTGAAGGACGCGGCACAAATAATCTATGATGCCGTCTGGTCGGACCCGTCCGATCCCAGCAAGACCTACCAGAATGCTGCCCAGGCGCTCTTGACAGAGCTACGCAAGCGCGCTGGCATCAACATGGTCTTGACCACGCTGCAGCCATATACCCACTGAGCGTGCTCTACGGCGCCTTTACTGTCACATATTTCTTGCCAGCGTAGAGCCGGTAGGCGTCGCCTTCTTGCTTGATCTTCAGCGGTACGGCTCGCTTCAGCTGATCATCAGTTTTCGATGGAACGCTGAGCACATCATGGCCGCCCACATCGGTGATGACGAACTTATCGTCAGTAAAACCGAACCCGTATTGCCCAGGGGATAATTCCGAACCTTCAATGTCGAGCTTCAGCTCAGTGATAAACAGTCCCTGATATTTCTGGCGAACCCCACTGGAATATCCGGAGGTGTCGACAAGTCCAGCGAGAACAAAATGTCCCTCTTTGGTCCGAAACGCGGCAGAGTTCCGCAGCTGCACGCTCGAGGACATGCCGTCATAGAAATAGGTTGTGGGCATCACCGTCTTGACTTCGGCTGCAGCTTGCACGCCGGTCTTGATCTGCTTCTCATCCGGCTTGGCTTGCGCCACGGCATAGGAAACCAGGAACAACGTCAGGGCCGGGAGAAACCAGAAGCGGATAGTGCGATTCATGTTAGTCTCCTTCCCAAGTCCAAGTTTATGACTCCAGAATGTACGCCTCCCAAACTGCATGCGCAATTGGCATCGGCAGATAAATGTCACCATAATTGACAATATCGACGCCAGCGCGCGAAGCCCGCGCGGAGGTGCACCCGCTTGAAACCGCTTTCAGGTCGTGTAATCGGCGTTGATGCGGACGTATTCAGCGGTCAGGTCGGTGGTATAGAAGCGCAAACTGGCGGATCCCCGGCCAAGCTGCACACGAATTTCGCTTTCCGGACGAGAAAGGTGCTCGTGAGCTTTTGCCTCATCCCACGGGCAAGTGCATCCATTACGGCAGACTTGCTGGTCCCCGATAAAGATATTGATGCGATTGGGATCGATCGGCACTCCGGAGTTCCCGATCGCGGATAAGATTCGTCCCCAGTTAGGATCAGCGCCTGCCCACGCAGTTTTGACTAATGGAGAATGGGCGATAGCACGCGCTACTCGGAGTGCATCCTCGCGTTTCCTTGCCTGCTCGATGGTCAGTTTCACGGCGTGAGTTACTCCTTCACCGTCGCTGACTATTTGCTGGGCAAGCGAGTGGCTGACTATGGCCAGCGCCCGCCCGAACTCTTTCGCGGCTCGTGGCGAATGCAAGTCAATGCCGCCTTGGCCGCTGGCCGCCAGTAGAACTGTGTCGTTCGTGGATGTGTCGCCATCGACCGATATGCAGTTGAAGGTCTCATCACACGCTTGCCGGAGAAAACTTGTCAGCAGCGATGGGGTGGCAATGGCATCGGTAAACAGATAAACCAGCATGGTCGCCAGATTCGGATGGATCATGCCCGAGCCCTTAGCTATTCCGAGAAGACTGACTTTCCGTTTGCCGGTCTCGATAACCGCAGAAGCAATCTTCGGACGCGTATCAGTCGTCATGATCGTGGCGGCGAACTGACGTACACTTTCTTCGGACGCAGCTTGTTTTGCGACCAGGTCCGGCAAATTCGCCACGACCTTCTCGACCGGAAAGTGCACGCCAATGATTCCGGTCGACGATGGAAAGACTTCCTGTGGAGTTACTCCTAAAAGACGAGCAGTCTGCTTGCAAACGCGCTGGCACGAGTGCAAACCCTCTACGCCGGTGGCGCAGTTTGCGTTACCGGAATTGACGATTACGGCGCGAAGGCTTCCGCGAGCCTTCTTCAGCGAACCTCGACCAACCTGAACAGGTGCCGCAACCACGCGGTTTTTCGTGAACAGTGCCGCCGCTCTTGTTCCCGGCGCGCACACAAAAAGCGCCAGATCAGGCCGGCCGCTGGCCTTGATGCCGGCTGCGCTCGTTGCGAAGGAGAATCCGGCAGGCAATGCAATCTTGCCGCTCGGACAGATCGTGCTCATGCCTGCAGTTTCACCAAACCAGATTGAGACTGCGCCAGAATTGCAAAGGTGGGCACCTCGCCCCTCACCATGGCCACTTCGTCGCAATTGTGCAGTTTGGGACAGACACAGCAGTCTTTGTACACCTTATCGGGAATGTCTTCCCGGCGAACGATGGAGAAGCCGAGCCCGGCAAAAAATTCCGGAATACGCGTAAACAGACAGACCGCAGTCACATGATGCTGTTCCGCGTGCTCAAGTAGTTTCTTCACCAGGAGCGCTCCAATCTTCTTGCCCCGATATTCCGGCCGGACCGTGATGGAGCGAATCTCAGCCAGGTGCAGCCCGTACAAGTGGAGCGCACCACAGCCAATAATTTTTCCTCCATTCTCCACCACGACAAAGTCACGAATGTTCTCGCAGATTTCGGGAAACGTCCGCGGCAGCAGAGTACCCGTCTCGAAATGGGCGGAAATCAGAGCATGAATCTGCTCGGCATCCGGCAGAATCGCGTCACGCGTGCGCATGAGCGAGCCCCCGCAGAGCTGAGATCCGCTGCCGGGCAGCCGCGAGCGCCTCTGCGACACGTGCCGGCGCCGTCCCTCCCTGTACGTCATGAATCGAGAGAACCGCCTGCAACTCCAGATGAGAATAGAAATCGTGGTCAAATTCAGAACTGAATTGCCGCAACTCTTCGACCGATAGATGACGTAGCTCGCATCCCTTTTCCAAACAAAGTTGCACGGCCTTGCCGACGTGCTCGTGCGCTCGCCGGAGAGACACTCCACGCCGAACCAGATAAGTAGCGGCCGCCCAGGCGTTCATGAAGCCTGAATCCGCCGCCGCCTGCATGCGGTCATGGTCCAACCGCATGGCTTTCATCCAGCCAATCACCATTGGCAAGATGGACAAGGCTGTCTCACTCGCATCGAATAGCGGTTCCTGTGTTTCCTGCAGATCTTTGTTGTACGCCAGCGGCAATCCCTTCATTTCGATCACGAGAGCCGTCCCCGCTCCAAAGATCCGCCCCGACTTTGCGCGCACAAGCTCCAACAGATCAGGATTCATCTTTTGCGGCATGGCGCTGCTGCCCGTCGAGTACGACTCCGGCAAATGGATGAATCCGAACTCTTCCGTGGAAAACAGCATCATTTCTTCAGCCCAGCGGCTCAAATGCAGGCCCATTAGCGAGAGGCACTGCACGAATTCGACTGCAAAATCGCGATCCGATGTGGCGTCCATGCTGCTCGCAGTTGGAGCATCGAATTCCAACTCGGCGCTCATAGCATCTCGATCAAGACAAATTGTGCTCCCGGCAACTGCTCCTGAGCCGAGCGGACAAAGGTTCACCCGTTTTCGGCAATCCGCCAAGCGCTCCATATCCCGTGAGAACATCTCAAAATACGCAAGCAGCCAATGCGCAACCAGCACCGGCTCAGCCCGCTGCATGTGCGTGTAGGCGGGCATGGCGAAATTCTTGGCTTCCTCTGCGCGCTGCAATAGAGCCTCAAGCCAGTCGATGACAAGAGAACGCAACTGATCGATGCTGCTGCGCACATAGAGGCGCAGGTCAGTTGCTATCTGCTCATTGCGGCTGCGCCCACTGTGCAGCTTGTAACCTGTGTCTCCGATCAAAGAGACCAGTTGCTTCTCAACGAAGTGATGAACGTCCTCTGCGCTGTCATCCTCAAGAGTGTTGGAGCCCGGCGAGACTTTGTCTTTGATCTGGTCCAGACCGACAAGTATCGACGCGAGTTCTTCGCCCGAAAGGATGCCGGCCTTCCTAAGCGCGCGCGCATGCGCCCGGCTGGCATCTAGTTCGTACCGCAACAAGCGCCGGTCAAACGAAAACGACCTCTGCCAGCGCTCGAAGTCGGGATCGAGCGGCTGCCGAAACCGTCCTGACCACATCTTCACTTGGCCACCTCCCAACGAACTTGCGCGCGCGAGCGGGAAGGCAGACCAAGAATGCGGATGAACCCCGCAGCATCCTTCTGGTCGTAGCTGTCGCCCATGGTAAAGGCCGCCAGATCTGTGCGATAGAGCGAGTTCTCTGAGCGGCGGCTGCCGATCGCGATATTGCCCTTGTAGAGCGAGAGCACGACGCTTCCAGTCACATCTTTCTGAGTGGTGTCTACGAAAGCGTCAAGAGCTTCGCGCAAGGGAGTAAACCATAACCCGAAGTAAACCATCTCGGCGTACTTCAACGCGATTTGTTGTTTGAAGTGCATCACGTCACGATCGAGGCATAGAGCCTCAAGCTCGCGATGCGCAGTCAGCAGCAGAGTGCCGCCCGGAGTTTCATAGCAGCCGCGCGACTTGATGCCCACAAACCTGTTCTCGACCAGATCGACTCGACCGATAGCATTTCGTCCGCCGATTTCGTTGAGCAGTTCGAGCAGCGAGACCGGATCCATCTTCATTCCATTGACAGAAACAGGAATGCCGCCCTCAAATCCAATTTCCACTCGTTCTTCGCGATCGGGCGCCTCTTGAGGAGATCGTGTCAGCTGCCATGTGGTTTCGAGGGGTGCATTCGTTGCGTCTTCGAGCTCTCCTCCTTCGTGGCTTAAATGCCAGAGGTTCCGGTCACGGCTGTGAATCTTCTGGCGGCTCGCCGAGACTGGGATTCCGTGCTGCTCGGCATAATCCAGGCAGTCCTCGCGAGATTTCAAGTTCCACTCGCGCCACGGGGCGATGACCTTCAGCTCTGGCGCAAGCGCCTGATACGCGAGCTCGAACCGCACCTGGTCATTTCCTTTCCCAGTACAACCGTGTGCAAACGCGACCGCCCCTTCACGCAGTGCAACTTCCACCTGATGCCTGGCGATGACGGGGCGAGCCAGCGAGGTTCCCAACAAATATTTATGTTCGTAAACAGCGCCAGCCTTGAGCGCCGGAAACACGTAGCCGGCCAGAAATTCGTCGCGCAGGTCCTCGACGATGACCTTGCTGGCGCCAGTGGCATAGGCCTTTTCGACGACGGCCTCGATATCATCCCCCTGGCCAACATCGCCCACCATGGCAATGACATCGTAGGAGTAGTTCTCCTTCAGCCAGGGAATAATGATCGAGGTGTCCAGACCGCCGGAGTATGCGAGAACAACTTTTTCAGGCACGAGCGCTCCTTACCTGGAGGCGACCTATGCCGCCCCCTAACAGATACAGCAGAATGGCTTTCTGAACATGCATGCGGTTCTCAGCCTGCTCGAAAACAATCGACTGTGGTGAATCAATGACCTGGTCCGTAACTTCCTGGCCGCGATGCGCGGGAAGGCAGTGCATGAATACGGCGTGCGGCGCCGCCTCCGCAAACAGTTTCTCGTTGACCCGATAGGGCTCGAAGATCTCGATGCGCTGACGTGTCTCGTCCTCCTGGCCCATGCTGACCCAGGTGTCGGTGTAGACGGCATCAACTCCGGCAATGGCGGAGTGCGGATCGCTGAGCAGTTCGATGGAAGCTCCCGCCTCAAGAGCAATCTCTTGCGCGTCCGCAACGATTTGCCTGTCTGGCTCAAAACCTGGCGGGGTGGCAATGCGAATCGTTGAACCAAGCGCGGCACAAGCGAGCAACAGAGAATGCGCCACATTGTTTCCGTCACCGATGTACGCCAGCTTGATGGATTTCAAATCACCAAAATGTTCCATCAGGGTGAAATAGTCGGCCAGTGCCTGGCACGGATGCTCGACATCACTGAGAGCATTAATCACGGGGATGCTGGCGTATTCGGCCATCTTCTCTACGATGGCGTGCGAGAAGGTTCGGAGCACCGCTATATCCACCCAACGTTCGATGTTGTGGGCGACATCGCTCAAACTCTCGCGCGATCCGAGCCGGCTCTGCGTCTGGTCGACAAAAAACGAAACACCACCCAGACTCGCCATGCCGGCTTCGAAAGTGAGACGCGTACGCAGAGACGGTTTCTCGAAGAACATCACCAACTGCTTGCCGGCAAGCGCGCCGCGGAAATCAGCAGGGCGGGCCTTGATCAGGGCCGTTAATTCGAGAATCGCCGCGACTTCCTGGGTTGCGAGGTCGCGAATCGAGACCAGATCGCGCGACCAGGGTTGTTTCAGTCCGGCAAGCTTGTGATCCGCCGTTGCGCCCAGTGATGCACTATTCATGCTCCACTCCTCGGTGCTGAGACTTTTCGCGACGCCTTTTCTTCTGGGGATTTCAGCCCGGAGCTCAACGCCAAGTCCAATGCTTGGATCAGCACATCTACATGCTTGTTCTCGATGATGTAAGGCGGCAAGAATCGCAGTACGGTTTCTTGGGTGCGGTTAATGATGATGCCCTGGTTCAGGAGATTGCGAACAGTCGCTTTGGCCAGATCCGCGGAGTCGAGTTCCATTGCCCGCATCAATCCCATCCCACGAATCTCCCGCACAAAATTGTGTTTCTTCTGAAGCGCCGCCAACTGTTTTCCAAAATAGGTTCCTGCCTGGCGAATGTGCGGGAGCAGCGCATTGATTTGCTGCAGGACCTCCACGGCTACGGCACAGGAAAGTGGCCCTCCGCCAAATGTGGTGCCATGCAGCCCCGGCCGCATGCAGGTTGCAACCTCATTCGTCATGAGGATGGCGCCCAGCGGGAGCCCCCCGGCCAGCGGTTTCGCGACCGTCACAATGTCAGGTTTCACGCCGTAGTGCTGATAGGCAAAGTGGCGGCCAGTGCGGCCCAGCCCGCACTGAATCTCGTCAAGCATCAGCAACGCCCGGTGTTTCGTCGCCAATTCGCGCGCGAGTTGAAGAAACTCAGCGCTAACCGGGCGAATGCCGCCTTCGCCTTGAATGGTCTCGAGACACACTGCGCAGACGCTGTCATCGAACTGCGACGACAGATCATCCAGGTCGTTGAACTTCACGAAGGTTACGCCCGGCACCAGCGGCGTGAACGGCTCCCGGTACTTGGATTGGCCTGTCGTGGCCAACGCCCCAAAGGTTCTCCCATGAAATGAGTTCTCCAGCGCGAGTACGCGGTTCTTTTGAGTCCCGCCGTTACTGCTCTGGCCGTGAGCATAGGCCCGGGCTAATTTGAGCGCGCCTTCCCATGCCTCGGCGCCGCTGTTGCAAAAGAAGGCGCGATCCAGTCCAGAAATTCGCGTCAACTGCTTCGCCAGTTCTGCCTGATATGGGTGGTAAAACAAATTGGAAATGTGAATCAGCTTGCTCCCCTGCCGCGCTAGGACTTTGCGAACCGCAGGGTGTGCATAACCTAATGCATTGACCCCAATGCCACTGAGGAAATCCAAATAGCGCTTGCCCTTCGAGTCCCAAAGATATGCACCCCGCCCCTGCGTAAACAGTACGGGATTTCGCTCATAGGTGGGCAACAGAAGTGCGGACTCTGCTTTCATCACGGACGCCAGGTTCATGCCACCAAAACCTCCGTCCCGCAGTCCAGCTTCGAAAAATAAAACTGCGACAGCAGATGCACCTGCTCGGCAGGAACAATACGCACTCGCCCGACGCCATGATGCAGCGCGTGCCCGCAGGCCTCGATCTTAGGAAGCATGCCGCCCGCTATGACACAGTCACGAATCAGCTGTTCGACCCTGGTCAAAGCCAACCAAGGAATAACGGCACCACAAGCGTCTTTCACGCCTGCTACGTCGGTGAGAAAGATCAAAGCATCCGCATGGCACGCAATCGCGCATGCCGCCGCCATCTCGTCGGCATTGACGTTGTAGTACTCGCCATCGCTGCTGATCGCCAGGCTGGAGATCACCGGGATTCCGTCCTGCCGCCAGATGGCTTCGATCCAGCGTGCCTCCGCACAGCAAATCTCGCCAACATATCCAAGATCGCAATCCGGGCTCACCTTCTTGCGCGCGCGGAACGCCATGCCATCGCCTCCTGAGAGCCCGATCGCGGGGCACCCGGCAGCACAGATGGCGCTAACCAGAATCTTGTTGACCTTTCCCCCGAGTACCATGAGCGCCACATCGCGAGTTTCCGCATCCGTAACCCTGAGGCCATTCACAAACTCGCTTTTTTTGCCGAGAAGAGCGAGCGTATGACTGAGGGCAGTTCCTCCGCCGTGCACTACCGCGACCCTGTGTTTATCCCCGGCTAAGTCGCAGATGGTTTGGGCACACTTGTGCAGCATGGCCTTGTTCTCCAAGGCTGCACCGCCGATTTTGATCACGATCTTCAATTCAGGCCGACCTCCTGGCTCCATCCGTACATTAGGTTCATGTTCTGCACCGCCTGGCCCGCCGCGCCCTTTAAGAGATTGTCAATACAGGAGACCAGCACAAGCCGTTGTTGATCGTCAGCGAGACAGAACCCGATATCGCAGTAGTTTGTCCCGATTGAGTATTGAATCTGTGGCAGCCGAGGCGTGGCGAAGATGCGAACCCAGCGCTTTCCAGCGTAGAAATCGCGAAGGACCTGCTCGACTTCGCCAGCCTGCAGCGGCCGCCCAAGCCGAACGTAGATCGTGGACAGAATTCCTCGGGGGATCGGCAGTAAATGAGGCGTAAAGATCAGCTCGCTCGATTCCAGCTGCAACTGCTCCAGAATTTCTCCGGTATGGCGATGTCCGAACACCGAGTAAGCCGAAAGATTGTCCGCTACCGAAACGAAATGGGTGCGCGCGTTTGGTTCCTTGCCTGCGCCAGATACGCCCGATTTTGAATCACAAATGATGCTGTGGTTTCGATCAAGTAAGCCCGCGCGCACGAGCGGCACTAACGGAAGAATCACCGACGTGGCATAGCAGCCGGCATTCGCAACCAGAGTGGCGCTATGTATCGCCTCCGAGTGAAGCTCGGGGAGACCGTATACGGCGCTGCCGTCCAGTTCTGCCGCGACTCGCGGATCGGCATCCGTGAAGCTGTACACCGCGCGGTTCTCTGGGTGCTTGAGCCTCCATGCTCCACTTAGATCAATGACGCGCAAGCTGCGCGCTGCCGCCTCAGGCACTAACGACCGGGAAATCTCGTGTGGAGTTGCTAGGAAAAGCAACTCGGTTCCTGTCTTCTCCAGTGTTTTCCAGGAGAATGGCTGAAGAGGATAGCCCCCATTTCCGGACAGCGCGGGAAACAGATCAGCCAAATCCGAAGGACCGTGACAATCTTTGCGGCTGAGAAACAACGGCTTTTCTAGCTGAGGATGACGCGAGAGTAGGCGCGACAGCTCGAAACCCGCATAGCCGGTTGCCCCCAAAATCGCGGTCTTGAGCTTGGCTGGCATCAGGCAAGCATCTCCCGAATTCGCTTGGCTAACAGGACTGCAGATTTCTTGTCGGGCGCAACAATCAAAATGGCATCGTCGCCGGCGATGGTGCCCACTACCTCAGCCCAGGACTGCGCATCGAGAGCGGCGGCAACTGGTTGGGCACTGCCTACTGCCGTCTTCACGACCAGCAGGTTTTGCGCGGGCCGTACGTCGAGTACGAATTCTTTCAGGAGGTGAGTTACTGGAGGCAGTCCCGGCTCACCAGGGGCATTGCTGTTTGGTGACTCGTAACCCCGGCCCGTCTTGATGAGCCGAAGCTCCCGTATATCCCGAGACAAGGTCGCTTGGCCGACCCGTAACCCTTGCTTCGCAAGCGAACGCTGAAGCTCCTCCTGACTGGGCACAGGACCCTTTTCGACAAGTGCGAGAATGGCACCCTGTCTGGAAAGCTTGCTCATGATGAATAAATATCCACCCCGATGAAATTATATTCACAACATCGATCTGCGCTGTCAAGAAAATAATGCCGCTCGCACCTCATCCCGGCTCTCTGCAAGCAACTTCAACTATTCCAGGAAAACAGAGTTGTCGCTCCAAACTGCAATGCGCGAAGCTGGAGCACCATCGCAGCTCTTCAGGAGTAAGCAGTATGATAACTACTCGTTATCGTATGGCGGTTTGGATCGGCCGCGGAAAGACGTTATGGAAATCGCCGGCAAAGTCGTTGTAGTAACGGGCGGCGCTAACGGCATCGGAAGAGCTCTCAGCGTCCGATTCGCCGCCGGAGGCGCCAAAGCGGTCGTAGTGGCAGACTTAAATGGCTCCAAAGCAAGCGAGACTGCACGCCAGTTCGGCGGGCTCGGCCTACAGGCTGACGTCACCCGCGAACCCGATGTGCACCGCGTGGTTCAGGAGACACTCGACAAATTCGGCGTAATCGACCTGTTTTGCTCGAATGCCGGCGTGGGCGTGGATGGGGGAGTTGAAGCTCCCGATACCGACTGGGAAGTGAGTTGGCGCGTGAATGTGATCGCGCACGTTTACGCCGCCCGCGCTGTTCTCCCCCACATGCTGGCCCGAGGTGAGGGCTACTTGCTTCAAACCGTGTCCGCCGCAGGCCTGCTTTCGCAGATCGGCTCGGCGCCCTACACCACCACCAAGCACGCCGCTCTGGGATTCGCGGAGTGGTTATCCATCACCTATGGCGATCGTGGCATCAAGGTGTCGGCTCTTTGTCCCATGGGTGTCCGCACCGACATGCTGAACAACGCCCAGTTCGGGGGTGGCTCGTTCCTGCTGGACACCGCTCTCGAACCAGAACAGGTTGCCGACCACGTGGTCCAAGGCCTCGCCGACGAGCATTTCCTGATTCTTCCCCATCCTGAAGTAGCTGAGTTTGTCCGGCGTAAAGCATCTGATTACGACCGCTGGCTCGGCGGTATGCGGCGGCTGCAAGCCACATCTCAGCCGCTGAAAGATGTCGTTCGCCGGCGACGAATCTAGTTGGTCCATTTTATTCGTCGAAAACGGATCTGGAAATCAGACCATAGCCTGGTTAAATTCTTTTCGGAGCCTGTGATGAGGAAATTGTTGTTCTGCATCTTATTCGCATCCGTAGCTAGTGCGGCCACCCCGGCTACCACCAAGCTGCCCTTCTTATTTGATGATTATGCTACGGCCCTGCAGCAGGCACAGCAGCGGAAGCTGCCAATCTTCGTTGAGTGTTGGGCCCCGTGGTGATCGACCTGCCGCCTGATGCGAGTGACCTTGGCCGACGCCGGCCTCGCCAGGTACGCCGGACAGTTTGTCTGGCTTGAACTTAATTACGACAAACCTGCGAACGCTGAATTCCTCAAGAAGTTCGGGGCGTATGCCACACCCACTTTTTTCATTATTGATCCGCGGGATGAGAAGATTGTAGCTACCCAGACCGGAGCAATGTCTTTGACCGACCTCGGGCACTTTCTCGACAGAGGAGCAAGTGCCGTCGTCGCCAAAACCCAGACACCCGCCGACGCTGCTCTCACGCGAGGCGACGCCCTTTTCACCACGAAGCCCGACGAGGCAGTAACGGCATATCAGGAAGCAATTCGTCTTTCGCCCGCTAGTTGGCCTCGCCGCGAACTGGCGGAGGCTTCCCTGACTGTGGCGCTTCAGAACAGTCAACAATGGCAGCGCTGTGCGGAAACGGCTTCCACCGAAGCCGGCCACATGAGCCGAAGCGAAGCCTTTGGCCGGACGGTTGTCGCAGGCATGTGGTGTATGGTCTCCGCCCATCCTGCGCCATGGTGGGAAACGGAGGCGGCAAAGCTGGAACCCCTCGCCAAAGAAGGGCTCTCCCTGCCCTCGACAGTGCGCGACCACCGTGACGAGCTTTATCGCACTCTTATGTATCTGTCCCTCGACCGGAAGGACGAGCGAGCGGCAGCTAAGTGGGGCGATCTTTGGCTCAAAGAACTCGATGCCATCAATCCCATCAGTGACGAACAGCGCTCCGCCATCGATATTGCACGTGTCGAAGACATTCAGGTCTTTGGGGATCCAAACCGGGTATTACCGGCGCTGATTGCTTCCGAACGCGCAATGCCCGACAACTGGAACGCATCTCTGCGCGTCGCTCAGATGGAGGATGCGGCCAAGAACTATGACGCGGCGATCGCAGCCTGCGATCGCGGCTTAGCTCGTCATCCAGGACCCGGCGGCAGCGCGTGGTTGTTGGTTACGAAGGCAGACGCGTTGCAGGAAAAGGGCAATAAGGTGGAAGCTCGCCGTGTGCTCGGAGATGCGCTTGAAGCGGCGAAGGGTATCCCGAATGAACGCTCCCGCGAGAACAACGTAAACAGAATTAAGCAGCTCCTGCAACAATCCGGCGGATGAAGGCAAACGAACCTCTTTAATTTTGGTCCTCCCCCAATAGAACTTCCAATACGGTCTCAATGGCGCCAGGCAAGTTTTGTCACGATCCTGCCCGGCGCTAACAATTGCCACGATTCACTTTCGGCATCGTGAATCCACCCTCGCGCTTTACCACTAAAGCAGGACCACTCTAGACTAGATACGCACCCAAAACTCCGCTCAGAAAAGGGTCCATGGCTGATTTCGATGTCACGTTGGCGGGTGAACTCAATGTTGATTTGATTCTCTACGGGCTACCTTCCGAGTTACCCGTGGAACGCGAGATTCTCGCGGAGGGGATGATGTTCACCATCGGCGGATCTTCTGCGATTGTTGCTCACAACTTGGCTGCTCTGGGCGCGCGCGTGGGTTTCATTGCGCGAGTCGGTGATGATGCCATGGGTAATGCCATGCTTGAGCGTCTCGCTGGGGGAGGAGTGGACGTTTCCCGTGTGCAACGTGCGGGGGATGGCACCCCAACCGGCGTTTCGGTCATCCTGCAGCGCGGAAAGCAGCGCAGCATACTCACGTATCTGGGCACAATCTCACAATTGAAATTCGCCGACCTCGATCTTGCGTACCTTGCTTCCTCGCGCCACTTTCATCTCTCATCGTTCTATCTGCAGCATGAGCTTCAGCCGCGCGTGGTTGACCTTTTCCGGGAGCTGAAGAGGGCGGGCTTGACCATTTCTCTGGACACCAATGATGATCCGGATGACCGCTGGGAAAAATTGACAGACATTCTTCCCTTGGTTGACGTTTTTCTTCCCAATGAGCGCGAGGCCCGCCGAATCGCTGGCACCAATGATGTCGAATTGGCCGCCGAGCGTCTGGTAAAGATCGTGCCTACAATCGTCATCAAACTGGGCGCCATGGGCGCCATGGCCCAGCGTGGTACAGAACGGATTCTTGTCCCGGCGGTCAAGGTCGAAGCTATCGATGCAGTGGGCGCCGGCGACAGTTTCAATGCTGGGTTCCTTCTCCAGTATGTTCGCGGCTCCGACCTCCGCTCCTGTTTGCAATGGGGAAATCTCGCGGGGGCTTTGTCCACCACACGCGCGGGAGGGACGGAAGCCTTTCGCGATCGCTCTTATTGCAAAAAATTTTTTCGGGAGCATGTGCCGGAACTCGACCACCGCCACAGGTCTTAAGAATTTTCAATGCAGGTCAAGGTTCTGTACGACGCGGCCGATCGCTCCTGAAGGACTCGGGGCGTCCGGCTTGAGGCCGCAGGCGAGAGAAGAAAACAGTCCGAGCAGCTGACCGAAAATGACGTCGACCGGCGCACGGTGATCGTCGCCTACTTCGGCTGGAGCCTCAGGAAAAAGATAGTCGTCAACGCGGCCATCCATTGCAGCCCTGGAATTCGCGGTCACCGCGATGCGAGTTCGAACCAGCTTTTTCCCGCCTATTTCCCGCAATAGATTCTCTTCCAGGCGCCGTATACGCTCATCGCCGGAAAGGAAACTGACAAACAAAGTGTCATGATCTAGCGCAGCCATCGGCCCGTGCCGTAGACCAAGTGCCGATTCGGACATCGTCAAAATTCGCCCTGCGGTCATCTCCAGTAATTTCAGTGCTGATTCCTGCGCCACTGCCCGCAGCGTCCCCGTGCCCACAAAGCAAGCCTTCTTAAATCTTCGTTGAGCCAGGTCGGCGGCAAAATCAGCGGCGCGAGGTACAAAAGTCTTCGCTGCGTCGATGAGTTTTTGCAGAATGCCGGAATATTCTTCTGGAGTTTCAATATGCGCCAGAGCTTGCCCGAGCACAACCATGTTGGAATAGGAACTTGTCATGGCGAGCCCTCGATCATTTACGGCATCGTCCAGGCAAATCCCGAAGGCACGATTGGAGCCCTGGGCAATTTTGATCATCTTGCCATCCCGATTACACGAAACCACGAGATGGTGAATGTCCGGCCGCCGTGCGAGGATTCGTTCCAGTACCGCAACTCCCTCGGAGCTGTCGCCGGATCGGGAGAAAGACAAACAAAGATAGCGCCGGTCAGGGCGCAATATTTCTTCCATCTGCGTAATGAGATCGGTGCTGGGACACGCCATCGCATCGCAGTTCCACTGCCGTCGCAGCAATCTGACCACTGATTTGCCAATGTAGTCCGAAGTGCCGGCACCGACCAGCACCAGTGTAGGTTGGGTGGCAGCTGTGAAGTTGAACCCGGCTCCCGAAAGGAATTCGCGGAGTTCTGCCCGCCTCTTCCGGAATATCTCGAATGTCCGCGGCCACGTTGCAGGCTGCTGCGCGATTTCGGCGGGCGTATAGAGGAATCCTTTTTCTGTTTTGTCCTCTTTTGTGGTATTCAGCAACCTGGCTAGCGCGTCCACGCCCTGCTCCCTTGGAGAAACCCCCAACTATGCTTGCAAACGTTCGCAGTCCATCTTAAGACAAGACAGTGGAACAGAAATCAAGATCCTTAATAGTCCAGGACCTCGTAAAATTCAGTCCAGCTCTGCTGAAACATCGGGTGTTGCTTCTTAGCGAGTTCTGTATGTTCAACGCTGCTTTCTATGCTCTTGAGGGCATTCTCGGCCGCACACAAAGAATCAAACCTGCACTGCCAGATGATCGTATTGGCAGCTTCCCTGCCGGAAATGGGCACGAGCCGCTCCCCACGCGGCAGCACGCCACGATGTTCCAATTCCGCGAACTGCTTCTCCAAGGCGTGAAATTCTGTTTTATGACGCGGATCGTACTGCTGAATCAATCGCATAATAACGGCCACGGGTCCTCCTTATCTCTCAATTGCAAAGCGCAAACATTCATATGAGCGAGTCTTCATAGCAGCACCTAGTCACTCTGCTGCTTAATCGGGGACATCGAATGAGACCAGCTCCGCCTTGAAACCACGGGTTCTGACAGCGCCATAAGCAATGCCAAGGCCCATCCATATCACGCCGGCAATTTTCGCGGGCACGCTCAGGTTCAGCCAAAGCAGCAGGCAAATTGCAAACCCGCAAATGGGAACTAAGAAATTGCTCAAATCATGCTTTCGTTCGCGCAAAAAATATCGTGTAAAGGATGCCGCGTTGACTCCCATGAAGGCCAACAAGGCGCCGAAGTTTAATAACTCAGCTGCGCGCTCGAACGTCAGGAACGCCGTACCGATCAGGGCAAAGCCGCCAACGAACAAAACGTTATTGCGTGGAATGCGCCGCTTCGGCTCAATCGCGCCAAAGAAAGATTTCGGAAGAGCGTTCCCCCTGCCCATCCCGTAGAGCAGGCGCGCAGCTCCCAACTGCGATCCCATTCCCGATCCGACGGTTGCAACCAGAAGCGTGATGTTGATTAAACTGAACAGCCAGTGCCCAGCCGCCCGTCCCGCAACCGACACATAGGCCGTGTCCACGTCAGGAAATTGCGAACTTGGCCACACCAATTGCGCCGCGTATACCTCGACGGACGCCAGAACGCCAGTAATCAGGCATACCAGGACCGTCGCCAGCAGAATGTTCCGCCTTGGATTTTCGGCCTCTTCCGACAACGTCGAGATACCGTCGAAGCCGATGTAGGTCAATACCGCCAGTGACGTGCCTCCCAACACTGCGGAAGTCGAGAAGGTCTGCGGATCGTAAAAAGGGCGGGTAAAGAATGCCAGCCCGTCATGAGGTGTTTTGAAAACATAACGCGCTGCGGCGGCAAGGAAGATTACAATGACGACTCCCATAGCGGCGGCGAGCGTGTCATTGATTCTCGCGGAAGTGCGAATCCCGAACAGATTCAGCCCGGTAAACAGCGCAATAAAAATAACCACGAAGACGGCGTACGGCACTTCCGGAAAGAAATTCAGGGCGAACTTGCTGCACAGAATCGTGCATACGATGGGGTTGAGCATGTAGTCCATCGCCATGCTCCAGCCGGTGACATAGCCTAATGCGGGATGAATCTCCGATCCGACGTAGGTAAATGCCGACCCGGCGCTCGGATATGCGCGCGCCATGCGGCCATAGCCTATCGCGGTAAACAGCATGGCGAACATGGCGATTAAGACTGTCGTCACGGCGTGGCCATGCGCGCGCTGCGTCATGACGCCAAACACCGGCATGGGTGCCGTGGGCTGGATGACGATCATGCCGTAAAGGATCAGGTCCCAAAGGCCCAGCGCCCGGCGCAGTTTGGCTTCCGATGGCGCGTTGGTAGCCGGACTGGACATGAATACCTAAAAGGAAAGGGCCCATCTAAACCTTGGCCAGGCTTACTGCGGCCCTTTTCAGCGACCTCCGAATGTCACAGGTCAATACGGATCCGATCCGTAAAACCCGTGTAAATCCGTGGCTACCTCTTAGTAGTAGAACTTCACCCCGAACTGAATAAAGCGCGGATCACGGGCCGCCTGCAACTGGCCAAACTGCGGCGTGCCCAGTTCGATGGCAACGGGCTCGACTTGTCCAGCCGCACCGATTGGACCCCATAGCGGATTGGTGTGGTTCCAAATGTTGAAGAAGTCGGTTCGGAACTCGACGCGCATCCGCTCTTTGATCGGAAACAGCTTCGCGAAGGTCATGTCCCAGGTCTGATAGCCCGGGCCGCGAACCTGATTGCGGCGTTCATTTCCGAATATGCCCGGCACGAGGTTGCTGGCAAAGGCACAAGTGTTGAAGAACGTACCCGGCACACAGGGATGCCCATTGGGATTAGCTACAACGTCGGGCCGGCTGCATTCCCCTACGTTACCTCCGCAATCAGCATTTGAATTGTTCACGAAAGGATCGGTAACCGTGAAGTAGTTCCCGGTGGACGCCGATGTGATGCCGGCAATTTGCCAGTTTCCTATCAACTGGTTCAGCACGCCGGTGGCATTGCCTCCGAACGCCCTACCTTTGCCAAATGGGAGATCGTAGGAATAGCTGATCACAAAATGGTGGCGAACGTCGAAATCGGCGTTTCCGTATTCCATGTGAGGAAAGCGCTGATCTCGGAAATCGCCATTCCCAAAAGATCCAAGGTCTGCGCTCGAGGCTTCGTCAAGCGCATGGCTATAGGTGTAAGAGGCCTGGAAGGTGAGGCCATGGGTGGTGCGTTTTTCCAGACTGGCTTGGAGAGAGTGGTAATTGGAATTAGTGTTGGCACGGAACGTGGCAATTGAATTATCAAGCAATGGAAACGGCCGTCTTGGGGCTGTAGGCGCAGTGGGGTCGGTGGTAGGCACAGCCTGGTTGCCGTTGTAAAAAGCAAACAGGTGCGAGCCGTGCGACCCCGCATAAGAGACTTCAAGCACCGTCTGTGCAGGCAGCTGATATTCGATTCCCAGATGCCACTGCTCCATCATCGGTGTAGGCAAATGACGATCAATGGACATCACAGCCGGATTATTGGGATCCGAGAGCGAATTAGCCGGAAAACCTTGCTTCCAGAAATCGCTGATTGCCTGACTCGGATCTCCCGGTTTGAAACCAATAGCGCAGTTGTTGGGATCACTCAGAACCGCATTGGCAGGAACTGGATTGCCACAGGGCGAATTGAAGGCCTGTTGCAAAAAGAACGGCGGATTGAAGCCGGGGCTGGGGAAGGAAAATGGCCCACTCTCCTGCCCGCCGTAGAAGATACCGTATCCGGCGCGCAGCACCAGCGGATTTGCCAGCTTGTAGGCGAAGCCGATGCGCGGCGCAAAATCCTTGTAATCGGGGTTGACCAAACCGGGTGACCCGGTCCGCTGGATCGGAAGGAAAGAAGCGACAGTCGGCGTAAGCTGTGCGGTTTGCCCTTTGGGCACGATTAGGGTATCCGTGGGGAAATCAAACGTCGCCATGTGGTTCTTGCCTTCGGTCACTGGCCGGAAGAGTTCGTACCGCAGGCCCACGTTTAACGTAAGACGGTCGTTGACCCGGATATCATCCTGTCCGTAGAAAGAGTAGGTCTTTCGGTGGTAGTCGGGACCATACAGGTTCGTGATGTTGGCTCCATCCGGCACTCCCAGCAGGAACGAGGCAATGTCGTCGCCTCCCGTGGGGGAACCGTCGGGGTTTATAGGTTGCGCCGGATTAGAAGTGAAATCTTGGCCGAAGGAAAGGTCGCCACGGGGGGCCGAATCTTGGAAAATCGTGAACTGTTCCAGGCGGATTTCGGTACCGAACTTCAGCGAGTGGCGGCCATGTATCCAAATCAGGTTCTCGTTAATGACGTAGCTGTTCTGCTTCTCAATTGACGGCAGGAAGTCGGACGCACCAATGGGCGAGTAGTTAACGAAAGAAATTGAAGGTAGGCCCCCGATTCCCGGAATGAACGGAACACCTTTCAAGCCCAACTGTCCGGAAACGTCAGTGCTCGCGAAAGGTTCCAAACGATGCGAGTTGATCCGGTTGTACCCAACACGGAATTCGTTGATCAGCTTCGGCGTGAATGTATGGGTTTCACTCATAGCGACGCTGCGATAAGCATTGTCCTGATTGCCGGCTGTAAAACTGCCGCCATCCAGGAAATTTGTGAAAGGTCCGGGCGTAAAGATCGGCTGATCCTCGTAGCTGAACCGCGCGAAGAAATCATCGGTGTTCGAAAATCTATGATCGACCCGAACATCGAAATTGTTTTGATCGAGATGCTTCTTGGGATCGACCAAAAAATTATTGCCGCTCACATCGAAACCCGGAATCGGGGCCGGAAAGAGAGCGGCGATGCGGGCGGCTACCGGATCGATCGCGTCCGGACCGGATGCCGGAAAAATATTCGTGGGGAATTCCCCAGCAGGCAACTTGCCGAAGACTCCAATCGGCGCACCGCAAAGCGCTCCCCCGCCCAGATCTTGAGTCCGACGGGGATTGAAGATTTCACCTTGATAGGTCTGGTTTCCGAAACAATCAAGCACTGGTACACCGTTGTTCATTATGGGAGTGCTGGTGTCCAGAAAACTGGAGAAATCACCGGAGAGCTGCTGCGGCGTCGGAAGCAGCAGAAGCTGAGGCAGAGCCTGCCGAATCCGCAGACCCTCATAATCCACGAAGAAGAAAGTCTTGTCCTTAACGATGGGCCCGCCAAACGTTGCCCCGAACTGATTTTGCTGATAAGGCTGACGGCCGAAGAAATCGAAAGCATTGCGCCCATCCAGCTTGTCGTTGCGGAAGAATTCGTAAACATTGCCATGGAATGAATTCGTTCCCGACTTAATGACCGCGTTCATGATCGCGCCATTGCCCCGGCCGAATTCCGCGCTATAGGAATTGGTCTCGACTTTGAACTCGCCAATCGCATCGACCGAGGGCTGGATCACGTAAGCGCTGCCATTCAGCACGTCCGTCAGGTTCGCATTGTTGTCCACACCGTCCAACAGATAGTTGTTTTGCAAGGCACGGGCGCCATTGGAACTGAATCCGAAGGTGGTTTCCGTTCTTGATCCCGGCTCGGCCGGGGCAACGCCCGCCGCCAACTGCGCCAATTGGGCGAAGTTGCGTCCGTTCAGGGGAAGCGTGGTTGCGGTGCGCCCAGTCACAACCTGGCCTAATTCGGAAGTCTCCGTTTCCAGTTGCGGCCCTTCAGAACTGACTGTGATCGTCTCGGCGATTTGTCCTACCTTGAGGGCAACGTTCACTTCCGGACGCGACTGGACATTCACCACGATCGGGCCGATGATCTCTTTGCGAAAGCCCTCCATTTCTACAGCGACGTTATACCGTCCTATGCGCAGAGGATTGGCAACGTACTCTCCGTTCGTGTTCGTAGTAGTGGAAAACGTCGTGCCCCGATCCATGTCAGTAACCGTGACTCGGGCGCCGGATACGACTGCCCCGGACGAATCCCTCACCGTTCCGACAATGCTCCCCGTATCCTTCTGCCCCCAGCCCAAGCTGGTCATAAGGAGCATCGCGACCGAGATAAAAAAGAAATAACGAAACCAGCACTTTGGAGACGCTGCCATAAATCCTCCCACAGTTCCAGAGGGCTTCAGAGACGCTATTGCGACGCTCTGCTCGCCTCGAGCAATAAGTTATTTGTAAAAGAAACATCCAGCCTGGGATTACCGCTTTCGACAAATCCCAATTCCGTATTGTCTTCGTAGTTCACCACGCGATACTTACCGGGTTCGAGCCCGCGCAATTCGATCTGCCCGCGCCAAGGCTTGTTTTTATCCTGCGCATAGAAGGCATAGTACATCCGTCCATCTTTTTCGATGGCATACGCCTCGGGCGAGTCATAGCCGTAGATGTAAAGATCGAGAAACTTGCCGCGCGAAAGCATCTTGGAATTGTAGATATCAATCCACTTCTTCCAGTGCGTTTCCTTTTGCGGAGTAAGCTCTACCGTCTTGAACTTTGGACCGTAATTCGGCCAGGTAAATTTGGTCCCCAGCACTGCCCCGACACCCACTTCAGACGCAAAATCGCTGCCCTTGTCGACTTCGTGCAAAGTGTTGCTGAGCTGAACATCCGTTAGTTCGACGTGGTCGCCGTACACCGCGGATTCTGGTCCCAGTAGCGCTTTGTACATCTTGGTCCGCAAGCGAACCTGCCGCGCCCCCACCGGATCGGCCGTGACGGCCTGGTCGATATAGGGCAGCCATGCCAGGCTGGGCGGCGTGCCGCATGGACACGCCTGGGTTACGCTGTCCGGCTTCAACGCGCGCGTGGTGTCAAGAATGATTTTGTAAATCTCACCAACAGCTTCGATCGATTCGTTGGGCGATTTGTGATGGTGCTTCGGGTTGTAACACGCAGGAACAGTATAAGAAAAATCCAGTTTGTGGCCGTCGAAATCCCAGTCGCGAATGAAGCGCTCAGTGAGCTGCTTGTAGTATTGCTGCACTTCAGGAACCGCCGGGCACAGTGCACCTAAATCCGCAGTCGCCCGCGCCGGCTTTCCATCCTTGTCGAGAATCAGCCAATCCGGATGTTCTTTTACGACGTTGGACAGCTGGTAGCGACGATGGTTGAGAATGTCCTTCCCATGCCCGTCTTCGACGACAATGGGAATCCACCAAAGAGTGATGTGAAGCCCGGCGTCGTGGTAAGCCTTGACCACCTTTTGCAATGAATTGTCAGGGAACGTGTCGCTGCGAGGTTCCCAGTCGCCGCGCGCCTTGAACCACCCGGCGTCCAGAGTCGCCCACTTGAGACCAAGTTCCTTCAACTTGGGAATCGTGCCCAGCATCTGCTTGGGCGTGAAGTCCATTTCGTATCCCCAACCGCACCAGTTCGCCTGGTAGTCCGCCTCGGTCGGGTGCGCCAAGCTGACGCCCTTCACCTGCAGCATTCTTGAGTACATGCTGAGAGGTTCGTAAAAATCCCCATGAAAGACAGAAACGAAGGTCAGAGGAGTGCTGTACGTCTGCCCAGGTTGCAAGCGAGTGTCGGCATCGAGCAGGATTTCCGCGTACACGCGCCGGTCAGAACCGGTGTTTACCGGCATACTTAGGCGCAGCGGGACAGCTTCGGCATGCCCAATAGCTTCGCCTACCGTGCCAGTCCAGAAGGCAGTGACCGGAATCCCGCCCCCAGTTTGGTTTTCGTCATTGTGCATGACGACCTGCATGGGATTGGCGCGCGCGAATTTCTCCCCGACCAGCATGACGTCGTCTTTGCCCCAGGCTTCGCTGGAGCCGTGGAAAGACCACATGGAAAACGGCGCTGCCTTCGGGTCACTTAAGGACGCATTCAAAACGTGCCGCTGCGTCGTAACCCGCTCCAGCGGGATCTCGGTGCTGCCGGTATTTCTGTACACGGTGCTGCTGAAGGCCACGTGGGGCAGGCTGTCATAGACTTCAACGGCAATGGTTTTTTCCAGAGATGGAACTGACCGGCTCATACCGGAGACCTCGATCCGCTTCCCTGCGCCCAGCCTATCGGAAGCCTCCGTGACTCGGGCTTTGGCGAGGTCCAGGTCGAAGTCAGCAATCTCTTTCCCCCCGCTCACTATCGCATCCGCACCTGCCCGTGGGTCAGATTGCGCATCGTCCAGGCTGATGACCTGCCCCTGTCGCAATAAGCTGGCGCGGAGATATCCGGCATTATTCAATTCGAATTCTGCGGTTGGAGTGCGAATCAAGACCGGAGCACCCGCTCTGGTTTCTACTTGAATAGCCGAGGTGCGGCCACTAGCGTTGCGCTCTCCGCCGTTGCGACTGCAGGCGATCTGGAGAGCGATGCTGAGGACAGTGGCGATACACGAGGCCACCTGCATCGCGCGACGCGCACTGGGGGGCGAAAACATAAACAGTAGCCTGGCGCGACGTCGGTGCGGCAAGCCAGGTTAGGTGTAACGTTTTACTTGAGGGAATAAATATAGCCCAGACATTCTTCATGTCAAGAGGAAAATCCGAATCGAACATCGTGCTCTCACCATTCTCGCTGGCGGCTTTCTCGTGCGCCGTAAGAACTGGAGACTTAGCGCTTTTCCCCGCTGGCCTCACCTGGCTTCTCGCAACCTGGCCCTGGGTAAGGCGGGGTTAGCAGCTTCGCCACATCAGGGGACAGTGACCAATCCAACCTGCTGGCAAATTCTACAAGACTTTGTGGCGCTGCCTCAGGATGAATCGTGTGTGGGGATAAGCATTTATAGCTTGCCAGCAGGACACCCATGTCCAAGGCCGACTCGATGAGCCCTTTATTCGACGAATCGTCGCGGCGTCCTGAGCCCAGGAACGGAATGCCGCCAGCTAACGCCGCTATCACGCCGCCCAGCAATGCGTCGCCGGCTCCCGCAGTAGAGGCCACCCCAACCTTGGGAGCCGGACAGAAGCGCCATTCGCGCGCAGTGATTCCGTACGCACCGCTCTTCCCGGCAGTCACAATGACCTTGAGTTCCGGATACGAATCAACCAGCAATTTCTGGCAATCGGAAACCAAAACGTCAGCAGCTTCTCTAGAAAGTGGCAAGCCGATCAACTGTTCAGCTTCGCTGGCGTTCAGTGAAACCAGATCGACATTGTGGAACACTCCCGATTCCAATGCGGGTCTGACCTCAGCGCCGGCAAAGGACGCCACGCAGAATGCTCCGCTACCCTTCGCCAATTCCAGGAATTGCCGTCGCACTTCCAGAGGAACCTCAGGCATGGCCAGAGCAATGACTTTGCTAGCCCCGGTTCGCAAGAAATTTATAGCCGCCTCGATATCAGTCTGGGACAATCGGCTAGCCGCCGAATTGCTGGTCGTAATATTTCCGCCGGTTCGATCCGGATATTGAAAGCACACGCTGAATAAAGTCGGGAGCTCCGCGACCAGCTGGATGTGACTTGTCTCGATTCCGACCTCGTTCATCTCCTGAATAAGCCCTCGGCCAGCAGGATCGTCCCCAACTCTTGCAATGGGTAGGACCTCAAAG
>DASSIO010000191.1:0-17304 GCA_035691825.1 Terriglobales bacterium | reverse complement strand
TTTTCTTGGTGGCCCGGCGATATACGCCCGCGAACCTTTGCCAGGCTGGTAGACACGCTGGTGGTCGCGTCCGCCGTTCTAGTCTTCTCCATCGTCGTGCTTCAGCTGACGGACGTTCTGCCGTCCTGGACGATTGCCCTGCCGTCTATAGTTGTGCTGGCGGTCGTTCTCACTCTGATTTACGCAGGACTGTTCAAGGTATTGCTGGGACGAACTCTGGGATGGCATTTGAGCCAGCTTGCCGCGGATGACTTGTCGTGGCTTCCAAACTCCACCCGTGACTTGCCGCGCTTCCGGTGAAAGCAAGCGTTAGTTCGCGAAGTAGCGTTTCTCCAGCCACATCTGCATGCGCCGCTCGAGTTGCTCTGGAACTTCCAGGAAGCGGATACCGGCGCGGCCGTTTCGGCTCGCCCAAGCCAGCTCGCCTTGCGCTTCTACCCGCGTCTTGACGCCTGGAAGCCTGAAGCAAACCGTGAAAGACCCTCGCAGCTCGGACATATGCGGTCCGTGAATACCGATTCCGCCCCGGCTCACGTTAATCGCGTGTGCGGTGATTTTCTTTTTGCTGCCTACGCTGAGCGATACCGGTACATCAATCGAGTGCCGTTGATAGCGCAGTCGGCCATCCAACATCAGGCTGCGTGTGGCGGACAGGGTTCGAACCGCATCTTCCACCGAAACCGGTTTCTCGAAGAAGAACGTTGCATCCGCTCTCGACCGTCGCCCTGTCCCGTGTAGCAGCAGCAGCGGCACCGAGCTGTTACTCGACGGCAAGTGTTCGATTAGCTGATCCGTGCCGCTGAGATCGCGGTCCACGATGATTGCATCCACCTTGCTTTTGGCAAGTTGGGCGCGAGCCCGATCGACATCGGAGTGAACATCAACCGTGATGTGAAGGCTGTTAAGAATGCATTCGAGTACGCTGACTTCCTGCCAATCATGCGACACAATCATCGCCTGCAAGGTCATGAACTGATCGTAATCCCAGCTGTAACTGCCATGTAGGTCACGAAGGTAATGGCACTGATCACATCGCGGATAGAAGGCTGCCGCAGACAACTTCGGAAGATTTTCTCCAGACGCTGGGGCTCTCTGGCAATCACGTAGTGACAGCCGCCCCCGGCTCTCTGCCCGAGCGAAGCTCGGCTCGATCAGAGCGCAATTTTCACGCGCGTCGTTGTGTGCTGGTCAATTCAGCGGTGGGCAGGCTGCCCTCCGCACTCAGGCCATCGCGGCGACTTTCATTTCCGTGCGGTACCACTCGACCGTCTTCCTCAGCCCCTCTTCAAAATGAACGTGAGGACGATACCCCAGATATTTTTCCGCCTGCGAAATGTCCGCGAGCGAGTGCTTGACATCCCCTTGGCGCTCCGGCCCGTACTTGACTTCGCCGGAGTATCCGGTGATTTTCTTCAACACCTGAAACGTCTCCTTGAGGTCGATGCGGAAACCCGTTGCCACATTGAATACGCGGCCGACCGCTTCCGCAGGAGCCCGGCAGGCCAGCAGGTTTGCGCTCACAGCGTTATCGACGTATGTGAAATCGCGGCTCTGGGTACCGTCCCCGAAAATCGTCGGCTGCTCGCCTTTGAGCATCACCGTTATGAACTTTGCCAGGACGCCGGAATACGGAGACGTCGGATCCTGGCGCGGGCCAAAAATGTTGAAATAGCGCAGGCAGATGGTTTCCAAGCCGTAGCACCGATAAAACGACTTCATGTAGTACTCGCCCGCGAGCTTTGCCACCGCATAGGGCGAGATCGGATTCGGCATCATGCCCTCTTCCTTCGGCAGTGTGGGTGTGTCTCCATACACGGAAGATGATGCCGCGTACACTACTCTCTTGACCTTGGCATCGCGCGCGGCCACCAGAACATTCACAGTTCCATCGACGTTGGCGCGGTTGCTGCCCAGGGGATCCAGAACAGATTTTGGAACAGATGGAATCGCTGCTTGGTGCAGAACGTAATCCACGCCGTCGCACGCATCCTTGATAGCTTCCAGATCCAGGATGTCTGCCTCACGGAAATCGATCCGGTTCAGAATTTCCTCGATGTTCTCGTGCTTACCGGTCGAGAGGTTATCAACCCCGCGCACCTTATCTCCCTGCGCCAGGACAGCTCTTGCCAGTGAGGAACCGATGAATCCCGAAATGCCTGTAATCAGGTAAGTAGCCATTAATTCCATCATAACGAAGGAGGGAGAAAAACGGGAAACTGCCCAAGGTAACGGCCAGCGCTGGCTTTCCGAATGGCTGCTAGCGAGTGATTTGCAGGATGCTGTCGCACGGCGTGCCAGGCGTGAAGCTGACTTGAAAGAAATTGTTGACTAGGAACATCGAACTCTGGTCCCCACAGAATGTCAGCGTCGTTGCGGTGGAACTCTGCTCAAAGGTCACAAGTGTCACGGTTAGAAACACCCCATTATCGAACGCCGTGCTCAGTTGGAGTACCGAGACGGTGCCGCGCACGAAGCCGGGGTTAATTGCTCCCCTTATGAAGACATTGCCGCAGCCCGGGAGAGCAGAAACGGCCAAGAGGACCAAAAGGGTGGCTAGGAGGCGTTTCATCACCCACCTCCAGGAGCCAGTTTACAACGATCGCGAACGCTGGTCAGCTGCTCTTGAGTTGCGACTCGGCGGCGGCCACTCTGCCCAAGTTCTGCGCCGCCTTGCGGATTTCCTGCCACAGCTCGTCACGCCCTGCGCCCGTCTTCGCGGAGTAAGCAAGCAACGCAGAATCACTCAATTCGCGCCGCAGAATTTGCAACGACTGTGTCAGCTGATTGCCCGACAGCCGGTCGCTTTTAGTGGCAACTACGAGAAAGCTCCTTCCCGTCGTGCGCAAAAACTCCAGCAGTTGGCCATCGCTCTGCTGCGGCGGCACGCTCACGTCCACCAGGGCAAGGCATAAGGCCAGGGAAGGCCGGGACCGAAGATAAGGATCGATGAAGGAAGGCCACGTCTGCGCCACTTCGCGCGAAATTTTCGCGTAACCGTAACCGGGAAGATCCGTAAACAGAACTTCGGGGCGAGGCTTGCCGGGCCACCGTATCTCAAAAAAGTTGATGCTCCTCGTCCTGCCGGGAGTGGAACTGGTGCGCGCGATCTTGCTCCCCACCAGCGAGTTGATCACACTCGACTTGCCAACATTTGATCGGCCCAGGAACGCGATCTCCGGCAGATCAGCGACAGGAAATTGGCTGGCGTCCGTTGCCGCCATCATGAACCGTGCCAGCACCCGCATGAAAACAGTCTCGCGTTTCTGATCCCGACTTTCAAGTAAGTACTTGAGTAGAGCCTACGGTTGAAGACGACGCGAAAAACTGAGAACTGAGAACCGAGAACTGAGAACCGAGAACCGAGAACCGAGAACTGCTACTCCAACTTCAGCGGCCGCTTGTCGTCGACGTCTTCCACGCGCACGGGCCGGAACCTGTGCCAGAAATAAAGGCCTCCGGCGACTAAGATTCCTATGAGAACGCTGATCCCGAAAAACCACCGGTACTGGGGAAAGGCGACCAACAGAGCGACCACGACGGCAACCGCGACAACCAGTCCAGCGGTGCCTTTCAGGGAGGAAACGGACACTCTGCTTTCCGATGCCATAACACTGATGCTGTCATTTTATCCGCATCGCGCGACAGCTTGAAAGCAAGCCCTTAGCGGCGTACCAGACTCTTCAGAGTTGCGACGTTTCTGGCGTCATCCCCCGGTACATCGATAGGAGTTTCGGCGATAAAAGCGGCGTGGTTCAGGCGCTTGTCATTCAGCAAACGTCGGAACGGCTCCAGTCCAATCGTCCCTTTGCCGATATGCTGATGCCGATCGAGTTTGGAACCGAGGGCAGCTTTGGCATCGTTGCAGTGCCACACCCGGACATTTTTGATGCCAATGCTCTCGTCGAGACGGGACAGAGTCTCTTTCATGCCGGCAGGACTCACTATGTCGTATCCGGAAACGTGAACATGGCAGGTGTCAATGCAGGCCGCGACCGGCACCACATCCTGCAGGAGATACAACATTTCAGCGACCTGCTCGAAACTCCCTCCCAGGGAGAACTCGGCTCCGGCGCTGTTCTCGATAAGAATGGTCAACCCGCTCTTGGACGGGTCAAGGCCACGGCTGGCCACCGCCACAGCAGCAGCCACACGCCTCAACCCTTGTTCTCTGCTGGCTCCGCGAAACGACCCGGGATGCAGCACGAGATAGTCGGCGCACAGCTCAATCGCCCGCTCCATCTCTCCCCGAAACGCTTCAATCGACTTAGCCAGGAACTCTTCTGACATGCTGGCCAGGTTGATCAAGTAATTGGTGTGAATGACCAGCGGCTTCAAATCATATTTCTCGCGCAACCGGCTCATCTGCTCGCACTGAGGGCGGGCCAGTTCATACGGTTGCCACTGGCGTGGGCTGGTCGAGAAAATCTGAAATGTATTACAGCCTAACCGGTAGGCGCGCTCGGCGGCATTCTCTACTCCGCCGGCAATTGACGTGTGGATGCCAATCCGTCGTGCCGTCAAACGGGGAGGGGTCTTCGGGGGCGGGAGCTTGAGGATGTCCTGCTCCCGTGCCATCGAGCGGGGCATGCCAGCAGTATAAAGCCCCGTTAGAGTACGCCGGAGAAGCAGCCCTTCTGTTCAAGAACTGGTTCTCAGTTCTCACTCTGTCATCCCGAGCGAAGCCGTATGATTCGCCCGTGAATCATACGGCGAAGTCGAGGGATCTTGGGTTGCCCAGGACCTTGCCACAGACCTGTGATCCCGACTTCACGTGATTGGGCGATGGAGTGGCAAGATAGCGGCAGGAGCCCGCCTGGTTTGCTCCGCCCATACACAGAGGGATAAACTGAGTAGTTCCCGAGGTGCTGTCATGTTGGTTGTCATGCAGGCGCATGCCACCGAAGACCAGGTGCGCGCCGTTTGCACGAAAATCGAGTCGCTCGGCTACCGCGCCCAGCCCATGCCAGGCGCTCAACGCACCGCCATCTGCATTACCGGCAACAAAGGCGAAGTAGAATCCGGCACTTTGGAAGAAATGCCGGGCGTGCAGGAAGTCATTCGGGTCAGCAAAGCCTACAAACTCGTCAGCCGTGACGTTAAGGAAGACAACACCGTAATTGGTTTTTCCCAGAGCAATGCCACCTTTGGTGGTCCGGGTTTGGCAATCGTCGCCGGACCCTGCGCGGTTGAGAGCCGCGAACAGGCATTCGCGGTGGCCAAACACGTCCAACAAGCGGGCGCGCAGTTTTTCCGTGGCGGCGCTTATAAGCCACGCACCTCGCCTTATTCGTTTCAGGGGCTCGGCGAAGAAGCTCTTCGCATCATGGCGGACATTCGCGATGAGTTCGGCTTGAAGATCGTCACCGAAGCAATCGACAACGAGTCGCTGGACCTGGTCGAAAAGTACGCGGATGTAATCCAGATTGGCGCGCGCAACATGCAGAATTTTGCGCTGCTGAAGCGGGCGGGCCGCACCCGCAAGCCGGTCATGGTGAAACGCGGCATGTCGGCTACTCTCGAAGAATTTCTCATGGCTGCCGAATATGTGATGAGCGAAGGCAACTACCAGGTAATTCTGTGCGAGCGCGGCGTGCGCACCTTCGCCGACCACACTCGCAACACCCTAGATCTGAGCATCGTCCCGGCGGTCCAACGGCTCAGCCACTTGCCGATCATCGTCGATCCCAGCCACGGCACCGGCAAGCGCAACAAGGTCACTCCGCTTTCTCGGGCGGCAGTTGCGGTGGGCGCCGACGGTTTGATTGTGGAAGTGCACGACGACCCTGACAAAGCGCTTTCCGACGGCATGCAGTCGCTTTATCCCGAACAATTCGAGCAACTCATGATGCAGGTGCGGCAGATTGCGCCTGTAGTAGGACGCACCATTCCCGCGATTGGCACCCATACGGCCGCGGCGAGGGTTGGTGGTCATGTCGGAGTGCAGCCCGCCGCCGATTAAGTGAGAAAGATCCTCGTCCTCGTTGTTCTCCTTCCTGTCGTGGGAGGACTCCTATGGTGGTATCTGCGGCCGCGTCCGCTGCCCGATTACGGCCCCCTGTATCGCGAATACGCCTACATAACCAATGGGAAGAGTAACAGTGTCAGTGTCATTGACATCACTCCCCGCCCGCTTCCGCGGTTCAATGTCATACGAACCATACCAGTAGGCAGTAACCCCACCGGGATCGCGGCCAACCGCAAGAAGAATCAAATCTACGTAGTTAATTCGGGATCGAACAACCTCAGCATCATCGACGCCGAACGAAATCAGGTTGTGTCTACCATCGGCGTGCATGGCAAGCCTTACTTCGTAGATGTCTCCCCTGATGGCGAACGTGCCTATGTAGCCAACTCAGGATCAGCCAATGTCAGTGTTATGGACCTGGAAAAACGCCAGGTGGTTGCGACGATCGGCGTCGGTGCCGCCCCGGGATTGGCTCGCGTCTCCCCCGATGGGTCGGTCGTTGTCGTCAGTAATCGCGGCGACAGCACCGTCTCCATCATCGATGCAGCTGGCTTGCGCGTTCGCGCCACTTTGCAGGTGTGTCCGCAACCGGAGGACATCGCCATAACCCCCGACAGCAGCAAAGCCTTTGTCGCCTGTGCCAGCGCCGGACAGGTAGCTGCGCTGGATCTGAAAAATTCCAAGTTGCTTGCTCTTCTGGATGTGGGAAAAACCCCGCTGGGACTGGCCATGAAGCCGGACGGCGGCGAGCTCGCGGTCTGCAACTTCGATTCCGACAGCATCTCCATGATCGAGACGGCGAACAATGAAGTAGGTAGCAGCTACTTGATTGGCACCCATCCCACCCGCGCCTTGGTGACTGCCGACAGTTCGCGGCTCTACGTCAGTAATTTCGGTTCCAACAGCGTTGCCGTCTACGATATCGACAATGGCAAGGTGATCGCGTCACTGCTTGTCGGTAGTCAGCCGGATGGGCTTGCGCTCTCCAGTTCCGAAGACTACTTACTTGTTGTGGATTCGGGATCGGGCGATGTGGCTGTGATCGAAAGGCGTAAGCCGACCAGGCTGGAGCCGGCCGAGTACGCGTTGCTCACCATCACTCAAGTCGGTCTTCAGCCCAACAACATCGCCGTGAAGGCTTTCCGCCTCAGCCGCCCGCCGGAAGGCGCCCAACGTCACTGACTGCGCACGGGGTCCGCCTTTGCGCAGAACTTGTTGAATGCGCCTCTCAGCTCTCCCGCAATGTCGACCGCCTCGCGATGTTCAATGTCGCTGCGCTGCATCATGTGGACGAGCCGCCCGTCGCGGAGTAGTGCAATGGATGGTGAGGACGGCGGATAGCCCGTGAAGTAGGACCGAGCGCGTTCGGTGGCTTCCTGGTCCTGTCCGGCAAACACCGTGACCGCGTGATCAGGCGTGATTGTGTGCTCCATAGCCATCCGCACCGCAGGACGCATCCGCCCGGCAGCGCAGCCGCAAACGGAATTCACCACAATCATCGTTGTTCCCGAACGCTTGACGGCTTCGTCCACTTCCGCCGCGGAGCGCACCTCGCGAATTCCGAGACGCGTTAACTCTTCCCGCATCGGAATAATCATGATCTCCGGATACATGCGATCCCCCAGTTTTTCTCTTTATATCGTAATCTAACCGAAAAGTGCAGACACGTGCTTCCCGCGGCTCGTAGTGTCCAGTACAGGGGGAACTCAAGCCAAAAGAATCTCTGATTAAGTGCCGTTTTGAAAGGGACCAACCACGGCTTCAGCCGCACCGCGGCGGCAGAGAATAGCGCGGCACGTGAGTGCCGGGTATCAAACGTGGGATGAGAGGAGTCCCGAAAGGGACGGCACAGAGGTTGCGACACAGTCTCTTCAGGCCGTCCGCAATATCTTCCATAAATTCATGGGGATTCAGCCCCTGAGATATTTAATCAAAGCTTCCCTAATATACTGACCAGCAATGCTGATCCGCGAAAACGTTCCGCTCGCTCCCTTGACCACCCTTCATGTCGGGGGCGCTGCACGGTATTTCGCGGAGGCAGATTCGTTAGCGGTGGTTGTGGATGCTGTTGCTTACGGCCTCAAGATTGGCGCTCCTCTTTTTGTGTTCGGCGGCGGAAGCAACCTGGTTGTCTCCGATAACGGCTGGCCGGGGCTTGTGCTCAAGATCGCCATTCGAGGCATTGACCGGCACCCGTCATCTGATCTGTTTGAAGTCGGCGCCGGCGAGTCCTGGGACGAGTTTGTTGCTTTCGCAGTGGAACACAACTTCGCCGGAGTCGAGTGTCTCAGCGGCATACCCGGCTCAGTTGGCGCCACGCCCGTGCAGAACGTAGGCGCTTATGGACAGGAGGTTGCCGAAACCATCGATTCTGTTCTCGTTCTGGATCTTCGAGATGGGCAAGTTCGTGAGCTCTGTAACGAAGCTTGTGGGTTTTCGTATCGGACTAGCATCTTTAACACCAGTGACCGCGGCCGGTTCGTAATTTTGCGAGTGAATTTCAAGCTGGAAGAAAGCGGCGAGCCGCGGGTCGCATATGCGGATCTAAAGAGGTATTTTGAAAATCACAATGCCCGCCCAACCCTGGCCGAAGTTCGTCGCGCCGTCCGCACCATTCGTGCCGGCAAAGGAATGCTGATTATGACCGATGACGACGACAGCCGCAGCGCCGGATCGTTCTTCAA
The DNA here is from genome assembly GCA_035691825.1 of Terriglobales bacterium. Lineage (GTDB taxonomy): Bacteria > Acidobacteriota > Terriglobia > Terriglobales > Acidobacteriaceae > Gp1-AA122. Next base: position 8,655 of record DASSIO010000191.1, on the reverse strand, counting down.
GAATCCGGTTCTCTCCGATGAGGATTACAAGCTTCTGCAGCAGCGGGCAGCAGAGCGCGGTTTGACCGTCCCCAATTATCCGGCGCTAAACGCTTTCAAGAAAATTTCGGCCGCATGGCTGGTCGAGAATGCCGGGTTTTCCAAAGGCTATAGTCGTGGATCGGTTGGCATCTCCCACAAGCATGCTTTGGCTATCGTGAATCGCGGCGCAGCGAAAGCTGCGGACATCGTTGCCCTGGAGAATGAAATTCAAGACCGAGTTGCCCAGCACTGGGGAGTGCATCTCGAACCGGAGCCCGTGTTTGTAGGGTTTTGATGTCTGCGCGATCGTCCTCCTGCGCGCCGCGCAACACTATCTTCCTACCAGCCGTGCCGCCTCACGAAAAATCTCGGTAAACATCTGTTCTGTCAGCTTTCCGGTATTCGTGTTTTGATTGGAAGGGTGATAGGAGGCCAGCAGAATCCTGCCATCCGGCATTTTGTACTTGGCTCCGTGCGCGAAAAGATAGGCAGCCTTCGTGGTTATCTGCCCACGACGTTTCAGATAATTCAGGTAGGCGTCGAATCCAATTCGACCCAAGGCCACGATGATTTTGACATTACTCAAGCCATCAATTTCTCGGTCCAGGTAAGGAGCGCAATTGGCAATCTCTTTCGGCGAGGGCTTGTTATCGGGCGGCGCGCAGCGAACCGCGGCCGTGATGTAGGCGTCCTTCAGTTCCAGTCCGTCTCCCCAATGCGTTGCCCTTGCTTGGTTCGCAAATCCCGTTCGGTGCAGAACGGGATACATGAAATTCCCGGAAGAATCTCCGGTAAATGGGCGTCCTGTACGGTTGGATCCGTGAGCTCCGGGAGCCAGACCCAAAATGAGCACGCGGGCATTCGGATCGCCAAAACCCGGCACCGGCTTTCCCCAGTATTCGCAGTCCAGATAGGCTCGCCGTTTTTCGCGCGCAATTTTTTCCCGAAACGCTACCAGGCGGGGGCAGCGCGTACAGCCTACGACCGCGGCGTTCAGAACCCTCAGCCAATCAGCGGCCGGTAATTCTCTGCGTTTAGCCGTGGTGCGGTCTAGCTCGGTGACCAACACTGCAGGATTTGCCCCAATCTCCAGATTGGTCAATCGTTGTGATAGCTTTCGTGTTCCCGTTCCTGAAGGCAAGTTTCTTCACCTGTCATCGAAATTAGCACGAATTCACTGCGACTTCCTGAATTGGGATGTCGAACGGCTACAGGCAAACGAGCAAAGGCGAATCATCGACTAGCTAACGACCCCACGCTCTGACCAAGCGTCAACAACTGCTCCGATTGACGCTTCTCCCATCCTCTCTTTACACTCAAGACAAGGGCTGGGCGGTGCTCTTCTGCCCTGCTTAAGCACCCTGAAGCCCCGAAAGGTCAACGTGAGTCCTACCGAAACAGCCGAAGGCACGAAGCGAGAAATTCAGGTTGAAGTTCCTGCGGAGGAGGTCACCCGAGCCACTGAAACGCTGATTCAGAAGTATCAGAAAATGGCTCGCCTTCCCGGCTTTCGGCGTGGTCATGTCCCAGCTTCCATCATTCGCCAGCGATTCTCCGAAGACATTAAGAGCGAAGTGGTTGAAACCCTCGTACCTCGCTACTTCCGCCAGGAGGCCGAAAAGCAGGGACTGGTTCCGGTTTCCCAGCCTCGAGTCAGCGACTTGCATATTCACGACGGCGAACCGTTGCGATTCAAGGCCAACTTCGAAGTGATGCCCGAGATTAAGGTCGAGGGCTACAAAGAGCTTCGTGCCGAAAAGCCTGAGATTAAGGTTACCGACCAGGAAGTGGAAGAAACCCTGAACAGCCTTCGCGAACAGCATGCTACCTTCACGCCCTTCGAAGGCAGGCCCCTAGCCGACGGAGATTTTGCCCAGGTCTCACTCGACGGCCAGCCCAAAGAGGCCGAAGGCAAGCCTGTCCATATGGACGAGATTTTGGTTGAGATCGGCGGCAAAAACACTATGCAGGAGTTCACCGATCACCTGCGGGGGACTTCTGCCGGCGAAGAGAAGACTTTCGACGTCGCCTACCCGCAGGACTATTCCGATCCAAGGCTTGCCGGTAAGACCCTCACTTACACCATAAAGATTCAGGCGCTCAAGCAGAAGCACGTTCCTGAACTGAACGACGGGTTCGCCAAGGAACTGGGTTCCGAGTTCACCGGCCTCGAAGACCTCACGAATAAGATTCGCGAGAGTATCGAATCGGACAAGAGGCGTCAGGCCGAGCGCGATGCCAAGGACAAGCTTCTGGCTGAACTGGTGAAGCGACATGACTTTAGTGCTCCCGAAGCGCTCATCGAGCACCAGATTGACGTACGATTAGAGCGAGGACTGAGGGCGCTGGCGGCTCAGGGTATGCGAGCCGAACAGATGAAGAAAATGGATTTGAACCGCCTGCGCGCCGGACAGCGTGAGCAGGCGATTCAGGAAGTCAAGGCTTCGCTCCTGCTCGACAAGATTGCTGATCAGGAGAAAATTGAAGTGAGCGACGCGGAAATTGATCACGAGATTGAAGCGCTCGCACAACAATCACAACAGACACCGGAAGCGATCCGGGCACGTTTGACACGGGATGGGGCGCTCGATAGGATTAGAGCTAGAATCCGCAACGAGAAGACCCTCAACTATTTGTATCACCAGTCCGCTTGAGGCGGACCACTTTCGATCCTCCCCTGACGGCAATTTGAGTTGAGCGGGCAGGAGTGCGGCAGGTGAACGTGAAAGACCCACAAATGATGTTGGTCCCCATGGTCATTGAGCAGACCGGGCGGGGTGAGCGGGCTTACGATATTTATTCGCGCTTGCTGCGCGACAACATTATTTTCATCGGCACCCCGATCGACGACAACGTCGCCAACCTGGTGATCGCCCAGATGCTGTTCCTATCTCAAGAAGACCCGGAAAAGGATATTCAGCTCTACATCAATTCTCCGGGTGGCTCGATTACCGCAGGCATGGCAATTTACGACACCATGCAATATGTCAAGAATGACGTTGTGACCATCTGCATCGGGCAGGCGGCCAGCATGGCAGCCCTTTTGCTTGCTTCCGGTGAGGCCAAGAAGCGCCTCGCCCTCCCCAATTCGCGAATTCTCATCCACCAGCCCTCGATGGGCGGCCTCTCGGGCCAGGCGACTGATATTGACATTCACGCTCGCGAAATCCTGCGCATGCGCGAGATTACCAATCAGTTGCTCGCCAAACACACCGGACAACGCCTGGATAAAGTGGAAAAGGACGTTGAGCGCGATTTCATCATGAACGCACAGCAGAGTAAGGAATACGGAATCATAGACGACATCATTTACAAGACGAGATAGAGGTATGATCGGCAGTCGCGCGAGCAATGCAGCAGTCTCGGCGTACTAGGGTGTACACCCCAGTTGGACTCAAGGAAAGCATTGGGGTGAGTTTAGTTTTGAGGAGTAGAGCCGAGTGAAAAACAGGTCGGGGACCGAAGAGATTTTGCGCTGTTCCTTCTGCCATAAGTCGCAGGACGCAGTCGCCAAGCTCATCTCATCTCCCAGCGATTATCCCAGAGCCTACATTTGTGATGAATGCGTAGCGGTTTGCAACTCCATTCTGGAAGACGACCGTACTGCCACACCGGCCGCCCAGACCCCCAATCAGCTTCCTAAGCCGCAAGAAGTCAAAGCCTTTCTCGATGAGTACGTCATCGGGCAAGAGCAGACCAAGAAGAAGCTCGCCGTAGCGGTCTATAACCACTACAAGCGGATTTATATGAACCGCCAGAAGAGCGGCGATGGGGTGGAGCTGACCAAGTCCAATATTCTGTTGATCGGTCCCACGGGAACCGGCAAGACGCTATTGGCCCAAACCCTGGCCAAAATGCTGGATGTACCGTTTGCGATCGTCGACGCTACCACTCTCACCGAAGCGGGATATGTCGGCGAGGACGTAGAAAACATTATTTTGAAACTGTTGCAGGCGGCCGAAGGCGATGTAGGCCGCGCCCAGACTGGCATCATCTACATCGATGAAGTAGACAAGATCGGCCGTAAGGACGAGAATCCCTCCATCACCCGCGACGTCTCGGGCGAAGGTGTGCAGCAGGCGCTTTTGAAGATTCTGGAAGGAACTATTGCCAATGTTCCTCCTCAGGGCGGACGCAAGCATCCGCACCAGGAATTTACGCCTGTTGATACCACGAACATCCTTTTCATTTGTGGCGGGGCGTTTGTCGGTTTGGATAAGATCATAGGCCGCCGCGCCGGCAAGAAGGCCCTGGGCTTCCGCACGGATGAGGAATCCGCCGCCGAGGCGGCAGCCGCCCTCGACAAGAAGAAGAAGGCGGAATTGCTGTCCGAAGTTCAACCCCAGGATCTCATCAAGTTCGGCATGATTCCCGAGTTTGTCGGCCGTATTCCAGTGGTCGGAGTGCTGGAAGAGCTTGACGAAGCAGCTTTGATGGACATCCTCACGCGGCCGAAGAACGCCATCGTGAAGCAGTATCAGCGGCTGTTTGAATTTGAGAACGTCCGGCTCAAATTCAATGATGAGGCGCTTCGTGCGGTGGCTCGTCAGGCCATGTCGCGCAAAGTTGGAGCCCGCGGCCTGCGCATGATATTGGAAGAATTGATGCTCGACCTCATGTACCATCTCCCAAGCCAAAAAAAGGTCAAGGAGTTCGAGGTCACCCGCGAAATGGTGGAGAAACGTGATGTTTCCCTCGCTATGATGGAAAAAGCGGGGTAGCTTTCACCGGCGGCCCACGCCGCGCCGAAATTGAGAGATAATGATGGAAAGGCACGGCTTCTGCCGTGCCCTTTCAACGCTCGTTAGTTTGGGCTTGCGATTAGATCTAGCGCACGTGCATTTGGAGAACTGGTGACAACCACAAAAGAGAAATTCGAGAGCAAGAAACTGCCGATGATGCCCATTCGCGATGTGGTCATCTTTCCCTACATGATGACCCCGTTTGTGGTGGGCCGTGAATCCAGCGTGCGCGCCCTCGAAGAAGCCCTGGCCGCCGACAAAAAAATATTCCTCGCCACCCAGCACGACGCCACAGTCGACGAGCCCAAGCCCAACGAGATTTACCAGGTCGGCACCATCGTTAACATTGTCCAGAGTTTGAAACTGCCCGACGGCAACATCAAGGTTCTGGTCGAAGGTGTGGAGCGGGGCAAAATCCTGCAAGTTGTCGAAACCGAAGGCTTCATGCAGGCTACGGTGCGCGTGGTCCGCTATACCCCGGAGCCTAACCCGCAAGTAGAAGCGGGAATGCAGCGAGTCACCGGGCTTTTCGAGCAGTACGTTAAGCTCTGCCAGTCCTTGAATTACGAGACCATGATCGCCGCCGTCCGCATGGAGGACCCGGCCAAGCTCACCGACACCATCGCCGCCAATCTCCAGCTCTCCATTGAGGAAAAACAGGAACTGCTTGAGATTTTCGATCCCGCCGAGCGTCTCAACCGCATTGGCGATGTCCTCGATGTCGAAATCGAGAAGCTCAACATGGATCGCACCATCCAGTCGCGAGTGAAGCGCCAGATGGAGCGGGCCCAGAAAGAGTACTACCTCAACGAGAAGATCAAAGCCATCCAGAAGGAATTGGGGCGCGGCGAGAAAAGCGAATTCGACGATCTCAAGAAGAAGATTGAAGCTGCGGGAATGCCCAAGGAAGTCAAAGACAAGGCTGTGCAGGAACTGAAGAAGCTCGAAGCCATGCCGCCTATGTCGGCTGAATCCACGGTGTCCCGCAACTACCTTGACTGGCTCCTCGCGGTTCCGTGGAAGAAGCGGTCCAAGGAAATCCGCAACATTTCCCGCGCAGAAAAAGTCCTGAACGAAGATCATTACGGTCTGGAGAAGATCAAGGAGCGCATTCTCGAATTTCTTGCCGTCCGTCAGTTGGTGAAAAATCCCAAGGGGTCAATCCTTTGTTTTGTTGGACCTCCTGGAGTTGGCAAGACCTCGCTCGGGATGTCGATCGCCAAGGCGACGGGCCGCAAGTTTGTGCGCATGTCCCTGGGCGGAGTGCGCGATGAGGCTGAGATTCGCGGTCACCGCCGCACTTATATCGGTGCCCTGCCCGGTCAGATCATCCAGATGATGAAGAAAGCGGGCACCAAGAATCCCGTATTCATGCTGGACGAAGTCGACAAGATGTCCATGGATTTTCGCGGCGACCCCTCTGCCGCCCTGCTCGAAGTGCTCGATCCCGAGCAGAATTTCATGTTCGTCGATCATTATCTTGACGTGGAGTACGACTTATCGCAGGTGTTCTTTATCGCGACCGCCAACGTGATGCACACCATCCCGCCGGCCCTGCAAGACCGCATGGAGGTGTTGCGCCTCCACGGTTACACTGAGCAGGAGAAGGTCGAAATTGCCAAGCAGTTCCTGGTCAAAAAACAGATGGCTCAGGCGGGCTTGAGCGACAAGAACGTGAAATTCACCGACGATGCCATCACCAGCATCATTCGCAGCTACACCCGCGAAGCCGGTGTGCGCAACCTTGAACGGGAGATCGGCAATGTCTGCCGTAAGGTGGCTCGCAAGGTCGTCAAAGAAGGCGAATCCTATAGCATCGCCATCAATGCCGAAAACGTAAATGACTTTCTGGGCGTCATTAAATTCCGCGATACCCTCGCGCACGAGAAGAGCGAAATCGGCCTGGTTACCGGCCTGGCGTGGACTGAGGTTGGCGGCTCCATTCTCAGCACCGAAGTCACCGTTGTTGACGGGAAGGGCAAGCTGACCCTGACCGGCAAGCTCGGCGACGTCATGCAAGAGTCGGCGCAAGCAGCCATGTCTTACGTGCGTTCACGCGCCCAGCGTCTCGGACTTTCGCGCGACTTTTATCGCAACCTCGACATCCACGTGCACGTTCCCGAAGGCGCCATTCCCAAGGATGGTCCTTCCGCCGGTATCACCATTGCTACCGCAATTGCGAGCGCGTTGAGCAAGATTCCGGTGCGGCGTGACATTGCTATGACTGGCGAAATCACTCTGAGGGGCAAGGTCCTGCCTATCGGTGGCCTGAAAGAGAAACTGCTGGCCGCTCATCGCGCCGGTTTGTTTGAGGTAATTCTTCCCAAGGACAACGAGAAGGACTTGGCCGAAGTTCCCGAAAACCTGCGCAAGGAAATGAAGCTCCACTTCGCGGAGAGCATGGACCAGGTTCTCTCCGTGGCTCTGGAATCGCCGCTGCCCGAGCAGGCGATGGCGCAGGTCGGCGACGCTACACAAGCGATGACTCCCATGGTCACGCCTACGGAAGGGCCAAGCGCGCATCAGTAAGCTAGACCTGCAACTAGACGACACGACTGAGCACTGCCGCAAATTCCCGGCTCCAACCCCTCGTCTTGTAAAATCAAGGTTTAACCCATACCTGGTTTTTATGCCCAAGGAAGCCCAACAGGACAAAATGGCTCGCGACGAGCGCTACGACGCTCATGCGGTCGAGACCAAGTGGTACGAGCGCTGGCAGCAGGATCCCTCGCTCTACGCCGCCGAACCCAAATCCACCAAGCCGAAGTATTACGTCTTGGAGATGTTGCCCTATCCCTCGGGTGTTCTCCACATGGGACACGTCCGCAACTATGCCATCGGCGACGCCCTCGCCCGCTACATGTGGATGAACGGCTACAACGTTCTCCATCCCATGGGCTGGGATTCGTTCGGATTGCCTGCCGAGAACGCTGCGATCTCGAACAACACTCCGCCTCGCGAGTGGACTCTCCGCAATATCTCCAACATGAAGGCGCAGATGAAGCGCCTTGGTTTTGCTTACGACTGGTCACGCGAAGTGACCACTTGCCTGCCCGATTACTATCGTTGGAACCAGTGGTTCTTTCTCAAGCTCTATGAGCGTGGCCTCGCGTACCGCAAGAAGAGCAAAGTGAACTGGTGTCCGAAGTGCGCCACGGTTCTGGCTAACGAGCAGGTTGCCGGAGGCTTCTGCTGGCGTCACGAGGATACGCGCGTCGAACAGCGAGACCTCGAGCAGTGGTTTTTGCGCATCACCAATTACGCGGAAGAATTGCTTCGCGACCTCAGCAAGCTCGAATACTGGCCCGAAAAGGTGCGCGTCATGCAGCGCAACTGGATCGGCCGTAGTGAAGGCGCGCTGGTTGATTTCAGGCTCGAGGCCGCGAGCGGTGCGATTAGCGTGTTTACCACGCGTATCGACACCATCTACGGCGCGACCTCCATCCAGCTTGCTCCCGAACATCCGCTCGTTGCTGATTTCACCTCAGCCGATCCCACGTTGCGCGCTCAGGTTGATCAGTTAATGGCCGAACAACGCAAAGCAAAAGAAGTTGGCGATATAGGCGAAATCGAAAAGCATGGTCTGAATACCGGCCGGTTTGCCATCAATCCGTTCAACAGCGAGAAGATTCCGATCTGGGTTGCCAATTACATTCTTATGGACTATGGCACGGGCGCAATCATGTCGGTGCCGGCGCATGACGAGCGCGATCACGAATTTGCCACCAAGTACGGGTTACCTATTCGCCAAGTCATTGCTCCGCGCCCGGGAAATGAGCCTGCCGCGGATGTGGATATCCAAAAGGCGGCGTTTACGGGAACGGAAAATGGAATCCTCATCAACTCCGGTACGTTCACCGGATTGACTTGCGATCTGGCTCTTAAGAGAATG
>DASSIO010000190.1:0-52374 GCA_035691825.1 Terriglobales bacterium | reverse complement strand
CGTCTGGCCTTTCTCCAACTTGCCCGCCATCTCTTCGGCTTCGAGGCCGACGCAGTCAGGACAGAAGCCCACGTTTTCGCCACGCGCCAGCTCGCGATCCAACAGCATGCGCAAGCGCTCGGCGACCGGCTTCAGGCTCATCTTCGCATTGGGTTTGCCCTTGGGACGCCCCAGGTGGGATGCGACGATAAGCCGCGCTCCGTGCCGCAATGCATACTCAATGGTGGGCAGGGTCTCGCGAATGCGGGTGTCATCCATCACGCGCCCGCCATCGTCGAGCGGGACATTGAAATCCACGCGCATAAAGATGCGGTGTCCGTTGAGAGGAAGATCTCGAATGGAAAGCTTAGACATGGCTGTCTCCTCAAAGCTGGTCCGAGCGTTTCTCCGGCGTGAAGGAGCAGGAGAAATGACGGCGGCACTTCGCCGCCGCACCTCGCTTGGGATTACAGACCCTTACTGCCGATGTAGTTGATCAGGTCGCGCACACGGCAGGAGTATCCCCATTCGTTGTCATACCAGGAGATCACCTTGACGCAATTGCCCGCGACCACGCGCGTCATGGGAGCGTCGACGATCGAGGAACGCGAATCGCCGCGGAAGTCCATGGATACCAGCTCGTTCTGCTCGTAACCCAAATAGCCCTTGAGCGAGCCGTTTTCGGAGGCTTTCTTCATGGCGGCGTTCACTTCCTCCGCCGTCGTCTTCTTCTCTACGAAAGCCACCAGGTCCACAACCGATACATTCGGCGTCGGCACGCGCATGGCGAACCCGTCCAGCTTGCCCTTGAGTTCGGGAATAACCAGGTGCAGGGCCTTGGCCGCGCCGGTCGAGGTTGGAATCATCGATACTGCCGCCGCGCGCGCCCGCCGCAAATCCTTGTGGGGGAAGTCCAAAATGACCTGGTCATTGGTATAGGAATGGATCGTGGTCATGGTCCCGCTCACGATCTTGAATTCGTCGTTGACCACCTTGGCAATCGGCGCCAGGCAGTTCGTGGTGCACGAGGCATTGGAAATGACGTGATGTTTGGCGGGATCGTACTTGTCATGGTTGACGCCAAGCACCACGGTGATGTCCTCGTTCTTAGCGGGCGCGCTGATGATCACCTTTTTTACCGGTCCACGCAGATGCTTCTTGGCATCTTCGGCATTGGTGAATTTTCCGGTTGACTCGATCACCACCTGCGCTCCAACCGAAGCCCAATCCAGCTGTGCCGGGTCGCGCTGCGCGAATACCCGGATCCGCTTGCTGTCCACGTTGATGCAATCCTGTCCGGCGGTAATGTTGTTCGTCAGATTGCCCAGGATCGAGTCATACTTCAGAAGGTGGGCCAAAGTTTTCGGATCAGTCAGATCGTTGACAGCCACGATGTCAACATTTGGGTCGTTGAGTGCCGTGCGGTAAATATTGCGGCCAATGCGGCCGAAGCCGTTAATACCTACTTTGATTGCCATATCGCCTCCATGAAATTTATGAGAACGAAACCAGCATGACCCTGAGGGACCTTTGATGTTATCAGGCGCGTAGAGTCAGCAGCAAATGACGCAGGGAGGCTCTCGGGTTAAAAAGGCGCGTTTCAAATTAGCTCCAGCTCCATGAAAATATTGTCTTTGCTCCACAGGAACGGGACTCTCATCAGCCAGTACTTGCGCTCCATGAGTTTGCGGATGCGAGGCCATTCCTCTGGTGACAGAATTCGTGCCATGGCCGCAAATTCCGGTCCGGTCACTCTGCCCCGTATCGTGCAAGGCGCCACCCGCACCTGGGGATTGTTGCGCATACGTCTCACCTTGCCTGAACCGGGATTGGTGAAGAGCACAAGCTTGCCATCGGTTTCCGCAAACCAGACTGGCGTGCGGACGCCTACGCCGTTCCTGCGAAAGGTCTCCAGCGAAATATATTTTGCTCGGGCCAGGGCATCCGGAATGTCCATGAAGTTATTTTAAGTCAGTTATGGGCATACGCTTGAACTGCCTGGCGGTGTCTTCTTAGACTGCATTGCCGGGAAGTACTCCGGTGTGTTACAAGCCATTCATGCGCAAATGGATGCGCGAGCGCCTCAAGCGCCGCAAGCAAAAACCTCAGGAAGAACAAGCTGCCGGGACCAGCGCGCAGGAGCCATTGCGGCCAGCGTATTTTGAGGCACCACCGCCCGCTGCCCCACTGGCCGAGGAAAGAGCTCAGGAAGAAGTCATGCCTGCGGAAGATGCTCGCGAGCAAGAACCGGAGCCGGTCACGGCGAACTCACAGTCGGAATCTGCTGCGCAGGGAGACTCCGGTCCAACGTCGCCTCGCCGTCGTCGCCGTCGCGGACGCGGCGGACGCGGCCGGCGGCCAGCAAAAGCACAAACACCTCCCACGCCGTTGCAACCGACACTGATGCCCGAAGCAGAAACTGCGCCGCAGGAGGGCGCTCCGGCTTCCGTGCCCGCGGCCACGAAACCTCAAGCTCCGAAAGGAGTGGTCGTACTTGCAATCGGCCTCCCCGGATCGGGCAAGAGTTCCTGGTTCAAGCGTCATAATATTAGTCCGCTGTCCAGCGATGTTTTGCGCCAATTGCTGTTTGATGATCCTGCGGAGCAGCGTTATCAGGACCTGGTGTTCTCCAACTTGCGCTCCATGTTGAAAGCGCGCCTCATCGCTCGCCGCCCGACCAACTACGTCGACGCCACGAACCTCACTCCGCACGACCGCCATACCTGGATCAAAATGGCCCGCGATTACGGCTATGATGTGCACGCGGTGTTTTTCGACGTCCCCACGGAAGTTTGCGTGGAGCGTAACCAGCGCCGCCGCCGAGTCGTTCCCGACGATGTGATGCGCCGCATGGCTGGAAAACTGCGTCCTCCCACCTTCGAAGAAGGCTTTTCGAAAATCACCGTGGTTCGGGTCAAGAAAAAGGAGGCGGCCAGCAACCCGCAGAGATGACGGGCTACGCGCGCGGGTGATTGCCGCATTCTTGTTCCGCAATTTCGCTTGATTTCGCGCTGGGCGATTCATCCCTTGAGGTAGGGCAGCATCTCTTTAAAGCTGGCGCTTCCAGACGAGCGCAGAAGTTCGTAGATGATCATTTCAGTGGAGGAGATGATAGCCCCGGCAGCGCGCATCCTTTCCAGACCCACCGTCCAGTTCCATTCCGTGCGTGAGCTGACCGCATCGGAAGCCACATGCACAATATAGCCTTCACGCAGCGCCGCTAGGGCCGTCTGCATGACGCAAATGTGAGTCTCCATTCCACACAGCAGCAGGGTATTGCGATTGCCCGGAAGGCGCCGGACGGCCGAGCAGAAGAGATCGCTTCCGAAGCAGGAGAACTGCAACTTATCGATTGCCTCCTTTTCCGGCAGCAGGGAAGTGAGGTCGACAACAGTGGAGCCGAGTCCCTTGGAGTATTGCGTTGTCACAAGCGCGGGGATTTTTAGGATGGTCGCCAGCCGGATTACAAGCTGAGAGTTCTTCACCAGCTGTTCTCGGCGAAAAATTGGCGGCAGCAGCTTCTCCTGGATGTCGATCACAATCAAGGCGCAGTGTTCCGCCTCAAGTGGCCGGCGAGCCATTTCGGAATAATCGCTGAGCTGCTGGATGTTACCAACGCTGGTGACCATGTCTCCTCCCACCCGGACTGAGCCAAAAGGCTGTCCGGAGATTTTCTCGCCGACAGCATCATATGGCAACTGATGAGTTGCGGAGAAAGTGCGAGCCCATTGCGACTTTGTAATTCAACGCGGCCGGAAGCGGTACAGACACTTGTCCTGCGGAGGTTCTTGCGTTGCGCGAACAGCCAAGCATGCTCGAGAAAGCCGCTCCCAAGCCGTTCGCGGCCGTGGTTAAGCGGCTAGAGCACAATCCTGGTGATTGCAACCGCAACTTTGCGCCTGGGTTGCGCTTTGTCCCTGGCGTGCGGAATCGGCGCAGGCGGTGCTGCAATATTGTTGTCCCGGTTCGACCCGGCAGGTGCAGCCAGGATGCCCACACTGATTGGCAGTCGGATTAGCAGTCGAGGTACTCATGGTTTTCTCCTCCTGGGGTGTCTTTGAGATGGACAGCTAGGGTGTGGCGTTGCCCCTGACGAGTTGACCGCTGCGAGAGCAAACCCTAGAATCGATGAGGCCCGTGGAAGCGGGTTCCGGCCTTACACGTTGCTGCCCCCTCGTTCAACGGCAGGACAGCTGACTCTGGATCAGCATATCGGGGTTCGAATCCCTGGGGGGCAGCCAAACTTTTCAGCCAGTTGCTAGTTTGCTTCTCCGGTCATTTCTGACCTGTGCCCCAAAACGTGCCCTGAAAGTTGTCGAGCGTTGATTGCCTCGCGCACGACGTTCAATTCAGGGTGCTGGTACGTCATGGCCGTCTTCACGTCCGAATGGCGCATTGCGTTCATGACCACGGCGATGTTGCCGGTTTTCTGCAACACGTAGCTGCCGAAGTCGGGACGAGCGTAGTACAGCACGAGATCCTCTGGCAAGCCGGCCTTCTTCCTTGCTCGGACCCATCGCGGGCGGTCTGGTGAGTAAGCAATGTGCTTGCCTTTCGTCGCGAGGGTCTGACTGACAGCTGCGCCCAATCGCATCTCTGGAGCGAACAATGGGGTTACGGATTTGCCCCTCTACGGTTTGCCGAACTACTCTGAAAGCGTGGAACAGGTTGCTCTGGCCACCTTGCCGGGTGAATGGTCACTGGGGAAGCGACGTCGGCCTCAACACGACCCATAGAGTCCAGGCGAGAAAGACTCCTGCCACAACAAAGAATGGAATCTTCATGGGCTTTTCAGTCCGTCTGTCGGCCTTGTGGCTTTTTTACTGCCATTTGCGCCAGCGAAGGGTTTGTCCGATTTGGTTGCGTTCTTATTCGTCTTTGCCCTGGGTGGGTCGACGGAAACAAAAAACGCGAATAAACCGTCGCTAAATTCGGTGCCGACGATGGTCCCTGGCGTGAGACGATGGGTGCGTTGGATCTTCGCTCGGCCTTGATTGCGCCTCATTCACTCTCAGGGTCCGGCCGTTCAGTATTTCTCCGTCCAGAGATGAAATCGCAGTCTCACCCTCAGCGGTGTTCCTCATTTCGACAAATGCAATCCCGCGCGCTTGGCCCGTATCGCGATCCTTTACGAGAGTAACGCTGTCCACCGCGCCGTGCAGCGCGAACAATTTGCGCAATTCTTCTTCTGTGGCCTCAGGGCCCAAGTTCCCGATGAAAATAAGCATCATGCCTTTAACTCCGACGCATGCAGCGCGGTAGCGGCGGGACAGCGTTTGGCGATTTCTTTAGGAACGCTTCTACAACCTGTTTTGCAGCCAATGCAATTTGAATCCTGATCTTTGTGACGCAGGTGCCAAAGCAGGGGCACGACTTGCCTTCGTCGTCACGTCATCAGATCAATGCCCAGATACAACGATGGTCTTAGCAATTCGGCTCGAACACCATTATGGCGGGCGAGAGAGGGAGAGAGGGCGATTCGCAATCGAGTCGCCTCCCGGGCGATCGCCATTTAAACCGGCCGGACGTTCTCCGCCTGCCAACCCTTCGGGCCTTTGGTGACGCTGAACTCGACGGTCTGGCCTTCTTGCAGGCTCTTGAATCCACCCGCCTGGATGGCGGAAAAGTGCACAAACACGTCTTCGCCGTTCTGGCGGCTGATAAAGCCATAGCCTTTGGCGTCGTTAAACCACTTAACTGTTCCTTGTTCCATAGAAATGTACTGATTGTCCTTTTCTGAATTTACGCTGGAAAGAGTCGGAAAAGACTTGCGCAGGGGACTTGCTGATGAGGCGAGAGCTGCTCTGGACCGATTCGGTCTAACGTACAATTTGTATCGTACGCTGCCCATCCACGGATAGCAAGCTAATTGGACTGGGCGCGCCAACAGGTTTCTGGGCAAAAGTGCCCACGACTAACGAACGCCTTCTGAGGTCGTTCTCAGTCGCGAAGGAGTGGATGGGACAAAGGCGAAAAAAGTTCACAGGGAATACGGGTCAAAATTGACCATCTTTGTGGCCGGGCAACGATGCACTGTGTGCTAATGAAGCTCACGGACAAGCAAATATTAGCAGTGCGGTGTCCCACCTGTGGCGCCAAGCCCGGAGAGAAGTGCGAACTAAGCACGGGACAACCACGAACCGAACCTCATCTAGATCGGCGACTGGCCGCTTCCGAGAAATGACTCTTTCCTCAGAGTAGTCCGTCCCTGCGCTGCCACGCACACGGGCCGGGAGTTGTGATTCTACAACGATACACATTGTCGATGCCGTTTAGGGGACTACAATGAAGAACGATGGGCTCCGATCCACTTTCGAAAAAAGGTCGCGGTTTCAACCCGCGTACGTTTCTGGCGACTATTGGCGTTGGAAGGAAGAGCCTGTCCGTGGGCAAGAGACAAGGGATTTTCACTCAGGGAGAGACCGCTGACGCTGTCTTTTATATCCAGAAGGGCAAGGTCAGATTAACCGTGGTTTCCAAGACCGGCAAGGAAGCCACTATCGGCATCCTGAGCGAAGGGAACTTCTTTGGTGAAGGCTCGCTCGCAGGCCAGGCCCTCCGCATGGGATCTGCCGTGGCAATGACAGATTGTCAACTGCTACGGATCGAGAAGAAGGCGATGATGGACGTTCTCCATCGCGAACGCGCTCTTTCCGACATGTTCGTCGAGTATTTGTTGGCGCGCAATATCCGCTATGAAGAGGACTTGGTCGACCAACTATTCAATTCCAGCGAAAAAAGACTCGCCCGCCTCCTCCTGATGCTGGCTCATTTTGGCAAAGACGGAGTACCTGAGCCCGTGGTGCCCAAGATCAGCCAAGAAACGTTAGCAGAGATGGTGGGCACCACTCGTTCGCGAGTGAGCTTTTTCATGAACCGGTTCCGGAAACTGGGCCTTATCCAATACTCAGCGGAAGGTGGGCTCCAGGTTCATAGTTCATTGCTGAATGTGATTCTGCACGACTGAGCGGCGGCCGCAGATTGTTCACAAGTGTCCGCCTTCGAGCGGCGGGGCAAGGCGACCCAACAACATCAATCTGAAGCCATGTTCCTTGTTTTATGATTCTTTATTAAGTATCTCGTGCTCGGCTCGGGTCCAATCCTGCTTATCGTGGCCGTGTTCACGACCGCGTCCCTCAAAAAGTTGGTGAGCGCGTTCTCGAATTTTGCTTTCTAGCTTTCCTGCATCAGGAATCGTCGCTGCTCGGGAAGAGGGTTGTTTCTGGACGCTGGGAGCTTTGGGCTTTTGTGTCGCGGACGCGTGGGAATCAAACATGTGACCTCCAGGTATGTCGTTTAGTAAGTGTGGAACTACTTCAGATTAACTGACTTACTTCAGAGGACCTGAAGAGGAATGCAAGTCTCACTCCAAGTGACGTTACACTTATTATTCTGATGTGTCAAATAACTCGGAGGCACGTTACCATCTGCGATATTCCGCGGACAGACCCAGCATTCACGCTGGGGGATGGTGTCACCTACATTGTCGGCCCGAGCTTCGCCCGATCGCAACCTGACCACAGAGCGTTGCAGAGATACTCGTTGCTTCTCGTGTGACTCAATTTCCAAATCTTGAGGAGTGCCTCCCCGACAATGTGGCATAGTGTCCAATTGTGACCAGACGAACGCGGGTGGGCTCGTATATGGATATAAGCGTGGTACCTCGACATTGCCTCGAATGCGGTGGTGAACTGGTGATGGCATTTCGTCCAAGCCAAAATCACCAGCCTACCCCTGGTACGGGAAGCTTGGTGGGACCGATTGCGAGGTGGAGATGTAGCACGTGCGGGCATACTTTTAGTACTGCGCAGCTGCGTGCGGACAAGCGTACATGTTCGAAAGCTGTAGCGGCAAAGAACCTACTTCAGTGAGAGCGCCACGCGCGCCTTCCTAACGCGGAGAGTGTGGCGCGTTGACAATAGCAGCACAGACGCCTAGCATTCTAATTGAGCAAGTTCTTCTTCTCATTCAGATCCTCTGAGCTAAGTCAGCTTATCTGAAATACGTTCCTCTTAGTCTACAACGCTTGGAGCGTTTACCATGCGCGAGCCCAATGATGAATCGTATAAGCCGGCTCGTGACTTCGACCCGGAGGAGCAGAAGTGGCTCCGAAAAGAGCGCGACGAGCAGGAGTGGCTCCGGGAACAACAGGAAATCTTTCCACAGCAGGTGAGAAACATTGCCGCTGCACCTGCTACCTGGCGCCTTCGGGAAGCGCCGGAAGGAGACCATGGATCTTCAGTAGTGTATGCATCTGGATGCCCCGCCTCTGAGAACACTCAAACTGCTTCTAAACGAGGGACAGCATTGAAACCGAATCATGCGCTGGCGTTCAACTTTAGACAGACTTACTCCCGGGGTCTCGGGCGAGGCCGACTGGTCACTTTTGATCAGACTGCAGTTCACAACTAGTCTAGAGTAATCGTAGCTGTTGGTCGGCTTCCTCTGGTCTGGAGCAGCCGGTTGTGGAGAAGGAGTTCCTCGATAGCGGCTCTTTTACTGAGGTGTTGTCAGACAGGAGGGTTGCCATGATGGCGCCAGAACCAGGTCCGAATCGCTTGAATATGAAGTTCACCGACTGCGGCAGAAAAGTCGTCATTCATCTTGTGCGAAGTTTACCACCGAAGATAAGCAGAGATAAAAAGACGATCACAATTACGTTCCCAGAACAGCGAACGGTACGTACTAAGCCGCCTAGGCCGCAAGCTACCTAAATGAGCAGTTAGCCTGTCTGACCTGCATTATTGTTACTGCTTGTCGTTCTGAGCCAGGGATTCTGGCCACAGTGTAAGTCACCCCAATAAACCTAAGGCATGCTCTGCCGTCAAGGAGAGACCCGAGGCTGGCATGGAGATGTCAGGAAGTCAAACGATCCGCTCGCAAGATTCGTTCCGCGATGGTCTCGACGTGGCGGCAGTTCGTTTTTGGAAATTGTGCGACAGCAGTGGAATTTCAGTCCGCCCGAAACGATTAGCGAAGTCGAGATATACAAGGGTGAACTCTCGCATGTTACGGTACTTGAATTGAAGATCACTCCTGATATCAGCGGTGGAATCGCCCGCGCCACTCTCAAGAGTCTGCGTCTATCTTGACCCCGTCTAAGCAACCCGGAAAAGCAATTGCGAAGTTAATGTCCAGCCTGAGGAGTGTCCCTATGCCTGTGTTCGTTTGCCGATGGCAGAACGGCGATTTCTCTGCCGTGAGTGCGCAATCGCGAGAGGAAGCGATCGAACTGCTCGCCGAAGTCGGCGACGCTGAAACTTGCGATATGTATATTACCGACAATTTCATGGTCCACTTCCACATCAAGAATGAAGCCGATAATTTCGAGGAGATGTTGCCGGTTAAGTTCGGAGGGTTTGGGGAGCACACACATCGTATGCTCTGTGATCGCATATACCCTGCGTATTGTGCAGCCATATCAGAGATCGACAAAGATAGACCCCAAGCGAATGATGTTCCGAGGGAAAAGTTTACGGCCGCATCGGAGCTGCTTAGTAATGCGTTGAATACCGAGAAGAAGCGTAAGCATCTCGCAGAGTAAGTGCCGACGAGCCGAGGCGCGACCTTGGCTGGCCAGCGAGAGACGATGACGACAGCAAGACTTTGTTCCCAGAGGTCGGATACCAAACAGCTGTCGTCAGTTGATGATTTTCAGATTTTCCCGATAAGCCACACCGGAACGATCCGGCCCCTTCGATTTAGCCCCCATGTGGTCCGCGCAATTCCACAACATCATCTTGGCTCGCTGAACGAAACGGCCGAGTGCGGAAGAGGTCCAGAAGATATGACCGGCAGTGAGTGGACCTATGAGCTTCTGATGTCCGACTGCCGCAAGTCCCATCGAGGCAACACAGCCGCACTGCGAGCAATCAGGGTCACCTCCAAACTGGCAGGGTTCAACCCGTGTCTTGAAGTCTGCCGAGAGCGTCCGCGTGGTTTGAGCGAAGATGCACCGATCGGGTGATGCGGGAGGGGATAGGAATTCCTTGATCATGCCTTCGCGCATATCCAGCTTGACCTGATCCTGGCGAACCCGCAATAGGATTTCAACGACTTTCCTCCGCTCATCGGCGGTGAGACATTCGACGTTAGCCGCGCCACGCTGGGGAGTGAAGATGCTCGTCCAAATCTTTTCTACGGCTGGATTGGCTGCCCAGAAATCGACGAACTCGGGAAGGTAGCCGCTACGCTTCACCATCGCGCTGGTTATGGTGCAATGAACCGCGATGTGATGGCCCTGAATATTTCGGAGGATGCGCTCGTAAGTAGCGGGCCTGCGGCGGAGGTCATGCTCCGGCGGTAGGCCGTCGATCGAGACCACAAGTTGCAAGTTCGAAAGCGTGGCCCAGGACAAAGGGATCGGACGGAATGCGCTAGTCACAACTTGTATGTGTGCTCGTTTGACCAGCTCGGGCAAGAGAGCGTCGAGTTCCCGGTAGCGGACAAGCGGGTCGCCCCCAACAATAGACAAGTGGAGCGGCTTATGTTTATCCATTACGTCGAGGACACGCCCAATCAGTTCCTGTCCTTTGAAATCGGACAGACTGCGTAAGTTCGTCCTTCCCAGATGAGCGTCTTCGTAGGCATAGCATCCGGGACACCGCAGCGGGCATTCACGAGTGATTTCAATAGAAAGCGACGGGACTTGGCCTTGTAGAGTGCGGCCCCACGTTTGTAGAACTGGCTTGATCCTCAACAACCCCATTGCCCATTAGATGCGCGTTTGAGCATGGAATGAGGCAATTAAGGGGCGGATTCTTACTGTCTGGGATAAGAGGAGGATGGGAATAAGCACACATCATCCCTCTTCAAAGCGGTCACTTTTGACCATCTTTCTGTTTTAAATTGTTCGATGATTAATCAGGAAGCAGGGGCAGAGGCAGTTTCCCTGCAGGTGAGATGTCAGCCATGGAACCGATAGTTCATCCATTCTGTACCGGCGTGCGGACCTTCGTCACTCGTTACGTAAGAAAGCTTACTGTGGCGATGCGCTCAAAGCTGACGCGACGGCCAGCGGGTTTTCGCTCACAACGGATGTGCCCCTTCTGTGGATTGATCACTTCCCGCTCAAAAGAATTTTGCCTGGAATGCGGAAAACCGCTTCCAGCGATGCAGTTCGCGTAAGGACGTCTGCAGCCCAACTGGACCAACTCATGACATCCCACGTTCAAGTCGGCACTATTCTCATCGAAGATCGACCTCTAATGGCGCAGACCCTGGCTATAGAAAGTGATCCCTATGTAGGTAGCTGGAGCGTAGCTCGATCTCTCGATGGCTTTGCTCTAGATCGCAAGATTCGTGCCGCCGGCTGGAACTTCTTCTTCATGGCCGGAGAAGTAAAAGCGATGTTCTTTGGAGTTGTGGGAGAAAAGAACATTCGGAAGGCGTTAAAGCGGATTTTAGCCAAAATGAGTGAACATAATTTCAATTGTCTTGAAGTCACGGGGATTGCACCCAAGCACTTCGCCGGCATGCCATATACCCTCATTTCCGCAAACTGGCGCCACATCCAAGAAAGTTGCCGCCTGGACAATGCCCTGCAGCGAAGGGCCGATCAAAATGGCGCGGAATGGGCACGAGAATGACGGTGCTAGCACAGCCGGGAGATCTTTTCATGAACAAGTCAGACCAGAATCTCGCCACCGTGGTGGCGATTTTGTTCCTCGCAGGAATTTTCTCGTTTGTGCAATGGGCGCGCGAGCGCTCCAGAGCACGGCAACGATGGAGCGGCTTACCTCGCAGGCCGAGAAAAATTGTCGCATAACCTTTCAATTGCGCAACACCAGGCAGGAGGACTCATGATTGCCAAGATTTTGAAGTGTACTGCAATTGCCGTGTTAATCGGTGGCCTGTTCTGGCGTCCGTTTGGCGCCTACGGTACCTTGCTTCAGTTCGTGGTCTCAGCGTCAGCCATTGTTGTTCTCGTCCAAGCCGCAGGAGCACACCGATACGTATGGATGAGCCTGTTTCTGCTCGCTGCATGCTTGTTCAATCCAATCGTACCTCTTGAACTCTCGCACCAAAGTTTTATGGCTGCGAGTATTCTCACCGCGCTTCTATTTTTCTTCTCGATCGAGCTCCTGCAGCCTAAGCCGCGACTATCGAATGCTTCGATGACTGGGCGCAGACCGGGAAGTGAATCACTATGAAGGTCGAACCACGCCAGAGTCTCGATCATCTCCTGGAGTGTGCGGTCACTGACAACTGGCCAGCCCTGATGGGCGCCGCCGCATCAGGCTTGGTCCACATTGATTACGGCTTCGGGCCGCGAGCTTCCATCGAATATCTCAAGCTTTGGATATCCACAGTCCGAGGTCATTGGTTCTTGGCGTGCGAATACTGGATGTCTAGTTCCAAGTTTCATACGAGCGGAATTCACTTCGAGAATGGGTATGAATCTGACGATCTGGGACACAACCTGGAATGGATCATGCAGCACCAGGACGCATTCTCGCTACCGCCCAACTTGGGTCGCAGCGGCTTGATCCAGATCCAGACGCCGACGGAAGCAGCGATGGCGGCAGCCACCGTATCGCTTAGCGAAGCTTTGGATCGCATCACCGACTCCCAGGCAGAAAGCTCTGTAGCCTGATTGTTTTTGCGGGCATGCAAGGAAAGTTCATTGGAAACCCGAATATTAGATATTCACGCGATTTTGCACTTGTCGAGATGACCAATGACATGGATGCAATGTGACTAGGGCTTCCTGAACCTACAGTTCAAGACTGCGTATTCTGGCCCTGCCACTTTTCGCAGACGAGTACTCGGGCTGCCCTGATTCTGCGTGCGCACGACGCAGCGCAACCAACGTCTAGCGCGGCCTAGCGCCTGCCGGGAGAAACTGATTCCGTCGCAAGATGTTCGCCCACTGCATGTTTCAGGGCGTCAGGCCGGCGACACGGTAGTGAAATTGGGAGTTCAATATGCGAAGATTCGTTTTCGTGGTACTCGTTTGCTTCAATCTCTCGTGCGTTTTTCTAGTTGCTCAATCATCAGATAAAGGCCTAAATCTCTCAGAGTGTACGAGGGGATCTGCCACGTGCGACGTCTCGCTGACCCAGCCAGAGATGAGCGCGGTTGCGGCAGCAGAGCACCAACGCAACTTCTCGGACTGCAGGAGCGTTTTTGGCGCATGCGACTATTCCCAGTTGACGGTGGCGGAAGCGAGAGCCGTGGCGGTTGCTGAGCACGAGCACAATTTCTCCAATTGTCGAGACGGCCTCGGGATCTGCGTCTACTCCAAGCTGACCCAGCGAGAAGCCAGAGCGATCGCGGCTGCTGAGCACCAGCGTAACCTCTCCAATTGCAGAGATGGCTTCGAGACCTGCGACCGTTCCAGCCTGACCCAGCGGGAAGCAAGCGCGGTAGCTATTGCGGTGCGCCAACGCAACGCCTCGAATTGCAATGATGGTTTCGGGACTTGCGATCATTCTAATTTGACCCAGCAGGAAGAAGACCGAGTGACCGTCGCAGAACACCAGCGCAACATCTCCGCCTGTGAGGATGGTCTCAGCACCTGCGAACAATTGAAACTGACGAAACCGGAAGCCGCGGCCATTGCCGCCGCCGAGCATCAGCGCAACGTTTCCGCGTGTACAAGCGGAGGCGAATCCTGCGACTACTCCAAACTTACCCAGAAGGAATTCGCCGCAGTGGCGGCCGTTGAGCAACAGCGAAACTACAGGGCATGTGTTAGTGGGTACGGCTATTGCGATCGTTCCAGACTTTCGCCATCGGAATCGAGTGATATACCGGTCGACACCACGCCCGTTCCTCGATAGGTTCTCCTTCGGGGTTTCTCACCTTCTGGACGACTCAGACTGCTACTTCTGCCAAAACGATACTTGAATGATGTTTGGAAAGGGCTTGAAAATATGATGGCCAGGGACGGAGTTGAAACCGCCGATGCCAGCTTTTTCAGTGGCGTCGAGCAGGTATTTACAAAAACTTAACGGGTCTTAGTGGCTGCGTAAGTCTTTCAAAATTGGCAACGTGCTCTTCTTCTTGGGCTGAGATCTCGGGCTCGGATAGGCCTGTTAACGGTGGATCACCTCTTAATGCGTAGGTCCGCTTCCCCGTTCCCGCCGGCGAACAAAATGCAAGATGAGCGACAGCGCGGCCGCGACAACAAGAATATGATTCAGGTGGAAATGTCATTTCTTCGAAATGGCTGCGGTACGGCGCGCGGGGGATTGCGGGGAGGTTTTTGTACTAACCTTTAAGCGGCTCTGAATTTCCTATGGCAGGTTTCCACCTGGGCCCGAATTCGGTAGCAGGTCGATGTGACAGCCAGTGCAGTCTCCAATGAAAATGTGGCTGCCTGTTCTCAGCAGGCCGTGTCACCGGGCGATGCTGGATTTGAATGTCAGAGACTTACGCCGCCGTATTCAGATTATTAATGTCAGAGTGAGAGGGTTTGGACGAATGTTCGAGTCTGGAGTGGGTCAGTTCGCCTCGCAGAAAATTGATTTCGCCGCCGAGCAGAATGGCAAAACCGGACAGGTAGAACCACACATACAAGCCAATGGCAGCACCTAACGGTCCGTAGGTTTTATCAAGACTTTCGAAATGTCGAAAATAAATTCCCAACAGATATGACAAACCGATCCAGGTCGTGACGGCAACCAGGGCTCCGGGCAAGCTAGACCGAAAGCGTTGCTTCAGATCGGGACCAAAATGATACAGCAGTTCTACCGCGAGCACTGCAAAAGCTACCGCTATGCCCCACCGGAAATAACGCCAAATAGCGAGGAGGGCTGGATTGAGACCAAATCTGCCGGTCAGCCATATGCCCAGGTGCGTCCCTTCCACCATCAGTCCAACGGCCACCAGTAAGAGAGATCCCGCAAACAAGGTTAGTCCCAGCGCAATGGGTCGAGTCTTCCATACGGGGCGGGTTTCTCGAACGCGATAAACCAGGTCAAGGCCGTCGATGATCGCCGCGAAACCGCTGGATGCCGTCCAAATTGTGAACAGTAACCCCAGGGTTAGGAAAGGAGTGTGTTTGTGACTAACATCAGACACGATGTTGCGCACCAGGCTCATTCCATCTCCCGGTACGAGCCGGGCCATGAGGCCCAGAAGACCTTCAAATAAATGTGGGATAGGTACATACGGGAGTAGCGCCGCCATGGAAACCAGCAGCGGGAAAAGTGAGAGCACGAAATAGTAAGACAGTCCGGCGGCGAATACGAAGAGGTGTTCGTCGTAGACATCGTGGTAGATGATTACGAGAGATCGTCTAATCGTGAGCCAGGTGCCTTGCTCACCTGATGCGAACACCGAATCGCGCCTCAGGGCCGTCGTTTCACGTCTGCTGCCTGCCATAGTGACCCTGGACTGCAAAACAAAACCGAGTGAGCGCGTGACCCGCTGAAGGTTCTCATTCACTCGGCTTGTCCTATTGGAGACGGCTCAAACCAACAAGGTCCGCGCCATTCGAACGCGATTACCGGTGATCGGAGCCCTGGCCGTTATAGCCCTTGTCATAACCTTTAATGTAGGCCTCACGGTAGGAAGCCTTGTATTGATCCTTGCTGCCGAAGCTGGCTTCGTAGCCGCGGTTGCCGTGCTCATAGCTGTGATGCTTGGTGGCGCGAGAGCTGTGGCCTGCCTGCCGGTCCTGCAAACCGTCGTTGGCACCATCCTGAAAACCGTTCTGGGCAGCCATGTTGCCATTCGGTTCGGACCGAGGAGCATACTGGCCAACTTCGCCAGCGGGGTAACGGTTCGAGTCCCGATTGCTCTGATTGTTCTGATAACCCTGGTCGTACCCTGCCTCATAGGCGCGCCGGTCGTCGGAATCATTGGGCTGCAAGCGATACTGGTGAGGCTGATTATTGGTGCGATCGGCCTGACCATGGTTGAGACCCTGCTGGTACATGAGGTTGTTGGCGTTGTCTTTGCTGTCAGAGTGGTTGACGGTCTGGTTCTCTTGAGATTGAGCAGCGGCGATCGTCGGCGTAACCAACGTGATGCATGCGATTGCCAGAGCGGACATCCATATTGCTTTTAGTACATTGAGTTTCATTAAGACTCCCGATTCGTGCTGTTAATGACGTTTGGAACGACAGTCGGCAGAGCTTGCCGACGAGGAAAGTTACAACTGCGGGTTCCCCTGCCTACTATCACAATAGGGCCTGGCTCACTTAAAAGCTGAGCAAGATTGCTCACTGCTAGTTCTGCCTAAATGTACTTAGAGATACAGCGAGGCTGGCCGCGTGATTAGGACTACTACCGACGGTGTGGAGGAGACTCCTCCTACTGGTAAGAAAACCATGACGATCTCATATAGCCTGGTAGCTGGCGGGCCGTGGTCAAAGATCCAGCTCTTCTCTCCCGCATCATCGTAGTAGTTCTCACCAGAGAGATCCGCGTCAATTCATGCCCGCGCGCGTCCGCCTCTCAAGGCGTGATAAACAACCAACACCAGTACTGCCCCGATTACAGCGACTAAAAGGCTATACAGGTTTACGCCCGTGACGCCGTGGGCTCCGAACATGCTGAACAGCCAGCCCCCAACTACCGCGCCAACGATGCCCAGCACGATATCCAGAATTATTCCTTCGCCAGTCTTGTTCACCAGCTTGCTGCCTACGAACCCAGCAATCAAACCCAACACGATCCAAGCCAAAATCGACATAACGTCTCCTTCGTACTTTCTTGGTGCTCCTTCGCTTGTGGCAAAGGGTAATTTCAAACTCGGCGCGCGCCCGGCGCCCCTTGTTACAAGGCGCCGAGCCGGCCTTATTCCTCAGGCAGCCTTGCTGTAGGCGTCTGAGCCGTGCTGCTTTACCATCTTGTTGTAAACGCCCATGAGCAGAAATGCCGCCGGCCACTGTCCCACAAACAACGCCCAGTCATCCTTGCCCACGATCTTCAGAATGGCGGAAGCGGTGATGGCACCGAAGGCCGCTGCCAGATAGCCGGAACTTGGGATCTTGGACGTTTGCGACTCGATGGCCCCTGTGAAACGATCCTCTGAAACGCCACTACGAACTTTGTTTTCCATGCGGACTCCTTTTTCAAGCTTGTTGATGGTTGAATGCTCTGGCTTATGCCGACTTTTTGGTTCGGGACTTACCGCCCTCTTCGCCGGCCTGCTTGTTGCTCTTGGCTGCCGTCTTTCCCTGATCGCCTTCGATTCCGTGTTCGAGAGCCGGGAACTCCACGATCTTCCATTGCCCGCCCTCGTTCCACGGGCCACGAGCGTCGGTTTCACCCTCATCGCCCATGCCGCTGGAGTCGTTGAAGTACTCGTCGACTACGCCGGGCGTTGGGGGTATGTTGCCGATGGAAAACCGGTCTTTGCCCAGGCTTTCCAGCGCGGCGGTGAATGCCTTCATGTGAGTGATCTCGCGCGTCATCAGGAATTGGAGAGCGTCTTTGGTTCCGGGATCATCCGAGAAGTTGATCAGGCGCTCGTAAACTATTTTGGCTCGCGCTTCGGCAGCAACGTTACTGCGCAGATCGACGTCAAGTTCCCCGGTTATCTTTAGGTAGTCCGCGGTCCAGGCGTCGCCCATGGAGTTAAACAAGCCCACTCCCCCTCCGCCGGCAATCGCGATGAGCGGATCCGCCTCGGCGGAGTCCCTGCTTTTCTTCATCGGCTTGAGGTGCATGCGCGCCAACGTACCCACGATTTCCAGATGGCTTAATTCTTCGGTACCGATATCCATCAGCATGTCTTTGCGCTCTGGATCATCGCAATTAAGGCCTTGCACTGAGTACTGCATCGCCGCCGCCAGCTCGCCGTTAGCGCCGCCGAACTGCTCCAGCAACATGTTGCCAAAGCGCGGATCGGCACTTCCGACATTTACCGTGTACATGAGTTTCTTTATGTGGTGGTACATCGCTATTTCTCCTCCTGGTTTAGTAATTTATCGTTATTAATATTCTTTCGTGGACAGAATGATTGCGAGCCCCGTACTGACTAAATCGGAAGCGCTTGGGTATCTTAGCGCGGACATGGGCCAAGCGAGAGATAGGACAGCTTCCCGGGTTTCCGTTCAGAAAACCCGGGTCGCTTACTCTCACTATCAGGCGACACTACGAATCGTCGTGGAATCGTCCTTTTCGCCAGCTGCTTCCCCGGTTGAGGAAACATCCTGGGCGTTTGTGTGCTCCAGAATGTTCTTGGCTTTCTTGGTCCACTGGGAATCGTCAGAGTGCACGGACAGCAATATTCCCCCGTCTTTGACTCGACCTTCGTACCGCTTGGCTTCGTACTCAGGGATGCCCATGCCGATCAGCGCACCTGTGAGGCCGCCAATGGCGCCGCCGGCCCCGGCTCCTGCAAGCGCTGCCACAATAGGTCCGGCAGCAATAAACGGCCCTAGTCCTGGAATTGCGAGGGCTCCAATGCCGACCAGCCATCCCAATCCGCCGCCGAGCACCGCTCCCGTTCCAGCGCCGGTGGCTGCGCCCTCTGGCGCCTTCGTGTTTTTCTCGTGAGCAAAGTTTTTGGTGCCTCCCTTGTCCGGGAATAGAACGGAGATATCGGAGTTCCGGAATCCCTCCGCCTTTAAAGCGTCGACGGCGCCGTCCACACTTACGCGATCCGAATAAATGCCAAATACTGCTGTATTTTTGCCTGCCATGTTTGATCTCCTTTGATCAGTTAATTATTTTCGGAATGAAACTTGGTCAAACCTTATTCTTTCGCCTTGACGTTCAGTTCGCTGCTGACTTTGTCCTGGCCTGCCACTTCAGCGGCCTTGGTTTCAATAGCTCGTTTCTCGTCCTCTGACCGCACCGGGCCTTTCAGTGTGACTTGCCCGTTCTGAGCGATGATCTTGACGTTGTGCGCATACGTCGACAGTGACTTGTCTTTCATGATGGATTGCCGTATCTGTTTCGTGATCTCCCGGTCAGAGCGATTTTCTTTTTGCTGCTCTGCCGAGGGTTTGTCCATGCTGCGGTCGCGCTGGTTCAGCTTGGTGTTGTCCGCAGCTGGCGGAGCCTGCTGACTGGTTGGCTCCTGTGCCCGGGCCACTACTCCCATACTGAGTAGCAGACCGCTGCACATAAGCGTTCGAACAATGTTCCTGCAATCAAGCTTCATCGTCTTTCCTCCTGTAATTAAAAACGTTCTTAGCGGATGCGCTCACGCCACTGGTTTGTCAAACGCTATCCGCTCTCGCGATTGTGACCTTAGCGATTAAGTAAGATCCTGCTTC
This sequence comes from Terriglobales bacterium, assembly GCA_035691825.1. GTDB lineage: Bacteria > Acidobacteriota > Terriglobia > Terriglobales > Acidobacteriaceae > Gp1-AA122. Next base: position 33,214 of record DASSIO010000190.1, on the reverse strand, counting down.
CATAACATTTGATTGGAGAATTGCGGATCGCCAACCGACGTCTGTGTCGATCCCTACCGGGTGAGGAAGGAAAAGGAAGTCAAACTGAACAATAGGGCAAGACCCGTGCAAATACTATCCACCTGGCGCTGTATGAGACCGAATGCATCACTGTAGGGCCAGCACAGGCGAAAGTCAGTCATCGGACAGATGTACAAAACTGCACACATGGTGAACGATAGGGTGTAGACTCAGGGTGGGGTAACTCCTGGCGTGAAGTAGTATCCGCGGGGCCGATCCTGCGATCATGAATGCTTCCCGGCACGGGTGCGATTCGAGGAAAGGTCTTCTATGCCGTCCAGGACGCAGCCCGATCCGGCAGAGATCAGGCGGCTGCTCGCCCGCACTTCTCTCATCCGCAACAGCTGTGATCTCGATCTGCTGGTCTTCTTTTACCGACATCCGCGGACACTTTTGACCAGCGAGCAAATCGCCGCTTTTGTGGGACGCGACATGAAGGTCGTCGCCGAAGCTCTGGATACCTTTATAGCTGCCGGTTTTGTGGAGCGGCTTCATAATCCAACCCACGCCGCCCGCATGTATCTTTTGGTAGTTCACGGCCCCGAGGGCAAAGACCTGACCCGACTGCTGGAATTGGCGTGCACACGGCCAGGGCGGCAGGAAATCCTCGCCATCTTAAACTCGAGCAATCCGCGCAATGAGCAGCCCAGTGAGCACTTGCGGCTGATCAAGAGCGTTTGCGCTTGAGACAAACGAAGCGGAGAACCGTATGGCTGAACCCGATCTGGTGAAGACCGGCATCGCGGGACTGGACGACATTTTGCCCAACGGCATTCCGCGCGGCAACGTCATCCTGGTAGAAGGCGCGATCGGTGCCGGCAAGACCACCATGGGCGTCGAGTTTATATATCGAGGGGCGAGCCAGTTCGACGAACCCGGAATCATCGTGGTCTTCGAGGTCTCGCCCGACAAGATCATGCGTGATGCCTTGGGACTGGGTTGGGACCTGCGCAAACTTGAGGAACTGCGGCGATTAAAGATCGTGTTCACCACCCGCGAGGTGCTGCGCCAGGAGCTGCAGCAAGCGGACAGCGTGCTTCTGGAGGAAGCGGCAAAAATCGGCGCCCGCCGCATCTTCATCGACGGCGTTGGCCGCCTGGTAGGCGGAAACGGTACTCCCGAATCGCGTTCAGCCTTTCACGTGCTGACTGAGGGTTTGCAGCGTGAGAACCTCACTGCCCTTCTCGCAGTCGAAGCTTTGTTTTTAGACGAGAACTCGTCAGCAGCTTTGCCTGAGGAATCCATTGCCGACACGGTCATTCGCCTCAGAATGGAAGACACGCAGCGCGCGGTCAGCCGTTCCATCGAGATTGTGAAGTCGCGAGGACAGGATTTTCAGATGGGGCGGCACTCGTTCCGCATCGTCGATGGCAAGGGCGTTCAGGTGTATCGCCGCGTGCAGGCGCCGCGCAAACCCGGCCGCGATCGAGCCGCGGCTTTTGATCCAAATACGCGGCTGCTATCGGGAATTCCCGGTCTCGACGTAATCATAAACGGCGGCTACTTTGTGGGCAGCACCACGGTTGTGGCTGGAATCTCGGGTGTCGGCAAAAGCGTGATGGGGCTTCAATTCATCGCCGAGGGAGCGAAGCGCGGCGAGCGCAGCTTGATGCTCTCACTCGACGAGCAGGTCGAACAGATCTTCCGCAATGCCGCCAGCATTGGCATCGATCTTCCAGAACACATGAAAAGCGGGCTGGTGCGCGTGGAATATGAGCCGCCTCAGGAGATCGAAGTGGATGTGCATTTTCACCACATCGAAGAAGTGGTGAAAGAATTCAAACCCAAGCGCGTTCTAATTGACAGTCTTTCCACGTATGGCTCGGCTCTTGGCACCGGGGGGAGAGTTTTTCGCGACTTCTTTCACGCCCTCGTTGCCCTGATGAAGGAGCACCAGATTGTCGCGGTGTACAACCACGAAAACCCCGAGATGCTGGGCATGAATTCCATGATGGGCGACTTCGCCATGAGTTCGCTGGTGGACAACATCATTCTGATGAATTGGATCGAACTCGGTGATTCCTTCCGGCTTGGCCTGACCGTTGGCAAGATGCGGGCAAATCCCGTGGACCGGATCACGCACGAATGCGAGATCGTTGACGGCAAAGGTATGCGCGTGCTGCCGCGAGAGCTGCCCGTGCCCCGGCTGCCATTTTCCACTTACGGCGGTCTGGTGTCGCGAGCGCCCGAGCGCCACAGCATAAGACGCCCGCGGCAAGCAAAGGACAAGCCTCTTTTATGAATCCTTCTACCGACGTGCTGTTCAGCTCCGATCTGTGGGAAACGGCATTGCAGAAATATGCCGTGGCCACCCACATGACGGTTAAATTATTTGACGCGGAGCTGCGCACCGTTTCCGGGCCGATTCATCCTACCCCGTTGTTTCGGTTGTTCGACGAGCGTGGCTACGACCCGGGCATCTTTGCCGAATGCGTGCGCCGCTGCATTGTACAGACCAAAGATCGCGCAGCAGTCATCGTTTCCCAGTTCCACGGTTTGGCCGTAGTCGGGACGTCGCTAGTACTCGAAGGAAAAATCGTGGGCGCGGCGGTGGGCGGATACGTTCTCGCTGATTTCTCCCAGGTGTCGGAAATTCAGAGCCTGGCGCGCCAGGCCGGCATTGCGTTCGATCGGCTGTGGGAAATCGCGCGACAACAGCAACCGGTACCACAGAACCGGTTAATTGTGAATGGCGAGCTGCTGCAAGTTCTGGGCGACGCCCTTCTTCGAGAGAACTACCGGACACGTCAAAACGCGGAGACCGCGGCTATTGTCGCCTCTTCTGACGATGCCATCATCAGCAAAGATCTCAACGGCGTGATTACCAGTTGGAATCGAGGAGCGGAACGGATATTCGGCTACACGTCACAGGAGGCGATCGGTCAATCGATCACCATGTTAATTCCTCGTGATCAGGCTGAGGAGGAGCCGATGATTCTGAACCGCATTCGCCGGGGCGAGGCTATCGATCATTACGAAACCGTTCGCCGGCGCAAAGACGGTTCATTGCTCGACATTTCGTTGACGATTTCTCCCATACGAGATGCTCAGGGGCGAATCACCGGGGCATCGAAAATCGCCCGCGACATTACCGAGCGCAAGCGTACGGAAGAAGCTCTGCGCGTTAGCGAAGCCCATCTGCAGGGTGAACTTGCCGACACCAAGCTTTTACACGGCATTAGTTCTCAGCTGATACAGGAAGAAGATGTCGAATCGCTCTACGAAAGGATCCTGGACGGCGCAGTTTCCATAATGCGATCTGATTTCGCGAGCATGCAGATGCTTCATCCCGAGAGAGGCCGCGGAGGTGAACTCCGACTGCTCGCTTTCCGGGGATTCAGCCCACAAGCGGCCCAATTCTGGGAATGGGTGGGCTTGGACTCGCCGGGCTCGACCTGCGGCGCCGCCTTGCGTACTGGCCAACGCGTGGTGGCCACAGACGTGGAGAAATGCGAGTTCATGACCGGCACGGACGACCAGGCCATGTACCTGCAAACCGGCATTCACGCTTGCCAGACCACGCCCCTGATCTCGCGAGATGGAAAGATCGTCGGCATGATCTCAACGCATTGGCGCAACCCGCACCAACCTTCTGAACGCGATCTGCGCGTGTTTGACATTCTGGCGCGGCAGGCCGCAGACCTGATCGAGCGCAACAAGGCGCAAGATGCCATACGCAAAAGCGAGGAGCACTACCGCATCTTGTTTGACTTAGGTCCGGTGGCCGTGTATTCCTGCGACGGCTCGGGTGTGATCCAGGAATTCAACCACCGTGCTGCAGAACTGTGGGGCCGCGCACCGGTAATCGGCGACACGGACAAACGCTTCTGCGGGGCATTCAAGTTATTTCGACCCGATGGCAGTTTCATGCCACATGAGCAGTCCCCCATGGCGAAGGTTGTAAAAGGCGAAATGTCAGAGGCGCGGGATGCGGAAGTTCGTATTGAACGGCCCGACCATACCCAGGTCACCGTCATCGTAAACATCCGCCCGTTGAAGGCGCAAAGCGGAGAAATCATAGGCGCCATTAATTGTTTTTACGACATCACCCAGCGCAAACAGGCTGAAGAAGCACTGCAACAAGCGCATGATCAACTGGAGTTTCTGGTGGAACGGCGCACCGCATCCCTGCGCCGGCTTTCCAGCCATTTGCAACACGTGCAGGACGAGGAGCGGCGACACATTGCCCGCAACCTGCATGACAGCGCGGGACAGTACCTGGTGGCACTTAAGATGAACCTCGCGCAGTTGAACCAGCCGAACCTTACGAACGCCAACGACGTGTTGGCAGAATCGAACCAATTGGTCGACAGCTGCCTTTGCGAGATACGTACGATCTCGTACTTATTGCATCCGCCCATGCTGGACGAGAGCGGATTGGCTTCTGCCGCAGCCTGGTATGTGGAAGGCTTCGCCAAGCGCAGTGGCATCCAGGCTAATCTGGAAATTTCGCCACGCCTCGAACGGCTGCCGCGGGACGTGGAAATGGTTTTGTTCCGGGCACTACAGGAGAGCTTAACCAATGTGCACCGCCATTCTCAGAGTCGGAAAGTGAACGTGCGCATTGGGCTGGAAGACGGTCACGCCGCCCTCGTGGTGAGAGACTATGGCCGTGGATTCAGGCCGGAGCAACTGGAAACTTTTCGCGGTGGCTCTGATCTGGGAGTCGGACTTGCTGGCATGCGCGAAAGAGTGAATGAGCTCGGCGGGCTTCTGGAGGTTCTCTCGGAAGAACCTGGGACTTCCGTGAGGGTGACGCTAGCCATCGCAAAAGCAGAGGGGCACGTGGAACAGCTTAGGGACGGCGTCGCCGAGCGCGGATCTGCGGCCTAATCAGAGCAGCGGCTCGGCGGCTGGCTCCGCTGGCTTGCTCTCGAAAAACGGCTGGTTGTTTACCAAAGCCTCGATCCCATTGAAGATCTGACGAGTGTCGGATTTGGGCGCAGCTCCTTTGATTCCTGCAGCTTTGGCTTGTTTAACCAGTTCTGCCGTTATGTATAGCGTGACGATGAGAATCGGAACAGCGGGAAGAACACGCCCAAGCACTCGCGCCGCCTCAACCCCTGTCATCCCAGGCATGAAGAAATCTAAAATAATGATGTCCGGCCGGCATTGCACGGCCTTGCGGACAGCATCCACTCCGTCCACCGCCTCGGCACAGACTTCCCACTCAGGATTTTGTTCGAGCAAACCGTGAAGGCTATGCCGGACGGTCCTGCTATCGTCTGCTATCAGAATTCGAAGCGGCATAAATGAACGAGACCCTCGTTAATTATGGCTCTAAATCTGACCAACGGGAATTCTCCCTCACCTGTAGTTGTGAGACGAAAGATATGTACAAGCGCTAATAACAGCCTATTGCCTGGATCGAGGCAGATCCGGTTGCTCGTACAATGTCGTCGCCATCAATTCGAATAGCTGGTCAAAAGGACAATTCTGGAGTATCTGGAGTAGGGGTAATGGGCATCGAGGGGTCGAGCAGTGATGCGGAAATGGCCGGCACGACCCGCTCCCGGGGGTCAGCTTTTTCAGGAACAGGTTTGGAAACTTGGGCGTCATTTACTACACCGGCCTCTACAGACCACGAGCTGCGAGAGCCTGTACGAGTTCCTGCCTGAGCTTCTTCCGTTGAGCGCTCGATCGTTCGAGATCTGCCGGGGTTGACGACACCGTCGTGACTGTTGCCTCCGCGCTGTTCAGAGCCAACCACTCTTTGATGAGAGCCGTCACATGCCTGGATGCATCACTCATAAGCACCGTCTGGAGTGCTGGCAAGGAAGATAAATGGTCATCGTGCACGATCCAGCATTTCCACGAACGCGGTATGAATGTGGGCGACATCGACACCCGTGCTCGATTCCCATTCAATAGGCGGAAAGTGACGAACGGCATTGAGCTCCGTCGCCAGGCATTGCGTATTGCCGCACGCCAGACAAATCTTTCCTACCTGACAGATCTCGGTTTCTTTCGATATCTCGTTCTGACGCACGGCAAGTGATGCTGCCACGAATGGTCCACTACACTTGTCACAACGATAGGCGGCGAGGTGAAGGTATTGTTTTTTCATACGATTCAAAGACAAACAGTTATCTGCAAAACTGCTCAGCGCGATTCGCGCCGCCGCTCGCAGGATCCATTGGCATCCAACCAGTCTAAGAGGCTCTGCACGCTACCTTGTGCCAGAGCTATGGAACAATCCGCAGCCCCATAGTAGAGATTAACCGTATCGCCATCGGCCGCCATGGTGTATCCACAGGGGAAAACAACATCGTGGACATCGCCATGCCGCTCATACTCGGCCTCGGGACCAAAGATCCATGAGTCCCCACGAAGCAAACATTTTTCCGGTTTCTCAAGATCAAAGAGAGCCAGGCCCAATCGATACAAGCAGCCCGACGGCGTGTGCCGTACTCCGTGGTAAATCACCAACCAACCTCGGGAAGTTTCGATCGGCGGTGGCGACAGGCCAATCTTGTTGGCGTCCCACCATGCCCCACGCCGGGCTTCCAGCATCAGCTTGTGATTTCCCCAGTGGCGCAAGTCGGGAGAATAAGAGATCCACATGTGCGAGCCGAGCGGCGTCATCGGCCGATGGATCAGGGCCCAGAAACCATCAATTCGGCGAGGCAGAAGAGCGGTATCTTTATCGTCCGGCGACATAATCACGCCGTATCTCTCAAAGTTTCGGAAATCCCTGGTCAATGCTAAAGAAACTCCAGGACCGCCTCGGGAATACGACGTGTACGTCACTACGTACTGCTGCAATTCAGGTACGAATGTGATTCGCGGATCCTCAATTCCCCATATCTCCTCGGGAAATTCCTTGGGGTTCGGCATCAATGTGGGCTCGCTGTCGATTTCCCATCGATCCACTCCATTTTTTGAGCGAGCAGCGCAGAGGTGTGAAAGACCGCGTCGGTCTTCCACCCTGCAAAGCAATAAGGTTGACCCATCCGCAAGCAGGGTTGCGCCGGCATTGAACACACTGTTAATGGGGTAAGGCCATTCTTTACCCGTCAAAATCGGATTGGCAGGATGGCGATGAAGCAAAGGCTCAAAACGAGTTGTAGTAGCAGCAACGCTCATAAGATTTCACAATTGACAAAGAGAACATCAAGGTCCACAAACAACAGCTGATTCAAAAGCGTTTACTTTAGTGACCGACAATTCGGTTTCTTCAGACAGGCGCATTTCCGCCAGAGCCATCAGGAATGCCAGGGTCGACTCCGCTCCCTGGTTCTCGTTTGCCCGTTCAGGATGCAGTCCATCCCGGCACCCGCCGGTAGTCGCGTCATAAAGCGAAATTCGGAGATCGTTCTCGCCCATGAACCAGTTGAACGCCGACCAGGCTTGCTTCAGCCAATGATCGTTTCTGGTTACACGATAGGCTTCCAGACATGCCGAGACCGCGCCACCCGCCTCTACGGGCTGCTGGTCAAACCGAGCCCGCTCGCCCGCCTTGCGATAAAACCCCTGCGATCCGATCGGGACGAAGTGACCTTTTTCCTCGCAGCGCTGCACGGTCATAAGCCAATCCAATGCTCCGATACCGGCTGATACGACTGACTCGTCTCCACTCTTCGAGCCCGCCAGCAGAACGGCGTGCGCCAACCTGGCGTTGGAGTAGGCGAGGACATCCTCAAACCAGTTCCAGTTTGCCGATTGATTTGAGCCGTAGAGTTGGATCAGCCGATGGACCAGGACTGATCTCAGCTGCTGAGCGTCCCTGTCGCCGGGAAAGCAATCCAAATATTGCTGGATACCGAGCAATGCGAAGGCCCATGCCCGCGGGCTGGTAAAACCAACTACCGCCGCAACTGCGGATTCGAACATCCGGCCGGCCGCTCCCCTGAGTCCCTGCTGCTTAGATCGACCCAGAACCGTACCAAGCGCCCACAAGGCGCGCCCGTGGCTGTCCTCAGAACCTTCCGCTTCTATCCATTGCCGTGAATAACTCAGGAAGTTTCGGAACCGGCCAGTGGCTGGGTTGAAGGCATGCCCCAGAAAAGCGAGGTACCGCGCCCCCAGGTCATCACATGTTCCCAGCTGCTCGAGAAGAACAGCCAGGACCAGTGCGCGGGCGTTATCGTCGGTTGTGTATCCTTCTCCGTAATTAGGGACAGTAAAAATTGCATGCTGAAATATACCCGTGTCGTCCGTCAGCCGGCGCAAGTGATCGAGGTTTAATGGAGGTAAGCGATTGGCCCTTTCGCGCGAAGCCGTGTCCGGGAATACAAAACAGGGTTTCCGCATGCGCTCCGCGCGCGCCCCTTCGAAGCTTTCCATATAACGATGCGCAACTCTACTCCAGACCATTTCCCTAGCGTAAAGATAGGCACGCTTGCGCATCGCGTGACGCGCCGCGTCATTATCCAGGAGCTCTATCGTCTTCTCTGCAATTGCGGAGGGGTTCCCGAACGGAACTAAAGCCCCACGGCGATCGTCCAGCAATTCGATGGCGTGCCAATAGGGAGTCGAAATGATCGCTTTCCCAGCGCCTAACGCATAAGCCAGTGTGCCCGAGACAACCTGCTCCTCATGACGGTAGGGAGTGATGTAAATGTCCGCAGCCCCGAGTAGCTCGACCATCTCCTCAGCACTGACAAATCGGTTATGAAAGATGACTTGCGACGCAACTCCCAAGTCTTGAGCCAGGGCCTGCAGGTACGTCCGATACTGCTCGCCATCCCGGCGGAGAACATGTGGGTGCGTCGCACCCGCGACCATGTAAACCACGTCATCATGTTGCGACAAGATACGGGGAAGAGCTTGAATGACGTTCTCGATCCCTTTGTTGGGTGAGAGCAAGCCGAAGGTGAGCAGGACCGACTTTCCTTCCGTCCGAAAACGATCCTTGTAGAAATTTGGATCCACAAACGGCAGATCCGGGACTCCATGAGGAATAAAGTCGATCTTCTTCCCCGGTACCTTAAATATCTCCTGCAGGAACTGGGAGGAGAGCTCGCTCATAACAATCAGACGGTCTGATACCTCAGCGATTTCTTCCATCACCCGTCGCTGGTCGGGATTTGGTTCGCGAAGAACCGTATGCAGGGTAGTGATGACTGGCATCCTGAGTCGCCGCAGCAGACTCAAAATGTGGCTACCCGCTCGACCACCGAAGATCCCATACTCGTGCTGCAGGCAGACCAAATCGAAATTGGTGAAATTCAGGAAATCAGCGGCTCGCTCGTAGGAGGACAAATCGTCCTGTGCCAGCTCGAGTCTGACCCGTCCTGGATAGGAATACCCCGACTCTGTGTCGTTAACCGGAACTGCGAATAATCGTGCCGAACCATACTCAGCGGAAACCGCCTCGCACAAATCGGTGGTAAAGGTAGCGATCCCGCACCGCCTCGGAAGATAGTTGCCGACCACAGCTATGCGGCTTGGGAGTGCCGTGCCCTGGTGCAGCGCGGGCACATGAGGAGAAGTCATGGAACGGCTATTCACCAGCTCGAGTTTTCGGGGGATTGTCTCCATTATTGACATCAAATTTTCTGGTTCGCTCGCGGCTTGATGTGGGAGAAGGCCGATATCCAGCTGACCTACCGACTCACTACTGTTGAGGCGAAGGAGCCATGGGTGGTTTATTTCACTGGGTTGAGTGCGATTTATCTCGCGCGCAACAGTCTCCCCATCATGAGTATCAGGTGTTTGGACGTCGAAAGCTGAGCAAAATTGATCAGATGGAAATTCAAGAGTGTTCTACAGTGACGGCAGCAGGCGTGGCTCTTTGCCGCATTGCATCTCGCACCGAGACCTGCCTCGGAGGATTGTTCCATGATGACACCAGAAAAGGGTCCCAACCGGCTAAACATGAAATTCACAGATTCCGGCAGAAAAGTCGTCATTCATCTTGTGCGGGGTCTTCCTCCGAAGCTGAGCAGAGATACGAAAACAATCACGACCACATTTTCTGAACAACGGCCTGCGCGTCGCGAGCTTACAAAAGTGAGAGATTGATGACAACTGCGTATCGTGCTGATCTAGTGCGTACCGTCTACGAGAACGAGATTGCGAAATTGGCGGCCAGTCCATCGATCAGGACAGAGCCCCTCGTCGTGTCATGTCCAACGGCGACTTGTGGGGTACAGTACAGCTTGCTCGAGCCCAGGAATGTAACCGCAGAGCAGATCGCAAAGCACACATTTGCAGTCGAGAGTGCGCTCCGGCAGCAGTATTGTCCTCATCATCCTGCCAAGATTGAGCTGGAGTGACTGCCCGGACTAGTGGAACACTATTGCGCGACTCAGCCTCCGCCTTCGCTCCAAGCTCGAAAAAACTCACCTGTAGCCGGCGATATTATTCGGGGATGGGTGGGCTGCAGTCGTGGCGGTAATCTGATAGGTTCCGTAGTCAATCGTGAAATACGCATGGCCACCCAGGCGAATAGCGCTTGTGCTTCGATTAGAAATAGGTAGCCAGAAGTCGTCCACTTTGGCGTACACCTGTTCAACCTTCGTCTCTTTTGTCCAGAACGAAGGGTTCTTAGCAGGCTCTGCCTCAATGCGCGTGACGGCAAAGTCGCGGGCATCGACCCAAATTCGCCCGCGGTACAGAAGTTTGTTTTTAGTTCGAGGCTCGACGGAAAGAAGGTAACAAGAACCGCCCGGCGTGCTCTCGTACCCTACCATCGTGAAACTATAGTTCTCGTTGTTGAGCGCGACGCGACTCTCGTTCTTCTCGGTGAGAGCCTCTTTTTCGCTTTGCAGCAGCCGCTTGAATACTCTCTCAATAATCAGCTTTGAGCCCTTCTCAGACCGCACGGTGAAGTCTTTCGTTCCCGGACGCTGGTAGGTCACATCCACGACCATCTCCGCACTTCTCGAGCCCGGGAAGCCGTGGTAGTCAAGCCGATATGTCCGGGTGGAGTGGTAAGCGCCCAGCGCCTGTGCGCGTTCAAGGTTTCTCCGGACCAAATTTGCTACGACTTCTTTTGCGCTCAATCCGAAGCGAGGCCCCGCAGCCGGATTATCGGATTGTTGTGCGTCGGCCGGCTGCAACAAACCCACGCAGATCAGCAGCGGCCACGTCACCCGGGCGAAATAGGGATGCCTGGTCATCCGTCCACAGTAATGCTGCAGCTTTTCGAAAAGTGTTCAATTTTGACCAGTTCTCCATTGTCTTCAAAGTGACAATATTTAGGCGTCTAAAAGGCCGCTCTGTTGACCAAAGTCGGCTCAAGGTAACTGTTCGAGCTGGGGATGTCGCTCCACCCACTCGTTCTACGTAGTGCAGCGTAGGGAGGGCAATATTACGTGCGCGTTCACCTCATTAATCCAAGCGAAGTCTCGTTCGGTACTGCCGTCATTACTCCTCGATGGTTATATGTGCTTGCAGCGGCGACGCCCAAGAGCTTCGGGGATCCCTCTCTCGTCGATGAGACCCTGGCGGCTGCAGACCCGGAACGAATTCATGCCGGCGACATAGTCGGCATTGGGATTCACACGGCGAATGCTCTCCGCGGTTACGAAATTGGAACCATGGCTCGCGCTCGCGGCGCTTATGTGGTGTTCGGAGGAATCCATGCGACGCTATATCCCGACGAAGCGCACGAGCTTGGTGGCGCCCACGCGGTGGTGAAAGGCGATGGAGATGCAGTATGGTCCAAGGTACTGCAGGACTGCTGCCAAGGCACCCCGCAACCAGTCTATGAAGGCGGCCGCATTGAAGCCGATCAGTTTCTGCCTGCGCGCTGGGATCTGCTGCCACGCCAGAGCTACATGTGGGCCTCGGTTCAAACCGTGCGTGGCTGTCCCAAGCATTGCTCCTTCTGTTCCGTCTGGCGAACCGACGGGCAGCGTCCGCGCCAGCGTTCGTCGGACGCCGTTATTGAGGAAATCGTCCAGTTACGGAGGCTGGGGTTTCGCTTCATCGCACTGGCGGACGACAATTTCTATCCGGTTACGCTTACCGACCTTCGCCTGGCCGAGGCACAACACAACACTGCCCGGCTCAATGAACTAAAGACCATCCGCGCCGAGCGGTTTGCCCTGATGGAACGGCTGGCGCATCTACCCCCAGACACAATTTTCTTTACTCAAATCACAATGGAAGCTGCTGAAGATACTGAGTTCCTCGATGCCATGCAGGCGGCGCATATCAAAGGAGCACTGGTGGGAGTGGAGTCCGTGACCCCGGAAGGCTTAAAGGATGTTTATAAGGACTTCAATTGTGCCGGACAAGATCTCATCAATCGCCTGAGAACCTTTCGCCGCCATGGCGTCTACGTGCTCGGCTCTTTCATTTTTGGCTTGCCCAGTGACCGGCCGGAAACATTCGATGCCACCGCTTTTGCCGCTGCCCAGGCAGAGATCTCGTTTGCGCAGTTCGTCATGATCACGCCGTATCCCGGGACAGTAGATTTCATACGTTGGGAGCAGATGATGGAAGCTTCGCCACAGACCATCGCTGGAATTCCGATCACCCGGCGTTGGCTGATCCCTCGGGCGCTTCGGCCCAAGCTGTTTTGGCCCCATCCGACCATGTCCGCCGAGGAGGTTCGCCGCCGCACCCAATCAGTCTGGGATAATTTCTACAGCCTCAAGTCAATCTGGATGCGGTCCCGTTTCATAAAATCTTTCCGCGCTCGTCTCGCCTTCGTCTTGATCTCGAAAATTTACCGGCAGATGTATGCAGATACCGGAATCGCCACCGACAGTGCACGGGTATCACGATCCGCGCGCTGGGCCCGGTGGTTGGCAAAACCGTGTCAGCGGCTGTTTGCGGCTCCCCCGATGCCGCACCTCGAAATCCCCGGTGCGTGGGGCGCCACATCCGGCCTGGGGCAGAACGCTCCTGCTGGCCACTGATGGTCGCACGCCTGACAACAGCTGTTTCCCAAGCTCGCAAACGATACATCTTGAACGAGAGCGAATATCACGATTGCAAGGCCTGGCTCGCCGAGGCGAACGAGGCACAATTCGTCATACATTGAACACCCTGAATTGGAGACGCAGAGACTGCCCATGAAAGGCCTAGTCAGCGAGTACGAGCGAAATTGGCGCCACTCGGTGGAACAGTAACAAACGCGACCACCCAGCGTTTAGCAGTAATCTCAGTTTCCCCGCGAACCGGCCGATTTTGCGATACCAGGCTGTGGCACTTCCACCTCAACCCCCGAAGGCGTGCGTTTGGCCGATTCCGGCCGCGACTTCAGAAAAGTGGCTTTCCAAGCTGCTCGCTTTTCAGGCGAATTCACAGAACGGGAAAAATCAATGATGTAAGTCACTTCATGGGGACAATAGATACAAGGTGTTTTCAGCACTTCTCCGGTCGGCTCGTGGTCGACGGTGAACGGGAACGACCTCAAGCATTCTGTGCAGGTCAGAACTACGAAGGGCCTGCCGTTGTGGTCCTTACCGTTTCGCGGAATCCACACAGGAGAATTCTGTCCCTTGTGTTCAATGGGACCGGTTCGGATCAGATTGGCAATGATTTCTAAGAGCGTCTCTGCGCTCTCCTTGCCTTTAGCGTAGAAGGCATCGGCAATGACTCCTTCAGGGACTGCACTGCAGGCGTAGGCGCCACTTGCGGCTACCACCATAATGTTGGGAAACCTGCGCCGTACCACGGACAGCAACTCGAATCCCGACATTTGCGGCATGTTGAGGTCGGAAAGTATTACGTCCGGAACCTCCTCTCGTAAGTGCAAGAGAGCGTCAAAGCCGTCATTTGCAGTGGAAACCTCGTACCCTTCTCCCTCAAGCACCTGGGAAAATGTGTAACGTACCGTGGCGTCATCTTCGACGATCAGTACCCGAGTTTTGGATTTAGCGGGAATGGAGCACCTCGCAGACCGAGCGCCTTCGCTCGACGAATCCATCATTGGGGGCTCGTGAATTCTCTCATTGAGAGCTCCCAACGTATGGTCAAAAGTGCACACTTGGCCAAGTTCGTTGTTCCAGATGGTTGCTGTGGATTATGAGAAGGTGAGAGTTATCGAAGGCTGAAGCGGAGAAACATGCGTCTTCTTATAGCCAGTAATGGCGAAGCTTACGCAGACGGCTCTCAAATTGAACTCATGCTAGAACTAGCTTTCATTTACTTCTGAAGGGCGAAGCTGGACAGTCCGCGGTGCACCTGCAAGCCGCCGTTGTAGTGGATAAATCCCTTCTTGCGGAACCGGTTCATGAAGTAACTCACTCGCGAGCGCGTAGTACCGACCATCTCAGCGAGGGTTTCCTGGCTCAGTTTCAGGACTGCGGACTTCGACTCGGATTGCTTGCCGAAACGCGCCAGCAGCACGAGAATCCGCGCCAAGCGCTTTTCGCTGGAGTTGAAAAACTGATCTACGAAGTCTTCCTCGATTCGGCCGATGCGAGAAACCAGATAAAAAATAACCAGCTTTGCAAACGCCGGATCCTGATGAAGTATCTCCACCATCGTCGCTGTCTTGACTCGGGCGATAGTGGACTGGTGAATTGCTGTTGCGGTGGACATCCTCAGAGACCGCTTCACGAGACAACGCTCGCCAAAAAAGTCGCCTTGCCGGAGGATGGCGATCACCGCTTTTTTGCCCTGCCTGGAGGCCACCGAGAGCTTCACATTGCCATCTTGGATGTAAAACATCGCATCGGCCGCATCGCCTTGTCGGAAGATTGTTTCCCTATGTCGATATTCCCGGGACGTCTGTCGATTGCCGATCTTCTTTAGAAGTTCCCGCGAAGTACGATCTGCCTGTCGGTTCATAAATGCCTCTACAAAAATCCACGGGGGCAGTCAGGACCGCATCGTTTGGCGGATCGACTGCCCCAGGGAGATATCCATAGTTTCGCTCAGCCGCGCAGGCGATTCTGTGCAGAATAGCTCATGTTCTTGCTCTCAAGGTTTAGACCCAGAGGACAGCCGGTAAAGAGGATGCGAATACGTGCCAGTAATATGCACGGCGACTTGGGCTCCCGGATGATTATTTCTCAGAAATGGGTTGAGGGCCTTAACCAAGAAGGATTGGATTCCGCTTGTAGCATCCGAGAGTTTTGCCTGCATATGAAGCATTCCGCGCAGATCGATTTCTTCGCTGTCCAGATCGTAGGTACCGTGCATTTGCGCAACCGCACCGGGAACTCCGAAAGATAGACTGGAAAAGTTGGCTATGCCATCCTTCAGGTCCACGTGGCCTTTCAAATCAGAGAGCACGCTCTCGGGATCTTCGTTCTTTTCTCCCTCCGCCCGCTCGCTCAGTTGGTCGACAGTCTGTTGCGTCTTCAAGTTGGTGAAACTCGCGCTATCGACTCCGAAATCAGCTTGCAATTCCACCTTATGGAGAAACGGCCTCGGTCCGGGAGGAACGGCGGCTCTGGCATTAAGGCTGACCACACCTGTGAGCGGGGAACGTGCCGATTTCACAAAAAGAAGCAGGAGATCCTGGATGCGCCCTTCCCGGACCACCATGTCCAGCGACGCGATCTTTCCTCTTTGCTTGGGCTGGCTCGCAATTGTGCCCTGCGAAACAACGGTCGTTTTTCCAAAGTGGGCAGTCACGTCCCGTAACTCGACGTCTCCGTTGGTGGCATTCACGATGGCGTGAAACTGGCTGCCCACGCGGACTTTGTGGGAGCTGTCCGTAACCTCGAAATCGGGCATCTCGGTAGTGCCTTCTACTTCCAGGTGTTTGATCATTCCGCGGAACGTTCCGTCTGAAGCCAGAATTCCGCCAATGCCTCTGAATACGCCAAGGTTTGCCTGCCGGAAAGAGTAAGCGCCAGTTATTTCCGTTTGAGCTGGGTCATCGGATTTCCACGGACCCAACTGACCCATCGCCCGTACTTCTCCCGGCGGCTCCGGATTGGACAGGGCTGTTTGGAACGCCATCGCTCCATTGCTGCCCAAATCGTGAAGCACAAATTCGTGAACCTCGAACCTTATCGCTGGTTTCGCAGGTTCACGAGGCGTGAATTCCAGAATCGCTCGGTTGGCAACAAGTTCCCCCACGACAGCCTTCAAAACACTAATCTTAAGTAACCGAGCTTCACCGGTATCAAAGGGCGGCATGACCACGTGCGCACCCTCCGCTCGAATAACAGGAACATGTTTTGTGAGGAGACCAACAAAACTACCTTGAATTGTAAGTTTCTGGACCGTGATCAGCGCTGGAACACGGCTGTCTTGACTGCGGCGAAAGGTCACACCATTTGCCATACACCCAGGACGAGGAAAATATGTCGGCTGAAAACTCTCGATCGTTACAGTGCTGGCTGTCGCCTCTGCCAGGTCCTTTTCTACCTGCGCTCGAGTGAATGGCCAGTTCAGCATCACAACAACAAAGCCGGCCACGAGAATTCCAAGGAGAAAGAACGCGCTCACCAGCAGCCAATTTCTTACTGGGTGCTTTCGCGTCGACAAATTGAGCCTGTCCTGGTGGAGTACATCGTCTTCGAACACCGTCGTTTGCGGACTGGATTTAGTAGGCATGACGCGCAGTATTGGCCAACGCCGTTTGTGCCCGGGTTAGTCTTCCCCAGGAAGACAGGTCAGCCCGTCTGGTTTTGGCGGACCAATCGCCCCACTCTGGAGACCTCCATAGATTCGCCCACTTCCTCAGGTAATACTGTGCAGAATGGCTCATCTTCCGATTTCCAGTACGTTCCCGCGTAAGTCCGGGCTTCCCCAAGTTACCGGGTCCGGCGTCAACCCGCGCTGCGACTACGAGGCGATCTGTTGTTGATTTGGCTGCAAGAACTGAGCACTTTGGACCAGTTATTGTTTGGCATATGGGCGATCATGATTGCTGGAGGTGAGAAATATTTCTCTCTCTTTCAGGTCTTCTGAGCTAAGTCAGCCCATCTGAAGCTCTTCCCTCTTAGTTCCTCAGCTCCAAGGAGTAACGCATGAGAAAGGTAATATCAGTTCTGTTGATCGGCTTCATGGGCATGGTTGGAAGTTACGCTTGGGCCGGCTCGGCACGCGAAGATTCGCTCAATCGCCTCAAACTCTCCACCGACGTGCTGAAGGCGATCATGGCAGCCCCGGACAACGGCATACCGGAAGAGGTGCTGGACAACGCCAAATGTCTGATCGTAGTTCCCAATCTGATCAAGGGCGGTTTCATCTTCGGCGGCAAGCATGGACGAGGCATAGCGACGTGCCGCACGGCAAACGGTTGGAGCGCTCCCGGCTTCATTTCCGTTAGCGGCGGAAGCTGGGGTCTGCAAATTGGGGTAGAAGGTGTCGATCTCGTAATGCTGGTTATGAACGAGCAAGGGCTGCAGCAGTTGCTCTCCAGCAAGTTTCAACTGAGCGGCGAAGGTTCAGCCGCGGCCGGTCCGGTTGGCCGCCATGCTTCGGCGGGAACCGACTGGAAAATGACTACGGAGATGCTAACCTACTCGCGTTCGAGGGGCGCATTTGCGGGGCTGACGCTGGAGGGTGCAGTAGTGCGACAGGATAATGACTCAACCCGCGCCATCTACCATGCAAACCTGCCTTTTCGCACGGTGCTCTCTGGCAAGACAGCGACTCCTCAAGTGGCGGCGGAGTTCATGAAGGCCGTATCCGATGCTAGCCGGCAAGCACACGTGGCGCAAGGCAATCAAGAAGCCAAGAAGTAGGCATAAGTCTTTGGTACGCGAATCGGGGCGCAACTGACTGAGACCCCGCCAACGGTTTCGGTCAGTTGTATCAAACTCGGTCCAATCGCGAACAGAATGTGGTTTGTGATGAGCAGGAGGATGCAATGCAATGCTTTTGGGAGCGAATCGGGGTACTGGGACCGATCTATCGTTTGACGAGTCGAGGCTTGAGTGATAGCGACATCGCCGACCAACTCGGCCTGGCCGAGATTACGGTGCACAGTTGCATAACCTGGATACTTCATTTCTTGCAATTCACGACTCGCGAAGAGCTTATTCTTTACGGCTCACGCGCAGCCTAACTGGACAGCTCAGATCGCCGACCTAAGTGGAAAACCACAACCTTTACTGAAAGGATCACATGTCAAACTCAGGCGAGGGACGCGAGAGCACCATGAGCGACCAAGAGGCTTCATCGCGAATGCATGATGAAGGCTGCCCCAACGAAAGCACCTCAACCGTACCCGACGCGAAGGGTTACTCGGACACCGAAGAAGTTGCTTCGGGCGAGTGAGGCGATCTTTATGGATCACCCACTGAGAACTTTGCTATACGAGCTCTTTATCGAACCGATCCTCCAATTATTGCGACGACTGTGGAGGATTATTGCCGGAACCGCGATCGCGGACCAAGACTGAACTATCGGTCCAGTCGCACCTGCTAGGGGGCCGACAACACCACGTACGACAGACAAATCGAGGCTGCATGGCAAGTGCTCCAGTCGCGGCGAGTAACTTTGTGATTCGCGGGCCTGGATTGGCCAGGAACCCTGCAGCGTCGATGAAAACCCTCGGCTGATTGAGCAGTCCGAGGCCTTCGCTGAGCCAGGAGGCATACCTGAAATCATGTTTAGAAGCGAGCCGTTTTGAAACATCGCCCTACGAGTCGCAAGGAGGACCATAGCTTTACTCGAAGTAAATCTGAGCCCAACAAGGGCATGTAGTGGCTGGCAAGTTCGCACTGGGGCGGTCACGCCTGAACTTGAAAGTGCAGAGTGTAGAGACGGTCAGATTGTTTCGGAAGTGAGCAATTCTGAACAGCTAGATTACTAGGCAAAGGTGTATTCTACTTGCTGCTTAACTACAGTCCCTTAGTAAGGACCGCCTTTTGGGGGCAGGCATGGGTTAGTGTCGCCACGCGACTTTCGGACCCTCACGCCTGCCCCAGCTTTTTCTGTGGTATGGCCGGCGTCAATCCCGGCAGTAGGTTGACAATAGCGGCGTACAAGCCTAGCATTGGAAGTGAGCAAGCTACCTCTTCTTACTCTTTCAGGTCCTCTGAACTAAGTCAGCCCATCTGAAGTTTTTTTCTCTTAGATTTCCCCTAAAGGAAGAATTTCCTTATGACAGTATTGACGCGTTGGGATCCTCTTCGCGATATAGCCACGCTGCAAAACCGCATCAACCGTTTTGTACGTGAGTCGTATAGCCCCGAAGGCCCGGAAGAGGCCTTGACCACCACCAGCTTCGCACCGCCCGTGGACATCTACGAGGACGAGCACTTCATTACCTTGAAGATGGAAGTCCCGGGCATTGACGAAAAAGATATTGATGTCCGTATCGAAAACACCACCCTCACTGTCCACGGCGAGCGCAACTTCGAGAAGGAAGAAAAAGAGGAGAACTTCCGTCGCGTCGAGCGGCAATACGGAAGCTTCACCCGTTCGTTCACGCTGCCGAGCTCGGTGGATTCGGGGCAGGTGAGCGCCGACTATGAAAAGGGCGTGCTGAAGATCAAGCTCGCCAAAAAAGCGGAAGCCAAGCCCAAGCAGATTAAGGTCAACGTTGTCACCGAGAAGACTCTTGAAGCCAAGGTCCACAGCAAGGCAGCATAGAGTCAGCGCCCTGGTTGCGATCTGCCAATAGTGCCAGAAATTGGCCCCAAAAAAGGGAGGCACTCATCGCGTCTCCCTTTTATCTTATTTCCCGTAGGTTAATTCGTAAGGTGAAAAAGAAGCTTCTCTATATGAAAACTCTCGTATTAATGTCTTCTCTACTCTGCATTGGCTTGGGCGCCGTGACTGTTGCTCAAGACTCCTCTAATGCAGCCCCGCTAAGGCATCAGGTGGTGGGGCTTCGCCTCACATCCATAATGGGCACGGTCAGGGAAGGCGACAAACTAACGTTCGTGACCGACCGCAGAGCGTGGAACGTGGACAATCCGGAGATGCTTAAAGGCTATGAAGGACATTATGTGCGAGTGAATGCTCAGGTCTATCCCGACCAGGGTTGGATTCATATCGCAGAAGTGAAGATGGCAACCGCCATGGAGAGCAGAAAAAATAATGAGCAGTGAGCGCGGTTAGCCGCGTTCAATGGAAGCAGGAACAAATCATGAAACATAGCAAGTTTGTTGTCAGAGTGATGCGTAGCGGTATTCATCCTCCTCAATACGTGCAGCGGATTGATTGCACCCCCATCCGGATGACAACCCACCGCAATCTGGCACTGGTTATGGGGAGATTCACGGCCGAAGACGCTGTCAAATCCATCCAAAGTTCCCGGTGCCGGTCGGAATTAGTGCCGGTACTAATCAGTGCCAACATTCCGGCTTAGAATTCGTGCACGTCATCTTGGCCTACACAACGTGACTGTTTGCCGCATGCGGGGCGATTTAGGTCGGCCGTGATTCTTCGGACCACCTATCCGGTTGCGTGCCTCACTCATGGTGCGGCTGGGAGGCTCGTACTCGTGAATGGCTCGCAAAGCCTCTGCACAGGCGAACACGAGTTCGACCGCGAACCACGATGCTCCGAAAAATGTTCTTTACCGGCGGTTGCAAAACCGGCTTCGAGCGCTGCCTTGCGTGCCACCTCGGGCAGCTTGTCGAAATTCAAGTTAAACCGTGCCAGCGGACCGACGAGGTACTAGCCTCTACCTCGCACCACGGAGGGCAGGGCGTTCGAGTGTTTGACATGCAACTCGACAAAGTGATCTTCGTATCCGCGGCGTTAATATCGAGACCGCCATTTGATACCAGTCGTCCTTCGTTGAAGGGATACTCGTCGGGGTGGCGAAGTGCTACGAACTCATAGTCCTGCTCGACAGTTGGGGAACTGCAAACCAGCCGTCCAGTGGCGATAGGCGGAGTATGATGAGGACTCATGCCGAAGCCATTCGCCCTGCCAGCAATGCGTCGCAAACGCGGCAATCCGAACTGGGGAAAACCTCAGCACATTCCAACCGTCGTTACTGAATTCGAGAAGCAAGTCAGAAAGTTGGGACTTACGACGCAAACCTGTGTTGCGTCCTCTGCGCTGAGGACGTGGTGCGAAAATAATCGGAACCGTTGCTACATCCCAGAATGGCTGCTTGATGCGTGGGGAATTCCGATCAATTCAATTTTCAGCGGCTGATATGCCGAGACCGCGGCAGATGGGAGCAAAGGGAAGTTCTTCATTCAGTGCGAAACTTCGAGATGTCAGAGAGGCGAACCAAAGCCGATAAAGCGCAGCGGCAAGCCGATCCACTGGAAAAGAAGCTAGCCCGCCGTCCGGCGCAGCCCCGAACAAGCAACGGAGTTCCGACGGCGCAACCCGAGCTCCTTGGCAGACGCCAAGGTAAGCCATCGAATCTCGTGAATATATCGCGGATACCGCGAATTCCCTCGATCCGCGCGGCTTTCCCAACCTGTACTCCGTCCGAGGTATGTTCCTGGTTCCATGAACCGCCCTAGATTCTTCCTGGTCGGTCATGGCCAGGAAATTTCGGCGGGCGAACGAGCAAATCTGTCTTACCGTAGTTTCTGTACCTGCCTGCGACCCTGCGGGTATTCAGAGTCAGCAAGCTAGGCAATCCGGGATCTTGCAGAAATTCGCGACGCGTTGAAATCTTCGGCACGACGCGTGCTCAGTTCAGGTGTAGCGGTAAAAGGGGACGCGAGTTCATGACATACGTAATGACGAAGCCGTGTCCGATCTGCAAACAGCAATTGACCAAGAAGATGCCGACCGAAACCGTACAGTGCGCCTGTGGCAAACATGTTTGGCAGGGCTAGAGCCGCGGAACGCCTCACCAAGCCTTAACGATGGGGCAAAGGCTTTGTTGAGATGCAACGGAGTCGTATTGAATTCCGATGGTTCTTCCGTGTTCATTCCTTGTCTGATTCCTGAGGCTGCTTACCATCTATCAACTCCTGTGCTAGATCCAAATAGTTCAGTTCTTCAGGAGTCATCTTCCGCCCTTGTTTACTTTCAAATTCCTCTTGAAATTTCGTGAGGTGCTCGCATAATTTCCGCATGGCGTCCTCTGGCGCAAACTGCACAAGAGACCGTCGCTTGGCGGGGAGTTGTGTAGGTTGTTGTTTTTACAGTACACCGCCTGCCTATCGATTGCAATCGTGGTCAACGTGCATGGAGCGGCAACCCCGCTTCTCTTATAATCTCTTATACAGAGCGATACGCGAGTTCAGCAGCGCTAATCCGGCAAGAGGTTCGTGGTGTTAAAGCTCTTCATGCGGTCACGATTCGGCCGAGAGGCAGCCCGAGTTCTTGGACGAAGCTGCGTCAGCTTTCACTGTTTCATCGGTGACGAGTTCTTTGAACGGGACTGAGGCAATGATCCTGATGGGCAGTTTTGCGATTGCTGTTGCTGCGTGGGGGAGTATGAACCAGGAATCGTATCATTGTGCCAAGGGAGGTTTCTCGCCCGCAACTGACATTTCAAAGAGCGGATTTCTGCCTCAAGCGACGAGATCGTCGCCCTCAGTTCTTCAATGCTGTCGAGCAATGGAACGTGCAGAGAACGTGCCCAAACATCCAAATCTTCAGCGCACGCAATGACCGGACTTCGGTTCGTGGTTGTGACCCTGCGAACAGGAAGTCCCATCAGTTCCCAACGCTGAACGGTTCGTACGCCGCGATGCATGTAGTTGGCGATTTCTTTCCACCCGCTAAGCAGGTGCGTGCGATCACCCCAACTCCCTGGGAACGGGGACGTGGCTCGGGCACATGCGCCTGAACCGGGAACTACATTTTTGAAAATTGAGTTCGGCAGTGGTTGTATTGCACGCTCTGCCCGACGCGATGATCTGTTCCCGTTCTGGAGAATATGCGCCATTGATCCATACCATCAGGTTTATTCGCCTGCCATTTCTTGGTAATTATATGTCGAATTTGACCAGTTTTTCTGCACAATTTGAACTGACATATGTTTGATGTTGACAGTACTGTGGGGTGGAAAGGCGTACAGTGAAGTAGTCTCTTCTAGCATCTTTCCGCCGTGCCCTTAGGGCGTCGGTTCCTTGCGAAATCGGATAGCTTTTGAGCTGCGCAAGGAGCCAATGGTGTTAAATTCTCGTTCTGTCTCAACCAAAGAAGGCCTGAACTCGGCAAGAATGGACGGCGACGGCAAGCAAATTGGCAATCTTCTTCTTTCCAACACCCCCCCCGAGAATGGGAACGGCTCTCTCCCTTATTGGAGTTTGTGCGACTGAGGCTTCATCAGGTGTTGCACGAGGCAGGAGACACCATCAAATCTGTTTATTTTCTCAACAACGGGTTAGGCTCTGTGCTCACCGTTCTGCCGAATGGGGAAAGTGTCGAAGTTGGGCTAATCGGCCACGAAGGCTTTGTCGGCGTGCCTGTCATATTCGGCTTCAAAACCAGTCCTCTTCGAATCATGATTCAGTCAGACGCTACGGCCTACCGGATGGACGCGCAATCGCTACGGAAAATTCTGCCCGATTGTCCGGTATTAGAAAAACAGCTTCAGCGTTTTACGATGATCTTGGGCATGCAATCGACACAACTTGCAGCCTGCAACCGCCTGCACGACGTCGCAGAAAGATTAGCCAGATGGCTGCTAATGAGCCATGATCGGATTGGCGGCGCCACCATGCCTTTGACTCAGGAATTCCTAGGACAGATGCTGGGAACTCGCAGGTCAAGCGTCAGCATGGCTGCCAGTATCTTGCAGAAAGCGGGGATGATTACGTATACACGGGGAAGCGTGACAATCGTGGACAAAAGCAAACTTGCGAAAGCCGCTTGCGACTGTTACGAGATCATCCAAAATCTACGGAGCAATTGGCAGGCCGACACGCGCTAGCGCGGGTACAGGAGTGTTTTGGCACGTCGAATCACGAACGGTGATTCTAGTCCCGACAATTGATGCAATATCGCCGTTACGCTCATTATCCTTGTCGCCGTTCTCTCGCTCACGGTGCATTACCACACCGCGCGTGCCCGCCGCGGCACGGGGGTGCTGCACAATTTGTGGTGGCGGAGAGTTATCCCCACAACGCCACAAGGGGTATGTCGATGGGCAAGCTGTCTCGCCCCAAAGTTCACCCCACTTGTGTGTGCCATAAATGTGCCGTACGCTCCGATCCCCTCTGCGCTAAATCGACCCTTTTCAATACCTCGCAAAAGTGCTTCCGTGCGGGCTCCACGATCCATTAACTCTGGATCAGCATATCGGGGTTTGAATCCCTGGGGGGCAGCCAGATCCTTTCACATCGCATGACCCATGCTGTTCATGACTGCGGCGATGTTGCCGGTTTGCCGCAACACGTACGTGCCAAATTCCTGAGCAACGCCCATCATGTGCTTGCCTGAGACCTCGCCCAATCATATAACCGGAAGCGAGAAATGAAATACCGAGCCACGGCCCGACTGGCTCGTCACTCCGATCTTGCCTCCGTGGAGTTCCACTATGGCTCGGGCGATGGCCAGGCCCATGCCCGTACCCTGGACCGTCGTGCGCTGGGACCGGCCCCGGTAAAACTTTTCAAAAATCATTTCTTGCTCGATGTCTTCAATCCCCGGACCGTGGTCGGCGACACTGGTAACGAGCTCGTTGCCCCGAAGCTCGGCCGTGATTCGAATTGGCGTACCCGCGGGCGAATATTTTGCCGCATTGTCGAGCAGGTGAACGAGCACTTCGCCGATGCGCTCCACATCCATGCGAACCGTTGGCAAGTTGTCCGGGAGAGTGGTCTCGAGCACGTGATTATGCAGAGCGGAGCGGACTTGTGCGGCGGCAGCCTCGATAGCTTCGCCGATGTGATGGGGTTCGATACGAAGTTGAAGCTGGTGGGAATCCAATTGAGCTACTTCTGCCGCCTCGCCTATTAACCGGTTCAGCCGGTCGCTTTCCTCGTTGATCACGGTTAGCAGGTCCTTGCGCTGTGCTTCGTCCAAGGCAGCATTTGATAAGAGAGTGTCAGCTGACAATTTGATGGCGGTGAGCGGAGTGCGGAATTCGTGAGTGATGGAATCCAGCAGCACCGACCGGAGTCGATCGCTCTCTCGGGCAGCTTCTGTCTTGGTCAGCTTCTCTACGGTGCTTGCCCGTTCTATTGCGGTTGCGGCAAGGCTGCCAATGGCCTCCAGAGTCTCGCGTGACAACTCACATCCCGACAATGCCAGACTCCCCACAGAGCGAACTCCCATGCGCAAAGGCATAAAGCCCAAGCCGTTCTCTCGATCCAACACCGGCTCCCCCCGGCCACTGATGGCTCTCAATTGCTCAGGTGGGAACGCGCTCTGGCTTGCACTGTCGAAATAGTAGATCTCCTGCTTTTTGTCGAGAAACATGGCAGCGCCGCTCACGCCAAAAGATTCGACGATGTATTTCGGAATTGCATTCACAAGCTCAAAGACATTTTCGCTGACCAGCAACTGCTCACTGAAAGAGTAGAGTCGTTCCACTTCGCGCCGGCGTTGGTGGGAATGGAGGGCTTCCCGGCGGGCGCGTTCCGCTAGCTGGCTGGCAATCACGGCGGTGCACAGGAAAGCGATTAAGGCTATCCAATTCTGCGGGTCGGCGATCGTGAAACGGAGCAGCGGAGGCAAGAAAAAGTAGTTGTACGCGAGAGTAGCCAAAATGGCCATAAAGATCGCGTAACGCAATCCCCATGCCGCCGAAACTACAAGAATGGCCAGGAGGAACGTAAACCCGACCGTCGTCGGGTTCACGTGGAGCAGCTTGAAATACCCCGCCGTAATGCTGGCAACAACCGCCGCCGAAACAAGGAAGCGTAATATCTGGTTGCCAGCTTTTCTTTTCACGTGGCAGATTGTAGCTGATCGACGGCCGACTTCCGTCCCAGGAGATTAGGCGGGATGCAGAAAACACCCGAACAGTGGCTCGAAGAAGCGAGCCCCCAAAAGAAACAAGGGATCTTCAAGCTGTTTCTGGGGTACGCACCGGGTGTCGGGAAGACTTACAACATGCTCAGCGAAGGCATCCGCCGCAAGAGCCGCGGCGAAGATGTCGTGATCGGTCTTGTCGAAACCCACGGGCGCAAGGGAGTCGCGGAACTTGCCGCGAAATTAGAATCGCTTCCTCGACGCGTTATTGAGTACAAAGGCGCCTCTTTCGACGAAATGGATGTCGACGCCATCCTGTCTCGCAAGCCCGCCGTGGTCCTGGTGGACGAACTTGCTCACACCAATATCGAGGGAAGCCGTCATACCAAGCGCTACGAAGACGTCATGGACCTGCTTGATGCCAAAATCGACGTGCTGTCAACCATGAACGTTCAGCATATCGAGAGTCTGATGCCGATGGTTCGCTCGATCACCGGCGTCCAGGTGCGCGAGACTGTGCCCGACTGGGTCATGCAACGAGTTACGGAGATTGTCCTTACCGATCTGACTCCCGAGGCCTTGCAGACCCGCATGCGGCGGGGAGATATTTACCCGCTTGACCGAGCGGAACGTGCTTTAGGCAATTTCTTCCGCCCCGGAAACCTGCTGGCCTTGCGCGAACTGGCCTTGCAGCAGGTGACGCGCGCGGTCGATCGTAATCTTGAGTCTTACCTGGAAAAAGAAGCAGGTGGCAAGAGCGTTGGTGTTCACGAGCGAATCGCAGTATGCGTTAGCTCAAGTCCAGCGGCCCAATACCTAATCGCCCGTGCGGCACGCATGGCGCAGCGCATCGGCGCCGAGTTCTTCGTCATCTACGTGGATATAGGTGTTGACGACAATCCAGAGGATCAGCGCTCCCTGCGGCAAAATATGCAGTTCGCCCACAACCTTGGAGCGCAGATCGTCACCACCAAAGGCAAGAAAGTGGCCGAACAGGTTGCCAAGGTAGTCCGGGAGAAACATATCACCCAGGTAGTTTTTGGAAGGTCGGCACAGAGTGGGTGGCGCAGGTACCTCTATCTTTCCGCCATCCACCGGTTTCTACGCGATGCGCCGCCCGTCGATGTACACATTGTGACCCAGGAAGTTAAGTGACACCTATGGCGCCTCCGAACGGAAAGGGAAACATCTTGGTGGTCGATGACGAGCCGCAGATCACGCGCGTGCTCAAGACCACTCTCTCGAGTCTCGGCTATGGCACCCGCACCGCCGGAAATGGTGAAGAAGCGTTGCAGTTGATGAAGAACTGGTCGCCGGATCTGCTGATCACAGACCTTCGGATGCCGAATATGGACGGGCTGGAGTTGTGCCGGCAAGTTCGTGCCACTTCGCAGATGCCTATCATTGTGCTTTCAGTCCGGGGCGAGGAGAAGGTTAAGGTGCAAGCTCTGGATGCCGGCGCCGACGATTATGTCACCAAGCCTTTCAGCACAAACGAGCTGCTGGCGCGGGTTCGCGCGGCGCTACGGCGCGCTGCCACGAAAGACGAACCTGAAGTACAGGTAATCGACTTGGGTGCGTTTCACATCGATCTCGAGACACGTGCGGTTGAGGTGAAAGGGCGCAGCATTCACCTGACGCCAAAAGAATTTGACCTGCTGGTCTACATGGCGCGTCATCCGGGAAAGGTTATTACACACCGCAGTTTGCTCTCGGCAATCTGGGGTCACGGCAGTGTCGAGCAGCCCGAGTATCTGCGCGTCTTCGTTGCCCATTTGCGAAAGAAAATCGAGGAGGAGGAGGGCTCTCCGCAGTACATCGTTACCGAGCCCTGGGTAGGCTATCGCTTTGAGCCGGGCGAATGATCTACTGACGCGACCTTGAAAACAGCAGTACCATCAGCCCGATAAACTCTACGATCGCTAGATCTCCTGCATTTTTCTCAACCCCAGAACAATTCTTCCAATTTAGCTACTCCGGTTAGATCCCCAAATCCATTGAGCCCGCATAAAACGATTCATAAAACTTTTTCTAGCCTGCTAAGCCATCTTTACGAGAAATTTATAAACTTTTTATTCGAACTTTATGCCTTCTCGTATCCAATTGAACTAGACACACATTCCGGAGCATTTTCAAGAACAGCGCCACGGTCCGCCTTATCTGCTGGCGGGGAGGAACACAAGGCAATCGCAGCTTCGGGAAAGGGATTCAGTGAGGCACTCATGCAGGATGTGATTTATCTGCTGGTGACGATCGCGTTCTTCGCGATATCGATTGCGTACGTTCACTTTTGTGAACGGATCAAATGAGGACCGGGATATGAGTGGCGAATCGTTCGTGATGCTCATCGTTAGCGTACTCAGCATGATCTACCTGTTCTACGCCTTGCTGCGTCCGGAGAAGTTCTGACATGACCGTCAATGGGTGGTTTCAAATCCTGTTCTTCCTCCTGTTGATCTTTCTCGTGACCAAGCCCCTGGGCGTGTTCATGGCGCGAGTGTTCAACCGCGAACGCACTTTTATGGACCCGGTCTTGCGGCCGATGGAGAAGCTGCTTTATCGCGTGACCGGCGTGGATGAGAACCACGAAATGCCTTGGACCGAGTACGCCGTCTCCATGCTGCTGTTCAGCGTCGTTTCGATGATCGTGCTGTACCTCATGCAACGACTGCAGGGCTATCTGCCGTTCAATCCGCAGAAGTTCGGTGCGGTAGGTCCCGCACATGTCGCTTTCAATACCGCTGCTTCATTTACGACTAACACAAACTGGCAGGCCTACTCCGGTGAAAGCACGATGAGCTACTTCACCCAGATGGCCGGGTTGGCCTATCACAACTTCGTTTCCGCTGCGACCGGTATTGCCCTGGCGATCGCATTCGTCCGGGGGATCGCTAGGCGGCAGGCGAAAACTATCGGCAACTTCTGGGTTGACCTGGTCCGCAGCTTGCTTTGGGTATTGTTGCCGTTCTGCATGGTCGGAGCGTTGCTGCTGGTTTCTCAGGGAGTAGTCCAGAACCTCCGCCCATATGACAAGGCTAGCGTGGTCGAGCCACAGCAAGTACAGAAGATTGGGGCTGAAGGCAAGCCGGTTGTGAGTTCCGACGGCAAAACGGTGATGGATACGGTAAGCGAACAGACCATCGCACAGGGCCCGGTGGCTTCGCAGGAGATCATCAAAGAATGGGGCAGCAACGGCGGCGGCTTCTTCAATGCCAACAGCGCACATCCCTTCGAGAACCCCACGCCACTATCGAATCTCTTTGAACTGTTTTCGATTTTCGCCTTGTCGGCCGGTCTGACCTACACCCTGGGAAAAATGACGGGTTCGCAAGCCCACGGCTGGGCGGTCTGGGCTGCAATGGCGATTCTTTTCCTGGCGGGCGTAACAACCGCATATTGGGCGGAAGCCCGCGGCAATGCTTTGCTGGCGAACACTGACCAGCACGTCACAGCCATGCAGTCCGGCGGGAACATGGAGGGCAAGGAAGTCCGCTTTGGGATCGCAAACACGGCGCTCTGGGCCACGGTCACAACAGACGCCAGCTGCGGAGCGATCAATGGCTGGCACGATTCCTTCACGCCACTTGGCGGCATGATCCCGCTGGTGAACATCATGCTGAGCGAGGTGATCTTCGGCGGAGTTGGCGCCGGACTCTACGGCATCCTGATCTACATCGTGCTCGCCGTCTTTATCGCGGGCTTGATGGTGGGGCGCACGCCGGAATACCTGGGCAAAAAGGTTGAGGCCTACGAGGTCAAAATGGCAATGCTCACTGCCCTGATCTTCCCGCTGGTAATTCTGGTTTTTACCGCAGTGTCCAGCGTGCACGGATTTGGCACCAGCAGCATTGCCAATCCCGGCCCTCACGGTTTTTCCGAAATCCTGTACGCCTTCGTTTCCGGGGCGGGCAATAACGGTTCTGCTTTTGGCGGCCTGACTGCCAACACGCTCTGGTACGACGTCACCATCGGGCTGACCATGCTGGCCGGCCGCTTCCTCATGATCATTCCCATGCTGGCGATCGCCGGGAACCTGGCGGGCAAGAAATACGTTCCGCCGTCCCTGGGTACATTCCCGGTGACTACACCACTGTTTACGGTACTGCTCATCGGCGTGATCATCATCCTCGGCGCATTAACCTTCTTTCCTGCCTTGAGCCTGGGTCCAATTCTGGAACATTTGCTCATGCTTACGGGCAAGACCTTCTAGAGAACTGCTATGGCAACAACGCAAACACCATCGGGACCAACGATTCAGAGGGTTCGTATTGGGCACTCGCCTATGAAGCCGCGAAAAAAGGCTATTTGGGAATGGAAGATCGTGAATCGCGCGATCCTGGACGCATTACTCAAGCTGACCCCGCGCACGATGATGGGCAATCCCGTCATGTTTGTGGTGGAGATGGGCAGCGTGATCACGACCGCGCTGCTGTTTAAGGGCGGGACGGCTTTCAAATTCAACCTTCAAATTACGCTGTGGTTGTGGTTCACGGTTTTGTTTGCGAATTTTGCCGAAGCCATGGCCGAGGGCCGAGGCAAGGCTCAGGCTGACACGCTGCGCCGAGCGCGTTCCGAGACCATGGCCAATCTCCTGACCGGCAGCAATGGGAACGTTGAGAAAGTGCCCAGTTCCAAGCTGCGCGCCGGAGACTTCGTATTTGTTTCCGCGGGTGAATTCGTTCCATCCGACGGCGAGATCGTCGAGGGTGTCGCCTCGGTGGATGAATCGGCGATTACCGGAGAATCTGCCCCGGTCATTCGGGAAGCTGGCGGCGATCGCTCTGCCGTAACCGGTGGCACGCGGGTGCTCTCGGACAGAATCAAAGTCAAAATCACCTCCAATCCCGGCGAAACCTTCCTGGATCGCATGATTGCTTTGGTGGAAGGGGCCGAGCGGCAAAAAACACCCAATGAGATCGCGCTTAACATTTTGCTGGCTGGCTTGACAATCATCTTCCTGCTGGCTGTCGTCACGCTTCAGCCTTTTGCGATTTATTCGGGTTCGACGCAAACAGTGTTCGTGCTGGTATCGCTGCTGGTATGTCTGATTCCCACCACTATCGGGGGGCTGCTGTCGGCCATAGGAATCGCGGGCATGGACCGCCTAGTGCAGCACAACGTGCTTGCGATGTCGGGCCGCGCGGTCGAAGCCGCCGGTGACGTAAACACCCTCTTGCTCGACAAGACCGGCACCATCACCCTCGGAAACCGGCAGGCTGCGCGCTTCATCCCCGCCCCGGGCGTTACGGAAGCGGAACTGGCGGACGCGGCTCAAATGTCATCACTCGCAGATGAAACTCCGGAAGGCCGCTCCATCGTCGTGCTCGCGAAAGACAAGTATGGTTTGCGAGGGCGTGAGTTGTCTTCACGCGATGCTCATTTCGTCCCGTTTACCGCCCAGACCCGCATGTCGGGCGTGAATCTGAACGGATTCGAGATTCGCAAAGGCGCCGCCGACGCGGTGCATGCTTACCTGACGCAGTACGGACGCGAGGTGCCCGCACAGGTCAAGGCGACCGTGGAAGATGTTGCCCGCTCCGGAGGTACGCCGCTGGTGGTGGCAGAAAAGGCCCGGGGCGCGCTGGGCGTGATCGAGCTCAAGGATGTGGTCAAAGGCGGCATGAAAGAGCGCTTCGATCAGCTACGCGCCATGGGTATCAAGACGGTGATGATCACTGGCGACAATCCCCTCACCGCCGCGGCCATCGCCCGCGAGGCCGGCGTCGACGACTTTCTGGCCCAGGCCACTCCCAAAGACAAAATGGACCTGATCAAGAAAGAACAGGCCGAAGGCAAGCTGGTTGCTATGACCGGCGATGGCACCAACGATGCCCCCGCCTTGGCACAGGCCGACGTCGGCGTCGCCATGAACACCGGTACGCAAGCGGCCAAGGAAGCTGGCAACATGGTGGACCTGGACTCCAATCCCACCAAGCTCATTGAAGTCGTGGAGATCGGGAAGCAGCTGCTGATGACACGCGGCTCGCTTACTACCTTTTCCATTGCGAACGACGTGGCTAAGTACTTCGCGATCATCCCCGCGATGTTTGCCGGCACTTTTCCGGTGCTGAACACCCTCAACATCATGCGCCTGCAGAGGCCGGAGTCGGCAGTCTTGTCAGCAGTTATTTTCAACGCGGTGATTATCGTCGCTTTGATTCCGCTCGCGCTACGCGGCGTGAAGTATCGCGCCATGGGCGCGGCTGCGCTCCTCAGGCGCAACCTGTGGATCTACGGCATCGGCGGAATCATCATCCCCTTCCTCGGCATTAAGTTAATCGACATGCTGATCACTCGCGTAGGTCTGGCGTAAAGGAATGACTATGAAGAAAAATCTGATCACCGCGATATTGATGACGGTTGCAACGACCATCCTGCTGGGGATCATCTACCCGCTGGTCGTGACCGGGATTTCGCAAGTCATGTTTCGCGACAAGGCGAACGGTCAGCTGATCGAAGCCAACGGCAAGGTGATCGGTTCGCGAATTATCGGACAGGCGTTCACCGGGCCCGGATACTTTCACCCCCGGCCTTCGGCGGTCAGTTACGATCCAATGAATTCCAATGGCTCGCAATTGGGCCCTACCAACCAGAAGTTGATTGATCGCGTGAAGGGCGATGTTGCCGCCGCACAGGCGGAAAATCCGGGCCAGCCGGTGCCGATCGATATGGTGACAACTTCCGCATCCGGGTTTGATCCTGAAATCACCCCGGCCAATGCGGCGTTCCAATTGCCGCGGGTGGCAAAAGCCCGCAATACCAGCCAGGCGCAGCTCCAGCAGTTAATAGCAAAGCACACGAGCGGGCGTCAGTGGGGATTTATAGGCGAACCGCGGGTCAATGTACTCGAACTGAACCTCGACCTTGACAGGCAGTTTCCGGTAACGAAGCAGGCTGACTTTCATTTACCCATCCCGTAGTACTACGTGATTGCATTCGCGCAACCAGGTCTCAGTGTGGTTTAAGGCCAAAACGTTTGGAACCCAACAACCGAAGAGGAACCATTCATGAGGTCATCATCTGTGAAGAAACACAAGGGAGTAAGGAATAAGAGAAACGGCATCGCAATGAGGTGGTGTTTTGCTGTCGCCATCACATGGATTGTGACCCAAGCTGCGTACGGGCAGACAATGTCTGATCCCCAAACTTCGAGCCGGTCGGCGACCAAACTGGCAAAGCTCGATAATGGCGCGTTAGCACATTCCGGTCACCCCGAAACTGATGTGTCTGCAAATCCTCCTGCCGGGGCGGATACGGTGAACGACCCTGAGATTCCGCCGGCCATTCAGCGGCAGCTGCAAATCATGCAGGAGCGCATCCGGCAGCTCGAATTGCAGTTGCAGCAGAAGCAATCGGCGGCTCAACTGCCGTCGTCCGACCCGGTGGCGAAGGCGACAGCGGGCTCGGAGGCGCCTGATCAGCCACAGCCTGCGGCTCTTCAACAAGCCGAGCCGGGGGTGCCCGAAAAAGCAAAGCCGACCGAGCCTTTTGCTTACGCCGACTGGACCTGGCTAAATGGGAATGCTCGAACCAAGGACGCAGTGTTTGA
>DASSIO010000189.1:0-3701 GCA_035691825.1 Terriglobales bacterium | reverse complement strand
AGGAGTGTTCCATGATCGGTGGCAGAGGGCAAGTGTTCCTCCGGGGGATGTTTGTTTTTGTAGTGGGCCTGATGGCGGCAACGGTGGCATGGGGCCAAGCCACGGCGCGGCTGACGGGAACAGTGAAGGACCAGTCGGGCGCGATAGTTGCGGGCGCATCAGTGACGCTGACAAACGTAGGCACCAACATTAGCCGAACGACAAAATCGGACGGAGAGGGCAATTACCTGTTTGCTCTCGTCGATGTGGGGACATATCTGGTGACGTTCGAGCATGGTGGCTTCAAGAAAAACGTGCAGCACGACATTGTTTTGGAAATGAATCAAAACGCACGGTTGGATGTCACCCTGGAGGTCGGGCAGGCGACGGAGGTTGTTGAAGTAAATGCCGCAGTGCCTCAAATCGATACTACTGGCGCGGTTTTGGGGAAAGTGGAAAACGAGCGACGTCTCGAGGACCTGCCTATCCTCGATCGCGAGAACGGCACGCTCTCGCTTGGCCTGCTGCAAGCCGGCGTCTTCGCGCCCGACCCGGACGATGGTTCGGGAAACCCCTTTTCGGTTAGCGGTCAGCGTTCCGAGTCATTGACCTTTTATGTGGACGGAGCGGACAACACAGATTTCTTAAGCAACCGCATCGTTGAGAACCCGATTGCCGATGCGGTGCAAGAATTTAGGATTCTCACCAACAATTACGATGCTCAATACGGCCGCACCTCAGGCGGGATCGTCAATCAAGTGATCAAGTCCGGCACAAATTCGTTTCACGGGGACGCATTTGAGTTTTGGCGCAATGACGTTCTCAACGCCAACGACTTCTTTCTCAATGCTGCCGGCGTCCCGCGGTCCTCGTTCAAGCGCAACCTTTTTGGTGGCTCGCTTGGCGGGCCGGTGAAGAAAGACAAGGTGTTCTTCTTTGGTTCGTATGAGGGTTCCCGGCGACGGGAAGGCGCCACGCCTCAAATTCTCCAGGTGCTGAGTCCTGCCGAGCGCACCGGCAACTTTGCCGAGCTGTGTCCCGCTGGGTTCGATGGCTCAGGCACCTGTTTGGACACGACCACAGGCACCCAGTTGATCAATCCCGCGACGGGCGCGAACTATCCAAACAACCAAGTACCCGTTAATCCAATCATCGCGAACTACATCAACAAGTATCTGCCGTCACCCAACATCCCAGGGACGAATAATTTTGTAGCTTCACCCGTCGCCAGCATTCGTCAAGATCGTTTTGTGATCAAAAGTGACTACAACATGTCTTCGCGCGACACGCTCTCTTTCGTCTACCAATTTAACGATACGTCGGAGTTCTTTCCGCTTCAGGTATTCAAAGGGGCTTCGACGGGCGGGAACGTACCCGTGGGTTCCGGGAGCACGAATGCAAGGCGGCGGCAAACCGGATCCCTTGTATGGACGCACACGTTCGCCAGCGGTTGGATTAACCAAGCGCGCTTCGCCGCGAATCGCCGCGCCGATTTGTTATCCAAGCCCACGGATACAACGCCGCCATCGGCACTCGGCTTTACCAATGTCAACCCGGACGACCCCAACGGCGCCGCTCCGCCAATTATGTTCACCACGTCCTTCAACCTTGGGCCATCGCCTCAGGGCCCGACGACCGAGCACGACGCCACGTTTCAATGGACGGACGACGTCACCGTCACGCGCGGAAGGCACGAATTCAAGTTCGGAACCGATATTCGGCGAGTGCGCAACAACTTCGACTTCGACTTCTTCAACAACGGCAGTTTCGACTTCACGACCGGATTCACCGGGGATCCTTTAGCGGATTTTGTCGGCGGGTTCCCCGACAACTACTTCCAGTTTTCCAGAGCAATCTATGGCATTCGCACGACGCAGTATAATTTCTACGGGCAGGATACCTGGAAGATTCTCCCGCGGTTGACCTTGAATTTCGGTTTGCGTTACGAGTACAACACGCCACAGACAGATGTCCATAAGGAAATCATCGGATTCTTCCCGGGGCGGCAATCCGTGGTCTTCCCGGATGCCCCGCCGAACCTCCTCTACACGGGCGATCCCAATACCGGCAGCCCGGGAATGGTATATCCCGACAAAAACAACTTTGCGCCGCGGTTCGGATTCGCATGGGATATTTTCGGCAACGCCAAGCTGGTGATGCGCGGCGGCGGCGGCGTCTTCTACGACATTGAGGATGGAGCTCTCAATCTACAGTTCGGCGGGCAGCCTCCCTTCGGAGACGTGATAAGCACCGGCCCTAATCCCAATACTTTTTCCACTGCTGCACAGAGCGGCATCGACAATATCAGTGACCCCTTTGGCAGTGTCGGCATCACGAATCCGTTTCCTTTCCGATCCGTGGGGACTTTCTTTATTCCCAAGGACTCCTTTTCTTTCGTCACTTGGCCGCACTTCCGCACCCCCTACTCGGAGAACTTCAACTACGGGTTCGAGTATCAGATGACAAAAAACACGATGGTTGAGGCTGTCTACGTGGGAAGCTTGGGCCGAAAGCTGATCCAGGGCGAGGAAGTCAACTTCCCTCTACAGAGCGTGATGATGCAGCAGCAAGCGCAGTTCGGATCCATCAATCCCGAGTGCGCCCGTCCGCTTGCGGCATGCACGATCGACGGAAATCTCCCCAGCCCGACTAACCCCGTGACAATCGACCCGACTGCAATTCCCACAGGTGCTACTTCGCTGCTCACGAATATGAGCGTGGGCCTCTCAGATAGCCATGAGTTCCAGCTTACCGTGGACAAGCGATTCAGCCATGGATTCTTGTTCCGGGTCGGATATACGGTTTCCAAGACCATTGACACAACCTCGGGTTTCCGAGCCAGATCCTCGGTATCCACAAACCCCACGGATTATCGCCAAGACCGCGGCCTGGCGGACTTCGATACGCCGCAGCGGCTGGTGATTAGCGGCCTTTGGGAGCTGCCCCTGGATCGGCCATTTCAAAATAAGGGGGGCTTCCTGAAGAAGGCTACCGGAGGATGGCAGATCAATGCGATCGCCACTTTCCAGGCCGGGAACCCCTTCACGCTTTTCTCTAACAGCAACTCCAGCCAGCAAAATCAGGTTTTGACGGATGGCGCCGATTTGGATCGCCCAGACATCAACGGGCCTGTCACAAAATTCAATCCTCGAAACGTACAAAGTTTCACAAGTGATTGCGGCGGCGGAACATCGGTGGTGGGGAATTATTATATTAACCCCACGGTCTTTGATTGTTCTGGCGTGCCGCTTTTTACTTTCGGGACGCTCGGTCGGAACACAATCCGTGGGCCAGGGATTAACAATTGGGACTTGTCTTTGATGAAGAGGACTTCGATCACCGAGCGCATGAAGCTCGAGTTTCGCGCCGAGTACTTCAATGCGTTTAACCATACGCAGTTCCTCAATCCCGACCCCACAGGAGGGGCTTCCACCTTTGGCCAGGTTGTCCAAACACGCGATCCGCGTCTTGGGCAGCTTGCTTTGAAGCTTCTCTTCTGAGAAGGACACACGCTCACGGGGTAGGGCAAAAGCGCCACTGGAACGTGGGCATTCTGAGGACAATTTGAACTTCGGACCCGGGCGCCTTGACACGTTTGCGAGGGACTCCGTAGCATGAGTAGTACTCCATGCCGGCGTAGCTCAGTGGCAGAGCGAGGGTCTCATAATCCCTAGGCCGTGGGTTCGATTCCCCCCGCCGGCACCAGTTTTTCTTCATGCTTC
>DASSIO010000188.1:0-11836 GCA_035691825.1 Terriglobales bacterium | reverse complement strand
AGCTGCGGCCAAATGTCCCTTTCTCTGACCCAAATCCGTCATACTGGAATTAAGGGATCGTGTAGCTCACAGAAGTTACATAATCGCGCTGCATCCGCGTCCCGCGCTCTTTGACAACATATAAGTGAACAAAGTCGCAGTCCTATGGTTGGAGATGAACATCGAAGCGGAGGACTGAAAGCTGAGAGCCGAGAGCTGATAGCTAAGTGCTGCTCTTAGAATATTTTGCCCATAACCCCTTTAAACTCAAAGATTTTGCAGGTCACACCCCCGATTCCCAATTTGGGCGTCTTGTTTTCAAGATTTTGCAGGACACCGGGGGAGGGGGGTGGGGTTATCAACATATCAATACTCGGGTTGCGTGGGCGCGTGGCCCCTGATCTAAGCATGAGGTTCGAACGCAAAAGGGGCGCCCGCTCTCATTCACGAGCACCCCGACCTTTTTTCTCTACTGCCCGTAACTTGCGGCCATGACCTGCACGCCCGTTTTGGCGTTTTTCCAGATCGCGCGTGCCACCGTGCTGGAGCCGGCATCGAGTCCCATCACCTCCTGAAACGAGGCCCAGGCAGTTCCTTTCCCGATCGTATTGGCCGCGCTCCAGGCGCCGGATACGAGTTTCGATACCTGCACCGCGCCATGGTAGTGGTCGATCCAGCCCACCATCGCCAACGCGCCGTCCGCGGAAACAGCAACCCGCGTGGCGTACGCGTCCACCGGCACGGTTGGATCGGTGATGCGCTGTTCGGGTGTCCACACCCCATCGGGCGTGCCGCGCGTCACCCATACGGAGGACCGGTCCACATTGATGGTCGAGTCAAAGATCGAGGCTGCGACCACGGCGTTGCCGTTCACGTCCACGCCAATATCCACACTCGTGTAAGCCGATAACAGGGTGCCTGGCCCCTTGAGTACCGTCTGTGGCTGTGTCCACGTTGTGCTAGTAACTTGGCGAACGGCCTCCACGCCATAGCCCGAGTAGATCACCGTTGCCAGGCCGTTGCCATCCAGCGCCGCCTGCGGGTATTGAACGTAGCCCACGCTGGAGGGAATCGTTTCAGAGATGGTCAACGGTGCGCTCCAGGCGCCGGCCGGTCCGCTTCGAAACACGTACCGCGCGCTGGTGCCCGAGGGATAGCTGGAATATGGCGAATACGAGTACACGACGGCAGCATCGCCGCGGGCATTAATCGCGAGGCTGGTGTACAACCCGTCATCGCTTCCGGAAAGCGTCACCGGTGCCGACCACGCGCTGCCCTTGAGCATCGTGGCAGCTTGCACCAGGTGAATTGCCCCGTTCCAGATATCCCATGCGGCCGTCACATTGCCGTTCGCGTCCACCGCGACGGGAGCGAATTCGGTCAGGGAGACTCCTCCCATCGTCCAGGTTGCCAGCGTGCTGGTGGTCCACGCTGAGGCGGACGGGGTCTTTACCGCGACTTGAATGCTCTTTTCTGTTCCGGCTGGATTCTGGTAGATCCAACTGACAGCCATGGTTCCGTCCCCGCCGACCGCGACTTTCGGTGACATGGAGAATCCCGTCGTGCCGGAGATGGTGAAGGGCGCGCTCCACCTGCCGCCCGACTGCACTGCCGCGCCGATGCTGGCTGAGCCGGAACCGGTGTAGACGAACTGGTCCCACGCCGCAATGGCCAAACCGTTGGCATTGACCGCAACGTCATTCAACTGTGAACCGCGCGTAGGATCGGGTTGTAAGATTGGGGAAATTGGGACCGCTCCTGACCAGCCGTTACCGCCCTTTGCGCTCGGCTTGGTGGCGGCTATCGTGATACTGGCCAGCAGGATGGTAAGCACCGCCAGTGCTAATAGATTCCTTCTCATATCGTGCCTCCTGATTCACGCATCCGTGGGTCACGGCGTTTCGGATATTTCGCTAAACTGCCGTCCGTTTCTGCTGCGTTAGTACGAGAGTTATTGCGTGTGAGAAAAAGTTTGGGGCGAGAGACTTCTACCTTCTAGCACCTTTCGTGGCGGGTGTCAGTGATCTGCAAACCGCAAGAACCGCGGATTAAGGAAAGCTTTCTTCCATTGGGCTCAACAACCTGTATGACTCCCAGCCAACCTCATGCCGCTTTCTTCTGCCGCACCTTGCGTTCCTGCTCCACTCGCTTGTGCAGCAACTGCTTGGCTTTTTCCAGTTCGCGGCGTCGTTGGACGGTGAGTCCCCGTCCAGCACGGTTGATGAAATAGGTCAGCATGCGCATCCCGGACCCCGGCCCTTTTGGTGACACTTCCTTCGAGGCCAGCACACGCGCGATCGTCGCCGCGCTTTTCTTGAACAGTCCCTCAGGAGGGTAAGTCGATTCTGTCTTCACCCTCGAAACCCAGCGTTTCTTCGTCTTTCTCATCCTGCCTCCTGATCGAACATAACGCTCTGTTCTGACAACCCCTGGACACTTCACCCCATCGAATTGTGGAACTCGACTCGGAATGTGTGTTTTAGCTTGGAGGCTAATATGAACCTGAAGAGTTTTCTGTTGTGCCTGGCCCTGCTCGCTTTCGCTTTCTCCTCGTCTCTGGCGCAGGACAGCAGCAGCGATACCAATTCAAAATCAAAAACCCGCACCGTTACCGGATGCCTCAGCAAAGGTGATAATTCGGCCAACTCCAACGAGTATCTTCTCACCGGAAATGACGGAAGCACGTGGGAAGTACGCAGCGACAATGTGTCGCTGGCCAAGCATGTGGGTCACACCGTGACTGCCACCGGAGTGGTGTCGCACAACACCATGCACAACATGAAGGAAGACACGAAAGACATGGCCCATGACACCGGCATGAAGAAAAACAATTCCGAACACGGTCATATGACCATCACCGATCTGCAGCACGTCAGCGACAGCTGTCAGAAATGACTTAACCTAGGACCGCTCGTCCGGATTTAGCCACAACTACTCCCAGGTCTCGCGCCTGTTCCGAGACCTGGGCCTCTCCACCTCTTCACCCGCTGCTGCTATTATTCTGCTTCTCTCCATGTCAACCAAGCTCAAGATCGCGGTGATTGGCGCGGGTGCGTTCGGCGGCTGGACCGCGTTGCACTTGCTGAGACGCGGCGCAAGGGTCACCTTGCTGGACGCGTGGGGTCCGGGCAATTCGCGGTCGTCATCAGGAGGCGAAACCCGCATCATTCGCGGGGGATACGGTCCTGACCAGCCATACACGAAGATGACGGCGCGCGCTCTTCAGCTTTGGGCTGAACACGAACGCCTCTGGAAGCGCCGGTTCCTGCATCGCGCCGGTGTCCTTTGGATGGCCCATGGCAACGACACCTTCGAGAAGGGCTCATTGGCGGAACTTCGCAATGCTGGAATTCCGTTTGAAGAACTTTCGGCTGCCGAGTTGAGGAGGCGCTGGCCGCAAATCAATTTCGAAGGCGTGGAGTGGGGTATCTTTGAGCCGGAGTGTGGCTACCTGTCCGCCCGCGAGTCCTGCCAGGCCGTTGTTCAGGCATTGGTCAAACAGGGAGGCGACTACCGCCAGACTGCAGTTCTAGAGGGACAATGCGAGCGCATATCGGGCGAGGGAATCAGCGTTTCAGATGGTTCCAGGCTGGTCGCGGACGCGTATGTATTCGCCTGCGGGCCATGGCTGCCCAAGGTTTTCCCGCAGACTATTGGTGGCAACCTTCGCGCTACGAAACAAGAGATTTTCTTTTTTGGGGCACCTACGGGAGATCACAGGTTCGATGACACCGAGTTACCGGTCTGGGCC
This sequence comes from Terriglobales bacterium, assembly GCA_035691825.1. Lineage (GTDB taxonomy): Bacteria > Acidobacteriota > Terriglobia > Terriglobales > Acidobacteriaceae > Gp1-AA122. The sequence continues at coordinate 8,106 of DASSIO010000188.1, read as the reverse complement.
GATCACCGGGAGCAGTTCTTCTACGGCATTCCCGGCAATGCAGGACGCGGCTTCAAGATCGCCGATGATACTCGCGGTCCAGCCTTTGACCCGACTTGCGGCGAACGAGTCGTCAGTGCGGATGCGCTGAAGAGCGTACGCGATTACATGTCGTTCCGCTTTCCCGGGATGAAAGATGCGCCCCTGATCGAAAGCCGCGTCTGCCAGTACGAGAACACGCCGGACCACGACTTCATCATCGACCGCCATCCGCACATGCAGAATGTTTGGCTGGCCGGCGGCGGATCGGGACACGGCTTCAAGCACGGGCCTGCGGTGGGCGAGTTGGTCGCTGGGTTGGTTCTGGATGGAGGCGAACCCGACCCAAGATTCAGGCTGTCGCGCTTCTCACCCAAAAAGCGCTACTGAATCTGAATCACGCTTTCCGGCGCCGCAGCCCTGATCTCCTTCACGCGCTCATCCACTTTGTGAGCAAACGCATAAAGTGATTTAGCATGCGGTGAGTCTTCGCCGGCAAGAACGGCTGGCCTGCCCGTATCACCCGCGACTCGAATGTCGGGATCGAGTTCCACATTGCCCAGAAAAGGAATGCCAAACTGCTGCGCGGTACGCTGCCCGCCGCCTTTCGAGAAGATATCGATTTCGTTATGACAGTGGGGGCAAACAAAGTAGCTCATATTCTCGACCAGGCCCACGATGTCGACCTTCACCTGCCGGAACATCTCGATGGCCTTGCGCGCGTCCTGGAGGGCAACGTCGGAGGGCGTAGATACCACGATCGCACCCGTGAGCGGCACGGTCTGCACCAGCGATAAAGCCACATCTCCAGTGCCGGGCGGAAGGTCAATGATCAGGTAGTCGAGCTGTCCCCACTCCACGGATCCCAGGAATTGACGAATGATGGAGTGCAGCATAGGCCCACGCCAGATCAGCGGCTTGTCTCCCGGGTTGAGGAAGCCCACTGATATCACCTTCAACCCGTGCACCTGAAGCGGCTCGATGCGGCCTTCTCCGACCACGCGAGGCGTGGCGCTCGTTCCCAACATCAACGGCACATTAGGGCCGTAAACATCGCCATCCAGTAAGCCGACCTTGTTTCCCATCCGGGAAAGTGCAATCGCGAGGTTTACTGAGAGCGTGGTCTTCCCCACTCCGCCTTTGCCGGAACCGACGGCAACAATCGTGTCTACACCTGGAATCGGTTGGGGATTGAAGCCTTGCTGACCGGGATGAGCGTGCGTATGACCCAAGCAACACCTTCCAATTTCTGCTGAATATCAGCGCTTTTTCGATTATAGGCCAATCACAAGATCGTGTGACGAGGCATCGGAACAGCACTGTTGACGTCAGCACGAGCAGAAACTCGTGCACTCACGACTTAGACTGCTAAATAACCACCATCCACGGGAAAAACTGCTCCTGTGACCCAGGCAGATTCATCGCTGGCCAGGTACACTGCCATCCCGGCGATATCTTCGGGCTTGCCTAGCCGTCCGATAGGATGCACCGCAGTGCGCTCACGACGTATTCCCTCCGGATCAGGCGACTTCCTGAGCACTTCGGCCGTAAGATCGGTCTCGACGAAGGCAGGGCAGATACAATTCACGCGAATGTTGTCAGCCGCGTGATCGATCGCCATACATTTCGTTAGAAGCACAACTGCACCCTTGGACGGAGCGTACGATGCACGATTTCGCGCTCCGTTAATGCCGAGCACAGAAGCCATATTGATGATCGAACCGCCGCCTGCTCTCCGCAGATATGGCAGCGCGGCACGCGACAACAACCATACTGCTCGAACATTGGTATTGAAGGTTTCGTCCCACTGTTCTTCAGTAATCTGCTCGGCAGTTCCGATGTGCAGTATGCCAGCGTTGTTCAGCAGGACGTGAATTCCGCCGAAATGCGAAGCTGTCTGATCGAGAACGCCCTGCAGTTCCGCATTATTGGTTACGTCGGCGGCAATGGTCAACGCCGAGGGGCCGATCTCCCGCGCTACAGAATCGAGGCGGTCCTTGCGGCGGCCGACCAGGGCCACGCGCGCCCCTTCACGCGCCAAAGCCAGCGCGCAGGCATGCCCGATGCCGCTGCCTGCACCGGTAACAACCACAACCTTGTTGGAAAGACGAGCCATGCCATCCAGATTAGCAGGTCAGCATGGCTTGGAATGGACGACAGGTTATGCCCGGCCTGCGCCGGCTATCTGGGTCTGCGAAAGTTCCTCTACTTTCACCTTTCCTTTGAACATGCGGTAGACGAAGAGAAAGTACGCGATAGCCAAGGCCATGCCCAGAATCCACCACGCCAGCCCAACTACCAGTCCGTGGTGGCCGGCGGCCGTGTTGTAGATGGTTAAGTCATGCACTCCATCCCGGGACGGCAGCACCACCGGATAAAGCCCGAATGCCGCTCCTACCAGCATGCCTCCGATATACAGAGCCGACGCGGTGAAGGCCAGCCGCTCCTTCCCCTTCGGGACGGCCCAAATCATCGCTGAGAGTGCCGCAAAGACGAGCAACGGAATCAAGAGCCCGATCGGATGTGTCCGGTAGTTAATTAGCATGGCAGGCCGGACAAACATAGTCGCTACCAGACTCACAATTGTCAGGAAGAACAGCACCGGCCACAACATGACGCTGACGGCGCGTGCCCTCTGATTAATCGGCGCCTCCGTCTTCACCGCAATATAAAGAGCGCCATGAGAGGTCAACGCGATCAAGGCAACGACACCGCAGATGACGGTGTACCAATCCAGAATTCCAGTATTCGGCCCGAGTTGCCAGTTAGTCCAAAGCGGCTCGAAGAAATAACCGTCAGCCCCGAGTGGCACGCCGCGAATGACATTGCCGAGGGCCGCGCCGAAGAAGATTGCAAGCAGCGTGCTGGCAAGGAAGAATGTCGCGTCAAAGAAATTCTTCCAGACGGAGCTGTCTACATGGGCGCGGAATTCAATGCCAATCGCGCGCAGCATCAGCAGCCACAGCACCATCATTAAAGGCAGGTAGAAACCGCTGAAGCTGGAAGCATACAACTGCGGAAACGCGAAGTAGAGTGTCCCACCTGCCGCCAGCAGCCATACTTCGTTGCCATCCCAAACCGGTCCGATGGCGCGAAGTATGACGCGGCGTTCGCCATCGGTTTTGGCGGCGAGTAAAGAAATCACCCCAGCACCGATATCGAATCCGTCCAGGACAACATAAGTTGTAAGCATGAGAGCAACAATGATGAACCACAAAGTTTGCATGTGAACCTCAATGCGGAGCTGCCGGTTCAGCGGCGGGTCCGTGTTCGATCTCGCGCCGCACCAGGAATAGGAACAGGATTCCCAGCATGGTGTACATGCCCATAAAACCCAGCAGCGTGAAAATCCCATTGCCCGCTGATACCGTACGCGAGTAACCCTCGGCCGTGCGCAGCAGTCCGTAAATCAGCCAGGGCTGGCGGCCAAGCTCCGCTGTCATCCATCCGGCCGTGTTGGCGATGTAAGGGAACGGCAGGCTCAGCAGCAGAATCCAAAGCATCCAGCGGGAACGGAATAGCTTCCCGCGCCACAGCAGCAGGCTGGCAACAATCATGACAAGTATGAAGATGGTGCCCAGTCCGACCATGATGTGATACGAGTAATACAACAAAGGAATGTTGGATGGCCAGTCATCTTGCGAAAAAGCATCGAGCCCGCGCACATGAGCGTTCCATCTGCGATATGTAAGGAAGCTGAGCATTTTGGGCACAAGCAGAGGGTTGTCGATCTTTTGTTGACTTGCATCCGGCTGCCCCACCAGCACCAGAGGCGCGCCCGGCTGGCCCGCAAACAGCGCCTCCATCGCCGCCAACGTCACCGGCTGATGTTCCGCAATCAGTTTCCCCTGCCGGTCACCGGTGGGGAATAATTGCAGGCACGCAAAAATGAGGCCCGCGATCACTCCGGTCTTCACGAAAATGCGCCCGTGCTCAACATGCTGTTTGGCCAGCAGGTAGAAAGCGCCGATCGATGCCATGACAAACGCTCCAGTCACCACCGCGCCGCTCATGTTATGCGCGTATTGCCACCAGGCCCAGGGATTCAGTACCAGCTGCCAAAAGCTCGCTAGCTGGAAGGAGCCGTCTGCCAGGCGCGTGTAGCCGACCGGCCTCTGCATCCACGCGTCGGTAGCGACAATAAAGAATCCCGAAAGCCACGAGCCCAGAAGCACCGCAACCGCTGACCACCAGTGCGCTTTTGGACTGAGCCGTTTCTCTCCGTAAAGGAACAGTCCGAGAAAAGCTGATTCCAGGAAGAACGCGAATATTCCTTCCATCGCCAATGTTTGCCCAATGACGCCACCGGCGAACCTGGAGAAGTGCGACCAGTTCGTCCCGAACTGAAATTCCATGGGAATGCCGGTGACGACTCCAAGGACAAAATTAATCCCGAAAATCCTGGCCCAAAAGCGCGCGGCATCATTGTAAGCCTGGTCATTCCTGCGCAAGCCGACGGTCTTCAGAACAACAATCAGCGGCGCAAGTCCCATCGTGAGTTGGGGAAACAGGTAATGAAAGGTAACCGTAAAGGCAAAATGGAGGCGATGTACCAGCAATGCGCTGTCCATAGGAAACAATGACTCCTAGCCAGCGTCATTATTCCGGACAAGCACACATATAGATGTGATGGGGATCACAAGTGAGTCAGCCGACGCGGTTACGCTGGCGCCGTTCCAACTCAGCACGACGAATTTCGCGCCGCCGGCCGGCATCTTCGTACCTGCGCCTCTCCTCTTCCGTCTCCGGAACCACTGCGGGAACCGGAAGATGCCTGCCCTCGCGATCGACAGCCACAAAGGTCAAGTACGCCGAGCTTACGTGGTGCGAGGCGTCCGCAATATAATTCTCTACCCAGACCTTCACGCCTACTTCCATCGAAGTGCGAAACACGCGATTCACCGAGGAGCGCAGAATCACCAGGTCGCCCACGCGAACCGGGAAAAGAAAGTCCAGGTGATCGATCGAAGCCGTGACCACGTAATGCCGCGAGTGTCGATGCGCAGCCAATGCCCCGGCCAGGTCGATCCAGTGCATCAGACGTCCCCCCAGCAGAGCACCGAGGGGATTGGCATCGTTGGGAAGGACAATCTCGGCCATATCGGATTGCGAGTCCCGCACCGGACGCGGCAGCAGCAGGTGGTCGGAATGGTCGGTCATCACTGTTCCTGAGCCGTATTTGAGATTTCTAGATCAGCCCTGAGTTGGCGCCGTAGAAGATACTCTCCGATGTAACAGTCGGCCATCTTTTGAAACACGCTATTGTGATGTACTTTCACCCAGCGCCGCAGCACCGGATCGTACTCCAGAGCCCCGTGCTCGATGGGGCGATGGTCCTTCTCGCAGACATAACACAGCTGGATTCGCCGCTCGCATTCTTTGGTGACTCCGAAGCGAATCGAATCGCAAAATCTCTCATTTGGCCGGTAAGGACAGTTACCGGCATAGCCGACATTGCAGCCGTCGCGAAGCTGCTCGTCGGAAGGAATCGCATGCTCGTGGCCGGGAGCCGTGCAGTAACCGCGCCAGCCCCAACCTAAAGGCAGGCGAGCGGGATGCATCCAGGCGCCATCTTCCTGTTTCTCGGTCGGCATGAAAAATGGACACGCCACAGGCGAAGCCTCCACAGGATAAGCGCCATTGTATCGCGCTCCACTACGATTCGAGCAGCGCCCCTTGTTTGAGCGCAGGTTGCCCCTAAAACGCACGACAGCAGGTGTAGTAATCTTTGGGGGTTTTACCGAGAACTGAGAACCGAGAACTGCCCTATGGACCGCGTAACCATATTGAATGAAATTCTCGCCCAGAACCCCAGCGACGCATTTGCCCGGTACGGTCTCGCGATGGAGTACTCCAACAACGGCCAGATAGAGCGAGCGCTGCAGGAATTCCAAAATCTGCTGACCGCGAATCCGGACTACACCGCCGGATACTTCATGGCAGCGCAGATGCTCGCCCGGGAAAGCAGAATTGAGGAAGCAAAGAAAATGCTGGTCAATGGAATCGCTTCCGCCAAGCGTACGGGAAATGCGCACGCGCAGTCCGAGATGGAAGCGATGATGAGTGAACTGGGCTGACTCGGAAAAGTGTCGCTTCGATGCGGTTACCTCGCCATCCTTCCCATCGACCACTCCACTAAACCGGGAAACAGCTGATAAATCTTCATCGGCACGTGCATGTACCAGGGCACGATGACTTCCCGCTTTCCTCTGACATACCCGTCGAGGATGGCCCGGGCGACGCGCTCCGCAGAAATCCCCTGTTGCGATTCCGGACGCACACTCTTTATTTCTTTACCCCGCACGGCATTCGCCCCGAACTGAGTCCGCACATAGCCGGGACAAACCGTCAGTACGTGAATGCCGTCGCGTTTGAGTTCTACACGTGCAGCCTTGCTGATCGCGTTAAGCGCGAACTTAGTGGCACTGTACGTGGCATGAAAGGGAAGAGGAATGTGCCCTGCTACGCTCGACACATTAACGATTGTGCCTCCGCCCTGCTGCTTCATCACCGGGATTACCGCCTGCATGGCAGCGAGGGTGCCAAACAAGTTCGTGTCGAACATCTCTCGAACGGCATTTATGTCCGCGGTCGCAATGCCATCGAACAATCCATGCCCGGCATTGTTGATCCAGATATCGATTCGATGAAAGTGATGCAGCGTGAGGCCTACAACCCGATCGATTTCTTCGCGGTTACGCACATCGCACGACAGAGCAATGCTGCGCTCGACATGTTCGATGCGCGCGCGCGCAGCCTCCACCCGCGTACTGTCGCGCGAAACCATAACCACGCTCCCACCGCGTTCTACGAACTGTTTCGCCGTCGCTTCGCCGATCCCCATCGACGCGCCGGTAATGACCACGACTTTCCCTGGAATCTCCATGCCGTGCTTTTAGACTTCTGTGAGCTGTGAAGTCAAGGCGCGGCGTACAATTCTTGTGGTGCCACTTGCGATGGAGGCCGTTTGAAGCAGTTCCTGCCGCTATTCCCGCTCGACTTGGTGCTTTTCCCCGGCACTCCCCTGCCGCTTCATATCTTTGAACCGCGTTACAAGAAGTTGGTGTCGCAATGCCTGGAGGACAAGAAGAGGTTCGGCATGGTACGCGCTAAGGACGAGCAACTCGCCGAGGTGGGCTGCACAGCCGAAATCGTGGCCGTCACCAAAACCTATCCCGATGGCCGTATGGATATCGTCACCGAAGGCCGAGAGCGCTTTGAGGTGCTGGAATTCGACGAGAAGCGGGAGTTTTTGCAAGCGGACGTGATCTATTTCACAGATGAGCCCGGCGAGGCACACCGCGACCAGATCGCGCGCGCCACAAAGCTGCATGCTGAAATTCTGTCGATTGCCGGCGCCAAGCAGACCTTGCCCGAAAGTTCCGAACATCTGTCGTTTCACTTCGCCGGCTCATTGCCGCTCGATCTCGATTTCAAACAGGCGCTGCTCGAGATGCGTTCCGAGGGCCAGCGCATACAGGCGATTATTACCGCGTTCGAAGCCATTCTGCCGAAATTGCGCCGTACCGTGCGCCTGCGTGAAAAGGCCGGCGGGAATGGACACGCCGGCGAATCCCACTGAGACGGGCATCTCTCCCCGGCAACCAAGCCATCCTACAGCTTTGGCGCAGCCCCTCCCGCGCGAAGGTCTTGGGCACATGAGAACGCTTGCCGCGGCGGGCGTATAATCTTCGCCAGTAGCTGTTTTGGTTGTGGGGGTTTTTCCATCATGAGTCTCCCTCGGACGCTCGGCGAGCTGCGCCAGAGTCCTTTCTCCGAATCGCTTCTGCGGACCCGGCATGTGAAAGACGAAATGCGCGAAAACCTGGCCAAGCACCTGCGCCGGGGCGGCACGGTGTTTCCCGGCATTGTCGGCTACGACGACACAGTTGTACCGCAGATCGTCAACGCCATTCTGTCGCGTCACAACTTCATTTTGCTTGGCTTGCGTGGCCAGGCTAAAAGCCGCATTCTGCGATCTCTGACTCTGCTGCTCGATGAGCAAATGCCTTATGTCGCGGGTTGCGAGATTCACGACAATCCTTATTCCCCAATCTGCAGGCGCTGCCGCGAAGAACTGAAGAAACA
>DASSIO010000187.1:0-6447 GCA_035691825.1 Terriglobales bacterium | reverse complement strand
CGGCCGAAGATACCCGGGTGGAGGAAAATACACCCGAAAAACTGATGAGGCGGACCGAGTTAGGCGGGGTTGTTGAAGCAGCGTTAATGTCCTTGGGATTCGAGTATAGGGTGGTGATTGTGCTGAGACATTTCAATGACTGCAACTATCAGGAGATGAGCGAGATCCTCGAAATACCTGAAAAGACGGTCAAGTCCAGGCTGTTCACAGCCAGGGGCCTGCTGAGGGACATCCTGAGTAAAAGGGGGATCCTTTGAGCGATTCGCGCGCGAAGTACCTGGAACTGATGCACGCCGAACTGGATGGAGAGGCCACGGACAAGGAACGGATGGTTCTTCGGGAGTATCTAGCCTCCCATCCCGAAGCGCAAAACGATCACGCTGAACTGGTAAAGCTGACCGACCTCCTAAACCAAGTCGAAGAGGTCGAGACTCCAGGCGACTTGCACGCAAGCATATTGGCAGCGCTCCCGCCGCGGCGGCCGGTCCGCGAAATTGGGATGTGGAAAAGCCAGTCGCGTTTCCGAATTCCCCTGATTCGTTATGGATATGCGCTGGCAGCCGGCCTGCTGCTAGGGGCGGCCCTTACCGGCGTCGCTTTCCGAAGTCTGTCTCCCGTAGACAAGTCGAACGTCTACGGCACCCTGGCCGTCCGGGAAAATGCCCCGCGTTATGTTGCCCTTGGGCAGATGAAGCTGGACTCCCCCGGTCTTGAAGGCTCTGTCGAACTAAGCCGTGCTGGTTCTAACTCGTTGATTGTCTTTAACTTGCAAGCGCAGCAAGCGGTCGAGGTGGAGGTAGGGTTTGAGGGCAACCAAGTGGGCTTGAAGAGCTTTGACCAGCAGCCGGGCGCCACCCAGTCGCTTGAAGCCAAAGAAGGCGGCATTTCGTTCCAGAGTAAAGGTCAACAACGTTCGACGGTCATTCTCACGAGTGAGAAGGCAGCCCCGCTCATCCTGGATCTTAAGTTTTACGTGGACGGCAAGCTGATCCATCAGGGCAGGCTTGGGGCACAGGTTCCCGGGGAATTTTAGAAATAAGTTCCAACTTTTTCCTGGCGCATTTGTATTTCGGGTAGTTTGGGCAGCCAGTAACTCAGCCAAAATTGGAGGGACGTATGGAAATTCGCGATAAGAGCCAAAGGGTCAAAAAGAGCGTCATTCTCGGGGGGATCGCTCTGGTTGCCTTGGTTGCGGCCGGCTATTTCGGCTTCTTTTACCCGCCGTCTGGCAAGCACCTGACGGGCACGATTGCTCCGGCCGCGCGGTACCGGGCCGACCAGATTGGTAAGAGCGACGTCAAGGTCGAGGAAACTGATATCACGCGGTGGACCCAGACGGCCGAATTCGATCATCTCACGAAGGACCCGGCCGCGCGCAAGCTCTTCGCCAATGAACAATTCCGCGCGGCCCTTGCCAGCGAGCAGTTCCGCGCGGCGCTCTCTAATGAGCAGTTTCGCGCGGCTCTCGCCAATGAACAATTCCGCGCAGCCCTTGCCAGCGAGCAATTCCGTGCGGCGCTCTCCAACGAGCAATTCCGTGCGGCGCTCTCCAATGAACAACTCCGCGCAGCGCTCTCCAATGAGCAATTCTGCGCAGCGCTCTCCAATGAGCAATTCCGCGCAGCGCTCTCCAATGAGCAATTCCGTGCGGCGCTCTCCAATGAACAACTCCGTGCGGCGCTCTCCAATGAGCAACTCCGCGCAGCGCTCTCCAATGAGCAATTCCGAGCGGCGCTCGCCAATGAGCAATTCCGAGCGGCGCTCTCCAATGAGCAATTCCGTGCAGCGCTCTCCAATGAACAATTCCGCGCGGCGCTCGCCAGTGAGCAAGTCCGTGCGGCGCTCGCCAACGAGCAATTCCGCGCGGCGCTTTCCAGTGAGCAATTCCGCGCAGCGCTCGCCAGTGAGCAATTCCGTGCGGCGCTCGCCAACGAGCAATTCCGCGCGGCGCTCTCCAACGAGCAATTCCGCGCGGCGCTCTCCAATGAACAATTCCGCGCAGCTCTTGCCAGTGAGCAATTCCGCGCGGCCCTTGCCAACAGCAACGCGGTGCAGTAGGTTTGAGCGTAGTATAAGGCTGCCCTACTGGTTTTTTGGGCGGTGGATGTTTTTCCCCATCCACCGCGCCCTTTTTGAAACCGTCTCCTACAGCGGTCAGGATCCCTTCTGAGCTTAGAAGGGCCTGACCGTTGTCGTATTGTGAGGATCGAAGAATGCGCTTGGCAACCTGGGTGGTCCCGGTCGCGCTCCTGATTGCCGCCGTTCCTGCGTCTGCGCAAAGTCTCTCGGAGATTGAAACCGAGGACCTTCGTCTGCTGTACCGTGACCCCTCACAGGCATACCTAGTACCTCACGCGGGCCGCTGCTTTGAAAATTCCATGCGCCTCCAACGTTGGCTTTTTGACTATGCCCCTTCGGAAAAGGTCACCGTTCTCCTGAACGACTTCTCTGACCTAGGCAATGCGAGCACCACAGGCACGCCTCACAATCTGATGCTGGTCGAAACCGCTCCAAACAACTTTGACTTCGAGTCTCTCACACCTAACGAGCGAATGAACTTTCTGATGAATCACGAGATGGTTCATCTCGTGACGGTGGATAAAGCGGCGCGGCGAGACCGCTTCTTTCGCACGCTCTTTGGCGGCAAGGTAATGCCGGTCGCCGACGACCCGGAGTCGATTCTCTATTTTTTTCTGACTTCGCCGCGGGTGGCTGCCCCGCTCTGGTACCAGGAAGGGATTGCAGTTTTTATGGAAACGTGGATGTCCGGAGGCATTGGCCGCGCTCAGGGAGGCTATGACGAGATGGTTTTCCGGTCCATGGTTTTGGATAAAAGCCGCTTTTACGACCCCTTGGGGCTCGCTTCCGAAGGCACAAAGATCGACTTCCAGGTAGAGGTCAATTCCTATTTATACGGCACACGCTTTATGTCCTACCTGGCAGACAAGCACTCTCCCGAAAAGCTGATCGAATGGGTGTCCCGAAGCGATGGGAGCAAAGGCTATTACGCCTCTCAATTCCGGCAGGTCTTCGGCCAGAAACTCGAAGACGCCTGGCATGACTGGATCGGATGGGAGAAAGAGTTCCAGCAGAAAAATCTCCAGGCCATCCGCAAGTACCCGGTGACGCCTTACCATGATCTTTCCAAGCGCGCGCTCGGTTCCGTGTCGCGGGCATATTACGACCCGGACTCGCAAAAGATCTATGCCGCGTTCAACTATCCTGGTGTAGTAGCGCACGTCGGTGCGATTTCCTCAGTCAACGGGACGGTTGAGAAACTGCTCGACGTTAAGGGCCCGACCATCTACAGGGTAACCTCGCTGACTTTCGACCCCCAGAAAAAGATCATCTTCTACACGACCGACAACAACGCCTACCGCGACCTGCGGTCTTTGGACCCCGCCACGCACAAATCTCACACGCTGATGAAGGACGCGCGAATTGGCGACCTGGCATTCAACCAGGCGGACGGGGCGATTTGGGGAGTCCGTCACTTCAACGGCATTGCGACACTCGTGCGCGTTCCGCCTCCCTACAAAAGTTGGAACCAGGTTCATTCCTGGGATTACGGGGAAGTGCCCTACGATGTGGATGTCTCACCTGATGGCAGCTTGCTTTCGGCATCCGTAGCTGAAATCAACGGAAAACACTCCCTCCAGATTTTCCAGACGGAGGATCTGCTCGCGGGAAAAGTCGCGCCCATCGCGCACTTCGACTTTGGAGATTCGCTTCCCCTCGACTTCGTTTTTTCCCCGGACGGAAAGTACGTTTATGGCAGTTCCTACTACACCGGTGTCTCAAACATCTACAGATACGAGATCCAGACCGGTAAGCTCGAGGCGCTCAGCAACAGCGAAACCGGTTTTTTCCGCCCGATTCCGAGGAAGGACGGGCAACTCATCGTGTTCCGTTACACCGGCGAAGGTTTCGTTCCAGCGACTATCGAAGCCAAGCCCACCGAGGATCTTGGCGCGATTACCTTCCTGGGAGCAACAATCATTGAAAAATATCCTCAGCTGAAGAATTGGAATGTCGGTTCGCCGGCGAAGGTGCCGCTGGACTCCATGATCATTGATAAAGGCAAGTATGGGTTGTGGGGGCACATCCGGCCAGAGTCGTTCTATCCGATCGTGCGAGGCTACAAGGATTCGGTCGCGTACGGGTATCGCGTGAATTTCTCCGATCCTCTCTCCTTAAACCGCATCAACCTGACCGCGTCTTATTCTCCCGATCATGGTCTCCCATCGAATGAGCGCATGCATGCGCAGTTGGATTACCAGCGTTACGACTGGAGAGCCAGCGCCTCCTATAACGCCGCGGACTTCTATGATCTGTTCGGACCAACCAAGACCAGCCGCAGGGGCTACGCGTTTGGCCTGGGCTACGATAAGTTGCTCCTGTACGATCAACCGAGGAAATTGACTCTCAGCTTGGATGGCAAATTTTATGGGAACCTGGATCGTCTGCCCGATTACCAGAACGTAGTCGCCCCTTTCGATAAGCTATTCACAGCCAGGGCAAAACTCAGATACACCAATCTGCGTTCGTCCCTGGGGCACGTGGACGATGAAAAGGGCCAGGCCTGGCAGGTGGCGGCGCAAAACGATTATGCAAACGGGACGGCCTTCCCCAGGATTTGGACCGACTACGACTGGGGCTTTGCACTCCCGCTGCCCCACTCTTCGATTTGGTTGAGGAGTTCGGCAGGGACGGCGTTCGGAGATCGACTGTCTCCCTTTGCAAACTTCTACTTTGGGGGATACGGAAACAACTGGGTGGATCACGGCCCGGAAAAAAGATACCGCGAATACTACAGCTTTCCGGGGGCGGAGTTGAACGAAATCGGCGGGAAAAATTACGCGAAGAGCATGCTCGAGTGGAACCTTCCTCCGTTTCGCTTCCGCCGTGTGGGCAGGCCCGGCTTTTATCTGAGCTGGGCGCGGCCCGCGATATTTACCAGCGGTCTCATCACGAACATGGACGATGCTACCGTTCGCAGAACAGTTCGAAACGCCGGTACACAGTTGGATCTGCGTTTTACTATGCTTTCGAGACTGGACATGACCCTCTCAGGTGGATACGCTGTGGCCTTCGGACAGAACCTTACCAAACATGACGAGGCCATGATCTCGCTGAAGATCATGAATTGATGCTTTGCGGGACACTCTGCGCTGGTCGCCATTCCCGAGCGATATCCCTGCGTGGGGCTGCGGGCGATGACTGAGCTCATTCCTCGCCTGGTGGCAGGGTTCCTCCCCGTTCTGATTTTCCTCGGCGTGCTGATCTATCTTGACAGCTACAAGCTTGTCAGACTGCGTTGGGTGGTCTTCGCAATCGTGCTGGGTGGAGCGACTGCGGCAGCAAGCTACGCGGCCAACGGCTTGCTGTTCTCCCGCCTGTCGATGGAATTCACGGCCTATTCGCGGTACGTCTCTCCTGTGGTTGAGGAGTCGGCCAAGGCTCTCGTCGTCATCTGGTTTATCCGTTCCCAAAGGATAGGTTTTCTTGTGGACGCTTCCATATTCGGATTCGCCGTGGGAACAGGCTTTGCGCTGGTGGAGAATGCTTACTACTTGCGATCCATCCCCGACATACACCTCATCGTCTGGGTTATCCGGGGCTTGGGGACGGCAGTCATGCATGGCGGAACCACCGCCATTTTCGCAATCGGTTCGCAGCTCCTTGCAGAGCTCAGGTCACCGAAACAGGTTTCGATCTTCCTGCCGGGGCTGCTTGCGGCGATGGCGCTCCATTCGCTGTTCAATCACCTCTTTTTCTCGCCGATCTTCTCGACCCTCGCAACCCTCGTGACTTTCCCGCTTCTAATCTTTGTGGTCTTCGAGAAAAGTGAGCAATCACTCCAGAACTGGCTGGAGGTCGGTTTCGACGCCGATACGGAACTGCTGGAGCTGATGAACTCCGGCAGATTGTCGGAGTCGAAGGTTGGCAAGTACCTGCACTCCCTCAGAGAGAAGTTCAGCGGCGAGGTGGTTGTGGATCTCCTCTGCTACCTGCGAATTCACCTCGAACTGTCCTTGCGTGCCAAGGGAATTTTGATGATGCGCGAAGCAGGATTTGACGCCCAGCCAGACGATGAGACGCGCGCGCTTTTTCGGGAGATGAAATACCTGGAAGGGAGCATCGGCAAGACGGGCCGGCTTGCGTTATTACCCTTCCTGCATGTCAGGGGGAAAGAACTTTGGCAGCTTTATATAATCGGCAAATGATTCGCTGAAATTTTCCTCCCTTAAATTTCCCAAACTTTTCGTTTTCAATGGCGCGTTTTGCGGCTACGCTGGGCGGCAGTTTGAGGGAACGAATGGCGCTTTCCATTTGGCCGCAAAAATTAGCCAAGCGGATCCTGGCGGCTGTGATCGTGGCATTGGCGCTCGCTTATGTCGGCGACTATGCGTGGTTTCGCGTGCGGATGATGCACCCGAAGCCGGC
>DASSIO010000186.1:0-28764 GCA_035691825.1 Terriglobales bacterium | reverse complement strand
TTGCGCGCGAAGCTGCCAAGCATTTCGACCAGTGCCTGGTTGGCTTTCCGGTTCTCAGGCGTAAACCGAGGGACAATGTTGCGAAAATCCGTCTTTTCAAATTGCGTATCTTCTTTGATAGTGCCGGTGAGAAAACCCTTGCCTAGAGGGCTGAAGGGTACGAACCCGATGCCAAGTTCCTCCAGGGTTGGAATGACTTCTTTCTCAGGCTCTCGCCACCAAAGCGAGTATTCACTCTGCAGTGCAGTGACGGGCTGCACCTTGTGCGCGCGGCGGATTGTCTGCACACCAGCTTCTGACAAGCCGAAATGCTTCACCTTGCCCTGCTTAATGAGCTCCTTTACCGTACCAGCAACATCTTCGATCGGCACCGCCGGATCAACACGGTGTTGATACAGGAGGTCAATAACATCGGTCTTGAGGCGCTTGAGTGAAGCTTCGGCAACTTCCTTGATGTGTTCCGGCCGGCTGTCGAGGCCAGCCTGCTTTCCGTCCACGATTTTGAACCCGAATTTGGTGGCGATGACGACCTGATCACGGACAGAGGCAAGTGCTTCGCCAACAAGTTCTTCGTTCGTGAAGGGTCCATAGACCTCGGCGGTATCGAAAAACGTGATGCCCCTTTCAAATGCGGATCGGATCAGCGCGATACCCGTCTGTCTGTCCACGGGCTTGCCCAGTCCAAAACTCAGCCCCATGCACCCGAGACCGATGGCCGAGACTTCCAAACTGCTCTTTCCGAGTCTCCGTTTTTGCATTAGTGCTCCTTCCCGCTGTTCGATGCGGCGGCGAGCGAAGGAGAGCCTAAAAATTCATCGAAGTCTGAGAACAAAAACGCGAGGCAGGAGTGCGCAATAAGTTTCGGCTGCACGGCACAATCAGCACGTGAAAATCTGGCGGAGAGAGTGGGATTCGAACCCACGTTACCCTTTCGAGTAAACACGCTTTCCAAGCGTGCGCCTTCAGCCACTCGGCCATCTCTCCGGACGCGCTGAGGGGAAGCTGCGGAAGCTAATCAGATGGTAGCGATCGCAAAGCTGCGCGCGGTCTACTCCCTCTTCGATTCTATGGTGCACGGCGGAGAACCGCAAGGCGAGCGAGCAGTTAACCACAGGGGACACGGAGAACACCGATAGCGAATCCTCTCCGTCTAAAGAGAGCTTATTCGGGTCAGCGGGGTCTCCGCGACATGAAGAAGAAGTCGCGCTCTGTCGAATTTGGGCAAATTGCTCTTGCCGGCCAACAAAAAAGCTGTCTCACCACAACGGACACAAGGACACCTGCTCTGTTCGGTTTGGAAAAAACCGCTGTTGCCGGTAACCAACAAAATTGTCCGGTCGAGGAGCTGTGTCCCCAATAAGTCGCGAAATACCGTCTCTAAAAAAGCCGTTGGGTTCCTTCGTGTCCTCTGTGGTGACGCTTGTCTTTACTCCAGCACGAAGATGTGTTTTTTGGCGCACATCTCCTTCAGGATTTTCGGCCACACGGTCACGCTGACCTCGCCCAGGTGCGCCTTCCTCAACAGCAACATCAAAGTACGCGACTGCCCAATGCCTCCGCCAATCGAAAGCGGAATCTGGTCGTTCAAAATGGCTTGATGGTAGGGCAGCTTCAAGAAATCGAGTTGCCGCGACATATCGAGCTGTTTGCGTAAGGTCTCCTTCGTCACCCGAATGCCCATCGAGGTCAGTTCATGCCGCCGTTTGGTCACGTGATTCCACACCAGGATGTCTCCGTTAAGCCCGTGCGTGTCCTTCGCCGTCTGATCATGGGTGTCGGTGACCCAATCGTCGTAGTCGGCAGCGCGCATCTCGTGCGGATAGCCGTCATGCAATGGCCAGCCGATCCCGATGATGAAGATGGCAGGATGCTCCTGCAGAATCATGGTCTCGCGCTGCTTGCGCGGCAAGTCGGGATACATGTCCAAAATGTCTTCCGCATGAAAAAATTCCAGCTGCTCGGGCAGATCGGGATAGCGGAAATCCTTAAGCTGGGGATAAAGCTCCTGCGCGAATCTCTCCGCTCCGACGATGACTTTCCAAATTTTACTTACGACCGCTTTAAGAAAATCGAGATTGCGCTGCTCCGCCGTGATCACCCGTTCCCAGTCCCATTGATCAACGTAGGCAGAGTGGTCGTGATCGAGGAAGTAATCCTTTCGTACGGCGCGCATGTCAGTGCAGATGCCTTCGCCCAGCTTGCATCCCAATTGCGCAAGGGCCACGCGTTTCCACTTGGTGGCCGCTTGCACGACCTGGGCATCGATCGGATGTTTGCCGTAGTCGTTCGAAATATGAAACTGAATAGGAGTGCGCGAGCCGTCGCGGTCAAGCATGTCGTTGACACCGCTTTCGACGTCGACGATGAGCGGCACTTCAACCATAAACAGATTCAGCTCGCGGCAAAGATTGTCTTCGATGTAACGCTTAATGTGAAAAATGGCATGCTGCGTCTCCTTCGGAGTTAGCAGCGAGCGGTAGTCCGTAGGCAGAATCTTTTCCAGTTCGGCGTAATCGCCAATACCCGGCCCGGCCAGGTCAGCTTTCTTGTCCAGTACCAGCGTGCTCATCGTGATCTCCTTGGCAGATAGTTGAGAGAGTGCAACTGCTCATTGGAGTCTGGGATTGGGTAAGCGGTCAGTGCCGAAGATCACAGCAGGAGGTGAGGAATGGGCCGGTTTTTTCATTGGCCCGCAGCAATACTCAAGTCAGAGTTGTTCCCCAATTTCCATCCTGGGCTTCGCACCTGAGCAATCCAAGCACTGTGATAGATTCTTTTATTGGTCTATGAAACAAGCTGCTGAGTGGGCTCTTAACCTTGCGAATATGCGAGGCGCCAGCTATGCCGACGCCCGGGTCGTCGATGACCGCTCGCGCAGCCTGGCAACGAAGAACGGCAAGATTGCCCATGCTTCCGACTCTGAGTCGCTGGGCATGGGGATCCGAGTCATCGCTAACGGCGCGTGGGGATTTGCTGCCTCCGATGATCTCGCCCGCTCCGCCGTCGAAGATACCGCTGCGCGTGCAGTAGCGATCGCCAAAGCCTCGGCGAAGGTGAAAGAGCACGGAATTCAGCTTGCGCCCGAAAAGCCGGCGACGGCTGAATGGACCACGCCACACGAAATCGATCCGTTCACCACCTCGATTGAACAAAACCTTGACCTACTGCTCCGCATCGACAAAGAGCTGACGTCGGTCGATGGCGTTACGTTGGCGGAAACCAACATGAACTTCCGGCGGGAGGAGCAATGGTTTGTCTCCTCCGAAGGAGCCAACGTCCATCAGACGAAGTATTCAACGGGTGCGGGCTACGCGGCATACGCCTTTGCTGGAAATGACATTCAGAAGCGCTCGTATCCGAATTCTTTCGGCGGGCAGTGGCAAAATAAGGGATATGAGCTGATCGGTCAATTGAAGCTTCTGGAAAATGCACGGCGGATTGGCGAGGAAGCGGTTGCGCTTCACAAAGCCGATCAGTGCCCGGAGGGCGTATTCACGATCATTCTCGACAGTTCTCAGCTTGGGCTGCAGATTCATGAATCCATTGGGCACCCGATCGAACTGGACCGTGTACTGGGCATGGAAGCAAACTTTGCGGGCACGTCGTTCCTCACCCTTGAGAAGCTCCGCACTCTCCGTTACGGCAGCGAACTGGTGAACGTGGTTGCTGATGCCCGGCAGCAGCATGGGCCTGGGCTGGGCACATTCGCCTTTGACGATGAGGGCGTCCCGGCGCAATGCACTCCCATTATCACGAACGGCCTGTTCACGGGGTATTTATCGTCGCGTGAGACGGCTCACACCATTGGCGCCAGTCGCTCTGGTGGAACACTTCGGGCGGAAAGCTGGAACCGACTGCCCATCATTCGCATGACCAACATCAGCATTTTGCCGGGAGACAAGCCACTGAGTTTGGAGCAGTTGGTCGCGGCGACGGATCACGCGATTTTGCTGCAGACCAATCGCTCCTGGTCCATTGACGACAAACGGTACAACTTTCAGTTCGGATGTGAGATTGGCTGGGAGATCAAGAATGGGAAGCGCACGCGCATGCTTAAGAACCCTTCTTATTCAGGGATCACGACCGACTTTTGGAATTCCATGGACGCTATCTGCTCACGTGACGAGTGGACCCTCTGGGGAACTCCGAATTGCGGCAAGGGACAGCCGCAGCAGGTCATGGGAACGGGCCACGGCGCCGCACCCGCAAGATTTCGCAATGTGAAGGTAGGAAGCGCGTACAAAGGAAGCACTTAGCAGTAGCATTTAGCATTTAGCATTCAGCCCTTGAACGGCATTGCTGATACTCGGCAGGCAACTCTGCGCGATAAATGTTAATTGCTAACTGCTAATTGCTAAAGGCCCGCACTTGCAGCAGACCATCTGATTCCATGCTTACTCAAGACCAAGCCGCGGAAATCTTTGCCAAGCTCAAGAAGCATTCGACCGCCGACGAGGTCGAAGCAGTTTTTTATGGCGGCCATTCGGCGCTTACGCGATTCGCGAACAATACTATTCATCAGAATGTCGCCGAGAAGCACTATGGGGTTTCGGTCCGCACTGTATTTGGCGGACGTACGGCTCGGGCCACGACCAATAAGCTCGGCGACGAGAGTCTGCGCCGTGTGGTGCAGGCATCTGAGAATCTCGCCAAGGTCCAACATCCCGATCCCGATCTGCTTCCTATGCCGGCTTCGTCCTCAGCTCAGCGAGTGCCTTCACGCTATTTCGAGCAGACAGCCAGAATTACCCCGGACCGACGGGCAACAGCAGTAGGAAAAATGGTGGGCGTAGCAAAAAGTCACCGTCTCACAGCCGCAGGGATTTTCGCAACTTCGGAGTCCGTTGAAGGCATTTTCAACTCTCGTGGTCTCGGCGCGTGGCATACACAGACGTCCTCTGACGTATCCATCACCATGCTCGCCGGCAATTCATCCGGGTGGCAGAAAGCGAACGCGCCCAATGTCGAGGAGCTCGAGCCGCTGCTGCTCGCCGAGACGGCAGCGCGGAAGGCGATGGATTCCAGCGACCCGCGAGAGGCTCCTCCCGGCAAGTACACAGTCATTCTCGAACCTGCCGCCGTCCTGGATATGGTCGGATTCATGTTTTATGACTTCGGTGGGCTTTCGATCCTGGATCAGCGCTCATTTCTCAACAATCGGGTTGGGAAGAAAATTTTTGGAGACAACATCACGCTCGAGGATGATGTCTCTCATCCGCTACAGTCAGGCTCGCCGTTCGACGGAGAAGGCGTGCCACGTCACCGTATGCCGCTTGTGGAAGGCGGCATTGTCAAGCGGCTGGTGTATGCCCGGGCTACGGCCGAAAAGATGAAGAAGTCCGAATACAAAGACACGGTTGGCCCTATAGAGCCGACCGGACACGGTTTTCCTTTGCCTAACGAGATCGGCGAAGCTCCCATGAACATCGTTTTTGCCGAGCCTCGCGACCCGAAGACGGTCGATCAGATGGTGGCCTCGACGGAACGCGGCATACTAGTGACCAGGTTGTGGTACATCCGCGAAGTCGATCCTTACGAGAAGATTCTGACCGGCATGACTCGGGACGGCACCTTCCTGGTGGAGAACGGCAAAGTACGGCACGGTGTTCTCAATTTCCGCTTCAACGAGAGCCTCATTCATATGCTCTCGAATGTAGAGCAGATGGGGAAGCCGGTACGCGCCAGCGGCGAGGAATCGTTCGACATGGTCGTGCCGCCGATGAAGATCAAGGATTTCAACTTTACGGAAGTGACGAAGTTCTAGAGCAGCAGTTAGCACTTGGCCATTAGCATTTTGGTCTCCAGGCGTTCGCTCGCCACTTTGTGAATGAGAGAAGTACGCATTCGCCGAGAGTGAGACGATTTTGCGTATAGATCGCGGTAGATTTCATCCGTAACAAAGCCAAGATCGCGAGCTAGCAAGAGATGGTAATCCCATTCGCTTGCTGAGCCACTGGCGATCTGAAGGAAACGATGGAATTCGGCATTGCCTCGCCTACCGCAACCCTCTGCAATATTCGCCCCGATCGAAGCACTACATCTTCTGACTTGTGCGGTGAGTCCGTACAATTCATCGCGAGGAAAGCTCCGCGTGATGCTATACAGAGCTAAAGTCAGCTCATGAGCTTTCTACCAAACCAGCAGTTTTCTGAAATCCTTCATCGGTCGACCCTCCTGCAAAAGGGCTAAGTGCTAACGGCAAAATGCTAATTGGCGGGGGGCAGTTTCAGTGATTGCTAACGCCATCGTAACTTCCTCATTCCCAAGCTCTTGCCGCACTAGTTTCATGACTTCGGTAACTTTCCTCGTCTGGTGCGGGGGTGTAAGCTGCGTTCGAAATGCCCAACAATGGCCGTTTGTGCGGGAAGAACTGAAACTGCACACGCGGGAAGGAAGGTTGGTCAGAAACGGTGTCAGTCGATTCGAAAAAGGAAAAGGCTCAGTCACAAGAAAGTAAGTCCCGGCGTGGGCGATACGCAGAAGTACAGAGCGCCGCGCGTTTTCCTATCAAACTGCCCGTTGCAGTCAAGTCTGGCTCCGGTGACCAGGCGGCCGAAACCACGAACATCTCCGCTAACGGAGTCTTGTTTCAGGTGGATGCAGACATGCCAGTGGGTTCCAAGGTAGATTTCACGATTTCCTTCCCGGCTGACGTTGTGGGTTCCGATAACGATGTGCGCGTAGATTGCACAGGCAGGGTAGTTCGCAAATACGACGGCGATGGCCGGCATGGCGTGGGCGTGGTCATCGACGAATACCACTTCGAACGCTGAGGCGGCACAACAGGCAATGGCAAGCATTCCGGTTAGCGTAGAGCAGAACCTACAAGGTCCGGGTGAGGGCGACGGAAAATCAGCGCCCATCCGTCTGATTCTCGCCGACACCCAGGCGATCTTTCGTGCGGGCCTGCGCAAAATTTTTGCTCTGGAAGACGACATCCGAGTGGTTGGGCAAGCCGAGACTTACCCGCAAACGCTTTCCGCGATTAAGAAATTCACAGCCGATATCCTGATCTTTGAGGCGGCACTGGCGGAGAATTCTTCCGATGCTGCTGCCGAAATGTTGCGCCAGGCTCCTAATTGCAAGCTGGTGATCATCACTGAGCAGCCGGATGAGGAGTTAACGCTGGACTTGTTCAGGCGCGGCGTACACGCCATCGTCTCCCGCGAAGTTGAGCCGGAGATGCTGGTCGATTGCCTGCGCAAAGTGGCCAAAGGCGAGCCGTGGTTGGAGAGCAAAGCTGTAGGCTGGGTGTTGCAGGCTTATCGTACGCAAGCGAATCGCCCGCCGGGAGCCAAGTCCAAAGTCCAACTGACGCCTAAAGAGAGCCTGATCGTTTCCTGCGTGACGCAGGGCATGAAAAACAAGGAAATCGCCGTGCGCGTTGGCACCACCGAGCAGGTGGTCAAAAACTATTTGCGCAAGGTCTATGACAAATTGGGCGTAGCCGACCGCCTCGAACTCGCGCTCTACTGCCTGCATCATAGAGTTCTGGATAATGGCGCAAAGCCGCCGGAGCAGGCCGCTGCGGCCGCGGCTGGTGCGACTGCGACCACTCCTTCGGTATCTACACCGACTTCTTCACCCGAAAAGCTTTCCTAGACGCCTCCGACTTTCCCAGTTTGTTCTCCGGCAACAGACCATCTATGATGCTTGCCTAGCTAGCGTCCTGGATCAGCCGCGTCGGTCATCATTCTTGACCGCGACGGGCCGTCTCCTGAACCGCTGAGCGTTTATTTTTCTGACGAGGCATACATGAAAGGTGATCCCAAAGTCATCGCGGTTTTGAACGAAGTTCTGAAAGCGGAACTGACTGCCATCAACCAATACTTCCTGCACGCAGAAATGTGTGAGAACTGGGGATACGAAAAACTCGCCAAGCACACCCGCAAGGAATCTATCGAAGAGATGCAGCATGCCGAAAAGCTCATGGAGCGGATTCTCTACCTCGATGGCACGCCCAACATGAGCGACTACTTCCGCATCAACATCGGGGCCAACGTAAAGGCGCAGCTGGAGAACGACCTTAAGGTCGAATACGACGCAGTTAAGCGCCTGAACAAAGGAGTCGCGCTCTGCGTCGATTTGGGCGACAACGGCTCCCGCGATCTGCTCGAGGGTATTCTCACCGACGAAGAGGAGCACATCGACTGGCTGGAAGCCCAGTTGCATGTCATCGACGAAATGGGCATCGAGAATTATCTTGCTCAGCAACTGCACGACAAGGAAAGCTAGCCGCGGGTATTTCAGGGTTTTCGCATACCACTAAGACAATGCCTGCTGAAAGATTGCAGAAAATTATCGCCGCCGCAGGCATTGCCTCCCGGCGCAAGGCAGAGGAATTGATTACCTCGGGCCGCGTCGCCGTAAACGGCCAGACGATCACCGAACTCGGCACGAAAGCCGATCCCGAACGCGACCACATTCGTGTCAACGGAAAACTCCTGCAAGGCCCACAGCGGCATGTGCACCTGTTGATGAACAAGCCGAGAGGCTACGTGACCACTGTCAATGACCCTAAAGGCCGGCCAACTGTCATGAGCCTGCTGAGAGGGATCAAAACTCGGGTTTATCCCGTGGGTCGCCTTGACTATGCCAGTGAAGGACTGTTGCTGCTGACCAATGATGGCGAACTTGCAGCACGGTTAATGAAAGCCGGATCGCATATTCCCAAGACGTATTTGGTGAAGGTTGCCGGCCAGCCCAGTGAAGATGCCATTCGAAAGCTACGTGCGGGAGTTTCCATCGCCACAGACAAAGGCAAGCGGGTCAAGACAGCTCCTGCCAGGATAAGCCTCGTCAAAGAGGCCGAAAATCCGTGGTATGAGGTGACGCTAATCGAAGGGCGCAACCGGCAAATACGACGCATGTTTGAGCAGGTTGGCCATCATGTCGAAAAAATTAAGCGAGTGCGCTATGGCTCGCTCGAACTGGATGTTCCTCCGGGGCAGTATCGCCATCTGACGACGGATGAAGTGAAGCGATTAGAAGCTGCTGTGAAGTAGTTTGTCACGCTGAAAACCTGTCTGTGGAGTGCTGTTGACTGCTATCAAGCTGGCGTCCAACGAAAATCCATTCGGCCCGTCTCCCAAGGCCGTCGCTGCGATGGGCCAGACCTTAGCTGCGACTCATCTCTATCCTGACAACGACGCCCGCGAACTGCGGCAGAAGCTTGCGCAACGGCACGGGGTACAGGAAGAGCAGGTCGTGGTGAGCGCTGGATCGAGCGAGCTGATCGCAATCATCTGCCGTGCCCTGTTGAAAGAGGGCCTGAATGCCGTGACGAGCGAGCGCTCGTTCATTGTGTACGGCATGGCGACAAAAGCTGCTGGGGGAAACTTCGTCGAAGTGCCGATGCGGAACAACGGCTTCGATCTGGAAGGTGTAGCGGATGCCGTCACGCCGGATACACGTGTGGTTTTCCTGGCCAATCCCAACAATCCTACCGGCACTATCTTCGACGTTGACGCCACAGACAAGTTTCTGACACGCATTCCAGGGCATGTGCTTGTCGTCCTTGACGAGGCTTACTATGACTTCGCGCAGCATTTTGCCACCTTGCGGCACCTGAAGTACTCCCATTCGCTTGAGTACGTGTACGGGGATCAGAATGTAATTGTCTTGCGAACTTTTGCCAAGGCACATGGCCTGGCAGGAGTGCGGGTGGGATATGGCATCGGACCACTGGAACTGATGAAGCGGCTGGCAGCAATGCGAACGACGTTCTCTGTATCAGGATTGGCGCAGGCTGCCGCCCTGGCAGCGCTCGAAGACGAGGCTCACGTCGCCAGGGCAGTTCAGAACAATGCCGCCGAGGCCGAACGGCTCTGCAAGGAATTATTGAAGCTGGGCATTCATGTTGCGCCCACCTGGGCAAATTTCCTCTACTGTGAAATTCAAGAAGATGCTGAAGAATTTGCCGATCGGCTCGCGGCCGAGGGAGTTCTCGTTCGTCCGCTTAGATCCTGGGGAGCGCCAAATGCGATTCGTGTGACGATTGGCACGCCAGAGCAAAACAATCAATTCTTATCAGCGTTTCAAAGAACAATAGCGGGCTCTCGAGCACTGTAGGTGTGCTGGAAGGAATCTCAGGCGCGGCCACGATCGACGATCATGGGCAATCTCGCCGCGCCGTACAAGCCGGCATCGCTGCCCAACAATGCGCGGGTGACGATCGTTTTCTTTGCCGTCTTGGGCTGAACCTGGGCGGATGCTCCCTTATCGCCGCTGGCGTGGCTTGCCGGCGCGGTCGCGGCATATACGAGGCAGCGGTTTCGGAGCTCTTCGAAGATGGACGGCGAAAACGCGTCCCAGGCGCTGGAAACGCCGCCGCCGATCACGTACATGGGCAGGTTCAGCGAATTCACTAGATTGGAAAGCAAGATGCCGAGAGCGCGGCCGACTTTAGCGAAGATTTTTCGTGCCTCCTCGTCTCCCTGAACGGCAAGGTTGTACACCGCTTTGGCGCTGAACTCGGGATCGGAGCTGGCCGCTTTCGCCAGTGCCGGAGCGCGTCCCGAGGCGATAGCTTCCTTGGCCATGCGCATGACAGCGGTTGCGGAAGCATACTGCTCCACACAGCCATGATTGCCGCAGCCGCAGCGTACGCCGTCTGGCTCAACCGTCGTATGACCAAATTCCCCGGCCATGCCATTCATGCCGTGCCACACCCGGCCTTGCAGCACCAGACCGCCGCCGACGCCTGTACCCAGCGTAATCATCGCCATGTCGTCGACCTCGCGGGCGGCGCCCAGCCATTTTTCCCCGAAGCCGGCGGCGTTGGCGTCGTTCTCCAGAATGACGCGGGTGCCGAGGCGCCGTTCGATTTCAGAGCGAACCGGGGAATCGGACCAACCCGGCAGATTCGGTGACTCCCGGATCATCCCTGTATCCATGTCAATGATGCCGGGAACCCCGACACCCATGCCAAGCAGGTTGGACCCGTTTTGATATTTGCCCGAAAGATGGCGGATGGCGTCACACATGTCATCCAGTACGCGATCGCGGCCCAGAGCTACTTTTGTCCCCAGGGTCACCTTTTCGACCAGATGTCCATGGGTGTCGACCGCCGCGATCCGCAGATTTGTGCCGCCGAGATCCACTCCAATAGCAAAGTCAGGCATATGGACGCGAGGGTATCAGATCAGAGAGGCAAGCCGCTAGAACGAGAAAATTACGAATTGAGGAATTCAAGGATTTACAAATTTACGGATTTACGAATTAAAGATTGGTCACCCGAGATTCTCAATGACAGTCTTGAGGAGTGAATTCTTACATCGCCAGCTGTGATGTCGGAGATAACCAATTCGGAAATTCTAAAATTCGACAATTCGTAAATTCTGCACACGGTGTTCACTTTTGACACCTCGGACAGTAATGGCTACTGCGGCCGGCAATGACGACGCGTTTGATCGGGGTCTCACAACGCAGGCAGGGCTCGCCCTCCCGCCCGTAAACCCGGTGCTTCAGCTGAAAGAAGCCTTCCTCGCCGTCAGCGTCGACGTAGTCAGAGATGGACGATCCGCCCAGGGCGATAGCCTCTCTAAGGACCCGCTGAACCGCTTTGTGCAATTTGCCGAGATCGTCGCGCGTAAGGCTTGCGGTCCGACGCCGCGGACGGATGCCAGCACGAAATAGTGACTCATCGGCGTAGATGTTACCGACTCCCCGCAAAAGCTTTTGGTTAAGGAGAGCGCTTTTGATCGGGGTTTTTCGTCCCCGGAACAAGGTCGCAAAGCTATCGGCGTTAATTTCTAGTGGCTCCTGCCCGGTGGCGGTAAAATCTCCATTCTTGGCCACGCTCAGGCGCCCAAACCGCCGTGGGTCTACGAAGCGCAATTCCCGGCCCGAGGCGAGTTTCGCGACCGCATGAGTATGTTTATCTGTTCTGCTGTCAGGTGTACAAATCAGCATCTGCCCCGTCATCCCGAGATGAACGATCCACTGGCTTTTGCGGGCAGCGCTGGCCCGGTGGCTAGTAATCCTTCTGGCACGGGTGCTCTTGGGTGCGGCTTTAGTTTTGAATTCATTCCCAGGCGCTAAATCAAAGACGATGTGTTTTCCCACCCGGCGCACTGTCACAATGCGGGCGTGTTCGAGAGTGCGCGCAATCTCGGACGCCGGGGATTTCAAGGGCTCTTTCTTCGAGCCGAGCCACACCGACTCGATTACGTCCCCGGCAACCCGCTTCGCCAATCCACGCGCGATCGTCTCGACCTCGGGAAGTTCGGGCATAGGAACAGTTTACAATTGCTCGCTTCCCTCCTGCGGTGTTCTCCGCGCCGACTACAGCGATCAATGGTGCAGGCCTAATTGCCCCTCGATAGACGCACACGGTATGATGTTCCGTACACACCCGCTCCGCGCTTACCCCAGCAATCAGCATTCGGCCAGTGCGGGCGACCAGTGTGTGCGACCCGCAAAATGCGGTCGGGGCTGACCGCAAGAATCCACATTGGGAGTTGGCTTTGGCTCGAGGCAGAACTGCGGTCGTGGTGGGCGCGCAATGGGGTGATGAAGGCAAGGGAAAGATTGTCGACGTCCTATCCGAAAGCTTTCCAGTAGTCGCGCGATATGCCGGCGGTCACAATGCCGGCCATACAGTCATCATCGATGGCAAGAAGTTCATTCTCCAACTGGTGCCGTCGGGAGTTTTGCGTAAGGGCTGCCGCGGTATTATCGGCAATGGCGTGGTGCTGGATCCTCTCGCCTTCCTGAAAGAGATTGCCGGGCTCCGCTCGCTGGGCGTTTCAATTGACGGAAATCTTTTCATTAGCAACCGTGCGCACGTCATCCTTCCTTATCACCGCATGATCGAGCTAGCCGCGGAAAACGCACCCGGCCGCGTGAAAATCGGAACCACCTCGCGCGGCATCGGACCTGCCTATGAAGACAAGATGGGGCGCCGCGGGCTGCGCGTGGCCGACCTGCTCGATCTGAAGTTGCTCAAGACTCACATCGAGAACGCTGTTCGCGAGAAGAACATGATCGCGCACGCGCTTTTCAACTCCGAACCGCTGGATGCCGACAAGATGTTCAACGAATACGCCAGCGCTTCCGAACAAATCGCACGTTACGTACGCGATACGGCTGTGCTCTTGAACAAGGCGCTGGCGGATGGTGAATCCATCATGTTTGAAGGCGCACAGGGCACGATGCTTGACATCGATCATGGCACCTACCCATTCGTGACTTCGTCCAGTGCGACGTCTGGCGGAGCTGTGACCGGCACAGGGGTTGCCCCCACCGCTATTGACCGCGTCATTGGTGTAAACAAAGCCTACTGCACCCGGGTGGGTGAAGGCCCCTTCCCTACCGAGGCCTTGGATTCCGCCGGCGAGCAACTCCGCGTGCGTGGTAAAGAATTTGGCGCTGTGACCGGGCGGCCGCGCCGGTGCGGGTGGCTCGATCTGCCGCTGCTCCGCTACGCAGTTATGATCAATGGGATTTCCTGGCTGGTGGTCACAAAGCTTGACATCCTCGACGAATTGTCTGAGATTCCAGTTTGCACAGCCTATCGCATCAATGGCAAACACACCGTCGAAATTCCCGCCCAAGACAGTGGTTATGCAAGCATCAAGCCCATTTATGAGAAGATGCCGGGATGGAAGGCGTCCACGCAAGGCATTACGCGAATGGAAAACCTGCCGGCACAGGCGCGGAGGTATCTGGGTTTTATTGAGAAGGAAACCGGCACGCGCGTAGGTATGGTGTCAACCGGACCGGGCCGGGAACAAACGATTTTTGCTGAGGAATTCGCCAACGAGTTGCACGCCGCGGCGGAGCAGATAAAAAGGGCCCCGGCGCGAACGTAGACCTACGGAGCAAGCAAATGGTTGTGCTGGCTGTCACCTGGATGGCGAAGGCGGGGCGTGAATCGGAAGTGGCTGCCCTGTTTTCCAAGCTCACCGAGGAATCACGGAAGGAGTCCGGCTGCCACATGTACGTGGTCCATCGGCACCGCACCGAACCCCGCCGCTTCTTTATCTACGAACAGTACAAAGACGATGCCGCCCTAGAGGCACACCGCGCCGCGCCGCATTTCCTGCAGTTTGCGAAAAAAGAACTTCCGAAAGTGGCTGATCGAGTGGAAGGGCAGCTGTACGAACCGCTTGGGTAGTTCTTGGTTCGTCGTTCCTGGTTCGTCGTTCTTGGTTTCTGGTTCGTGGTTTCTAGTTTTAGGTTCGGATATCCTTTCACCAGGCACGAGAGAACTCAGCAACGAAAAACGAAGAACGCAGAACGAATCACCAAGCACGAAAAACCTACTTGGCCAGCTCGTATCCCGCAAAGAAGAAGCTCAATTCAAAACGGGCCGTGTCATCGGCGTCGGAGCCGTGGATCGCATTGTGTTCGATGTTAGTGGCCCACTTTTTGCGAATGGTTCCATCCTTGGCATTCGCTGGATTCGTGGCTCCCATCAATTCGCGTAAATCCGCGATGGCGTTCTCCTTTTCGAGTGCGATGGCCACAATCGGACCACTGGACATGAAATCTGTCAGTGAGTTGTAAAACGGCTTGCCCGCATGCACGGCGTAGAACTGTTCCGCCTGGTGCTTGGAAATTTCCAGCATCTTCATGCAGAGAATGCGGAAGTTTCTCTTCTCGAACTGCTCGATGATGTCGCCAATGGCATTCTTGCGAACCGCGTCCGGCTTGATGATGGTGAGAGTGCGTTCCAGTGTTTTCATTTCCAGTTCTCAGTTGTCAGTTCTTAGTTCTCAGTAAGACCGATTAGACCTTTGCAGTTGCTCCCAGCGCGGCTAGCACGGTTTCACCAATCTCGGCTGGCGACTTGGCGACGCGAATGCCGGCAGCTTCCATGGCCTTGATCTTTTCGGCGGCTGTTCCCTTCCCTCCGGAGATGATCGCGCCCGCGTGTCCCATGCGGCGTCCGGGGGGAGCAGTCTGTCCGGCAATGAATCCAACCACCGGCTTTTTCATGTGAGACTTTATAAATTCGGCGGCAGTCTCTTCCGCATTCCCGCCGATTTCGCCAATCATGACCACGGCTTCAGTCTGAGGATCGCGATTAAAGAGATCGAGAGCGTCGACGAAATTCGTGCCTATGATGGGATCGCCACCGATGCCAATTGCGGTGGATTGGCCGACTCCGCGCGTCGTCAGCTGATATACAGCCTCGTAGGTAAGGGTTCCCGAGCGTGAAACGATTCCGATTGGCCCTTCGCGATGGATATGTCCGGGCATGATGCCAACCTTACATTTTCCGGGAGAGATGATTCCGGGGCAGTTGGGGCCGATCAGGCGCGAGCGTCGGTCCTGCAGGAACTCCCAGGCACGAACCATGTCCAGCGTTGGAATGCCTTCGGTAATGCAGACGATCAGCTCGATCTCGGCGTCTGCCGCCTCCATGATGGCATCGGCAGCAAAAGGCGGCGGAACGAAAATGACGCTGGCGTTGGCGCCCGTCCGGTCAACTGCTTCCTGAACACTATTGAATATGGGCCAACCTTCGTGGGTGGTGCCGCCCTTACCCGGAGTTACGCCGCCGACAACGTTGGTGCCATACTCGGCGCAGGTTTTGGCATGGAATGTGCCTTCGCGGCCGGTCAGGCCCTGCACGATCAATCGCGTTCTCTTATCAACTAAGATTGCCATACGTCGATGAATCCTTCTTGAATTATGCCCGTGCAGCCGCCGCGACAACCTTCTCGGCGGCGTCTTTCATAGTCTCAGCCACAATAAAGTTCAATCCCGACTCTCTCAGGATCTCGCGCCCCGCCTCGACGTTCGTGCCTTCGAGGCGCAAAACAATCGGCAGCTGAATATGAGTTTTCTTCGCTGCCTCTACGACTCCAGTTGCAAGGGTGTCAACCCGGAGAATGCCCCCGAAGATATTGATCAGCACTGCCTTCACATTTTTATCGCTCAGCAGGATCTCGAACGCGTGAGTGACCTGTTCAGCGTTGGCGCCGCCGCCCACGTCCAGGAAATTGGCTGGCATGCCTCCAGCGTACTTGATGATATCCATCGTCGCCATGGCCAATCCCGCGCCGTTCACCATGCAGCCAACGTTTCCATCCAGCTTGATGTAATTGAGACTGTACTTGGACGCTTCAACTTCCAGGGGATCTTCCTCCGTAATGTCGCGCAACTCCCGAATATCGGGATGGCGAAACAAGGCGTTGTCGTCGAAATTGAGTTTGGCGTCGAGCGCAAACAGACGGCCGTCGGCGCAAGTGATGAAAGGATTGATCTCAACCAGTGAGGCATCGGTATCGAGGAACGCCCGGTACAGTGCGGTGAGAAATTGTACGGCGGGCTGGATCTGCTGCGGTTTAAGGCCTAACTGAAAGGCAATTTTTCGCGCTTGAAAAGGCTCGAGACCCATCCCGGGATCGATATGCTGCTTAAGAATTTTCTCGGGAGTCTCCGCCGCCACTTGCTCGATTTCCATTCCACCGGCGGCAGAAGCCATGAAGACAGGCTTAGCTTCGGCGCGATCGAGCAAAATGCCCAGATAGAGCTCTCTTTCGATGGGCAGAGTCTCTTCGATTAACAAGCGGCCGACAATTCGTCCCTCCGGGCCAGTCTGGTGCGTGACCAGTTTCATGCCAAGCATTTTGGCAGCCAATTCACCGGCTTCATCAACCGACTTCGCGATCTTGACGCCACCGCCTTTACCCCGGCCTCCGGCGTGGATCTGCGCCTTGACCACAACGCCAGTCGCGCCCGCCCCGAACAAATTGCGAGCGGCGGCTTCTGCTTGCTCGCGGCTTTCCGCCATCTCACCGCGCGGAACGGCAACTCCGTACTTCTTCAGAATTGCCTTGGCCTGATACTCATGAATTTTCATAATGATTCCTGCCGAGGACCTGCTTGCGGCTCAAGACGCGAGGCAGCAAACCTTTTATTCTATCGAGGCGCTGGGGTTTTCGGCAAACACAGGAGCCGTCGATGTGTATTCAAATAAGAGGAGTGCTAACCTACACAGATTCATGATCACGGACGTACTCCATCGGATCGCCAACCATCGACAATCTCTCACGCGCGAGGAGGCTCGCGCGGTGATGAGCGAAGTGTTGGCGGGCGAATGCACTGACGCGCAGATCGCGGCCTTGCTCGTCGCTCTGCACATGAAGGGCGAGACGGTAGAGGAGATCGTCGGGTTCGCCGAGGCGATCCGCGCTGCCGCAACTCCGCTCCACATCCATCGCAACTCGACCGTAGACGTTAGCGGCACTGAGCGGGATGCTTTAGTGGACACCTGCGGCACGGGCGGTGACACGAGCGGTACCTTCAATATTTCCACCGCCACAGCTCTGGTTGTGGCCGGCGCGGGCGTGCGCGTAGCCAAGCACGGCAACCGGAGCCTGAGCTCGAAATGCGGGTCTGCCGACGTGATGGAAGCGCTGGGAGTCAATATCAATTTGCCGCCGGCACGGCTTGCCGCATGTCTCGACGAGGTGGGAATTGCGTTTCTGTTTGCTCCGGCAATGCATTCGGCAATGAAGTATGTACAGCCTGCTCGCCGGGAGCTTCGACTGCGAACCGTATTCAATCTACTGGGCCCATTGACCAATCCAGCGCGCGCCTCGGCGCAGGTGGTGGGAGTCTATTCGGCAGAGCTGGTAGAGAAACTGGCAGAAGCCCTGAGCATGCTGGGGCTGCGGCGCGCCATGGTTGTACACGGAAATGATGGGCTGGACGAGATCACCATTACCAATTCGACGCGCATTGCCGAAGTGCGTGACGGCAAGATTCGCGCTTACGAAGTGACGCCGGAGGAGTTTGGCCTGCGCCGCACCAGCGTGGACCAGCTATTGGGCGGCGATGCCCAGGAAAACGCGCGCATTATTCGCGAGGTATTGAGCGGAAAAGCGTCGCCCTGCCGTGACATCGTACTCCTGAATTCTGCTGCGGCGCTGGTCGCGGGAGGCAGGGCCAATCATATTGCCGAAGGTTTGCCTGTCGCTGCCGATGCGATTGATTCGGGAGCAGCGGGTGCGAAGCTGAATGCATTGGCGCGGTTCACTAAGGCTTACCCGGCGGGGCACTCGCTTTAGAGCGTTCCAGTACTGAAAATTGATGGCGCTGAACTTCTTTAGCACGAAGATGTGCAAATCTCAGAACCTGAGTTAATCTTTTACGGCCGCCTACATCGGGAGGGGAAATAATGAAGAAAGCAGTCATGTTGTTGATCCTTGCTGGATCGCTAGTGACCTGCGTAAGACAAAGCGTCGCCACACAGACAAAGAAACTCTCTCCAGCTACCGTCGATGAAGCGCTATTTGGCGCGATGCGCTGGCGCCAGGTAGGACCGTTCCGCGGGGGACGCGTGCTGGCCGTTACCGGTGTCCCCGGAGAACCAAACCTGTTTTATTTTGGGGCAGTGTCCGGCGGCGTGTGGAGATCCACCGATGCTGGCGCAAATTGGGAACCGATTTTCGATAAGGAAGACGTTTCCTCTATCGGAAGCATCGCGGTCGCACCTTCCGATCACAACGTCATTTATGCGGGCTCGGGTGAAGCCTGCATTCGCGGCAATATTTCATACGGCAATGGCGTCTATAAAAGCATCGACGGCGGGAAGAGCTGGAAAAACGTTGGGCTGAAGGACACGCGGCATATCGGCGCTGTCATCGTCGATTTCAAGAATCCCAATATTGTCTTTGTAGCCGCGCTGGGCCATGCCTTTGGTGCGAACGAAGAGCGCGGGATATTTCGCAGCACGGACGGAGGCACGACCTGGCAGAAAGTTTTGTACAAGGACAATAAGACCGGCGCCATTGACGTTGTGTTCGATCCCAATAATTCCAACACGCTCTTCGCTTCGCTATGGGAGGTCTACCGCACGCCTTGGAGCTTGAATAGCGGTGGCCCGGGCAGCGGGCTTTACAAGTCCACCGACGGGGGCACAACCTGGAGGCATCTGGAAGGGCATGGCCTTCCCGGGGGAATTATGGGCCGGATCGGAGTGTCGGTATCTGGCGCCGATTCCAACCGCGTTTATGCCCTGATCGAATCCAAAGAGGGTGGGCTCTACAAGTCCGAAGATGGCGGCGAAACCTGGGTCCGCATCAACGAAGACGGCCGCCTCCGCCAGCGCGCCTGGTATTTCACTCACATCTTTGCCGATCCAAAGTCTGCGGACACGGTTTACGTGCTCAACACCGGGATGTTCCGCTCAACGGATGGAGGGCGCACTTTCAATCTATTGCCTGCTCCTCATGGCGACCACCATGGGCTGTGGATTGACCCTGATCATCCGCAACGCATGATCAACGGCAACGACGGCGGCGCGACCATCTCGACTGATGGCGGCAAGACCTGGACAACGCAGTACAACCAGCCCACCGCGCAGTTTTATCACGTCATCACTGACAATCGCTGGCCCTATTACATCTATGGCGCGCAGCAGGACAACAGCACGATCGCGATTAAGAGCTACGACGATGATGGCGTCATCGGGCGGCAGGACTGGTATTCCGTAGGCGGGGGCGAGTGTGGATACATTGCCCCCTATCCTCCTGACCCGGACATCGTCTTCGCTGGGGCTGAGTACGTGACGACACGCTTCAACAAGCGTACCGAGCAGGCTTTCGACGTTTCGGTGATGCCGCTCGATAATTCCGGCAACGGAGCGGAGAAGCTCGAGCACCGGTTCCAGTGGACTTCTCCGCTGTTTATTTCTCCGCACGACCCGAACACGCTCTACAACGCCGGCGAGAGGCTCTACAAGTCAACCAATGGCGGCCAGAGTTGGACGGCCATCAGTCCCGACCTGACACGAAATGACAAATCCAAGCAGAAACCTTCTGGCGGGGCCATTACCCTGGACATTACGAGCGTCGAGTACTACGACACGATTTTTGCCGCTGCCGAGTCACCAGTGAAAAAAGACTTGCTGTGGGTGGGTACGGATGATGGTCTTGTGCACATCAGCATGAACGGCGGACAGAACTGGAACAACGTAACTCCCAAGGAGATGCCGGAGTGGAGCATGGTCAGTATCATCGAACCTTCGCATCGAGACGCTGGCACAGCGTACATCGCCGTCGATCGTCATAAGCTGGACGATTTTCGGCCGTTTATCTACCGTACGCGTGATTACGGCAAGAGCTGGAAGGCAGTTGTTAGCGGGATACCCGATGGCTCCTACGTGCATGCTGTGCGGGAAGATCCCGCCCGGCCAGGTTTGCTTTTCGCAGGAACAGAAACTGGAGTTTTCTTCTCCAGCGATGATGGCGAGAATTGGCAAGCGTTGAAACTGAATCTACCCACAGTGCCTGTTCACGATTTGAATGTTCACGGCGACGACCTGGTAGCGGCGACGCATGGACGTTCGTTCTGGGTGCTCGACAATATCACGCCGTTGCGGCAGATTGATGCGAACTCCGCCACCTCGGAGATGGTCCTCTATAAGCCTGAGCCAGCAGTACGACTGCATTTGCCCGAGGCTATCGAGCGTCGTGGTCCGGTCGGTGACGATCCGCCGCTCGGGGCAATGATTGACTATTACTTCAAGACCGCGCCAAAAGACGAGGTCAAACTGGAGATCTTTGACAGCAAGGGGAAACTCGTACGCAGCCTTTCCAGCCGCGAAAAGAAGGGCTTCGAACAGCCTCCCGAGTGGCCAGACCAGGTAAAGGAAGTCACGACTATTCCCGCGGCCGCAGGTATGAATCGCTATGCCTGGAATTTGCGCTGGGAGCCCCCAGTAAAAATTCCGGATGCATTCTACTCAGATCAGGGCCCGCAAGGTCCTATCGCTTTGCCGGGGAAATATGCGGTCAAATTGAGCGTCGGAAGCCAGAGCCAGACGCAACCCTTCGAAATTGTCATGGATCCGCGCGTGAAGAGCGTCAGCGCTGCTGATTTACAGAAACAATTCGATCTTGCGACGCAGGTCCGGGATGCCAACGATGAGCTGCACCGTGCCGTCAATCAGATACGCGAACTACGGACCGAACTTAAAGCGCTTCGTCCGAGACTCGAAAGCAATGACAAATTGAAGCCATTTCTGGAGCAAGTGAGCTTACTAGATCAGAAAATGACGCCGGTGGAGGAACAACTGATCCAGGTCAACATGAAGGGCTCGGAAGCGAACCTGGCCTTTCCCAACATGCTGAACGAGCAGCTGGATACGTTCAGTTACAGTATCGAGTCTGCGGACGGCGCGCCTACTCAACAGCAGTATGAAGTTTTTCAGAAACTGCGGGCGAGACTCGACCAGCAGTTGACGGCCTGGAAGCAGATTCTCTCAACGGATGTTCCCGGTTTTAATACGCAGATCAAGGAGGCGGATATTCCGGCGCTTTACCTGGCTTCCGGTTCCCAATGAGGGTAGTGTAATGGGTGAGCTGACGTGCGGTTCCGGGCGGTGTGCGCTTACCAGGCCTCTGAATCACTATCCGGGTCGTGCACCGCTCTGGTACCGACCAGCGCGTGATCTTGCCACAGCAGCAATGTCAGCCGGCCGCAGTGCGGGCAATACAACTCAATCACATGACTTGGGGCGACTTCTCTCGTCACCACGGTGTTGGCACCACACTCGGGACAAAACTTGATCTCATTCGGATTCACTGGCTCACTACTCCCTTGGCCACGAGAGGGCCTACTCGACATATCGCAGAACAATCTTGCTCTATTCTTATCGGCAGCCGACGCCCTCGCCGTGAGAGGGATCACATTCAGCAGTGAGACGCGCCGCCCCGAGCTGTGATTAGCGGTGGTGAATGGCTGCCATGAGCTGACGTGAAGCACTGAATCTGCATCTCAGTCGCCTATGAGATGGAGACTGTCAACACCACCGGAACCCACACCGCCGCCAATCAAGGAACCGCCGGATGAGTCACCAGAGAATCCGAATGCGCCCGTCCGGGAACCCGACCCGGTCGGCCCGCCCCAGATTTGAGCTCTTGTCATTTTTGTAGGCCTTCGCAAGT
Organism: Terriglobales bacterium; assembly: GCA_035691825.1. Taxonomy (GTDB): domain Bacteria; phylum Acidobacteriota; class Terriglobia; order Terriglobales; family Acidobacteriaceae; genus Gp1-AA122. The sequence continues at coordinate 6,856 of DASSIO010000186.1, read as the reverse complement.
GCTTCATTCGTGCTTGGACGGAGCGACTGGGATGCTGGCGTGCTCATCCGGTACAAGCATTTCGGGCTGGTCGCCTGGGTTGAAGGGGAATATCCGAACTCCGCGCCGCTTCGTCAGGAAAGACATCGCCCACTGCAGCATGACCAACAAGCGGTTAGCAAACCCAATCAAGAAATAGATATGCACGCCGAGCCAGACGAGCCAGGCAGAAAACCCCGCGAATTTCGTTACACCCAGGTCAGCAAGAGCAAATGTCCGTCCAACAACGGCAAGGTTGCCCTTATCCCAATACCAGAACGGTTCAGGGGGCGCGCTGGCGGTGACGCGACGCCGGATCAGGTCGGCAACATACTTGCCTTCCTGAATGGCCGGTTGGGCGACCCCCGGTAGTGTCTCGGGTGTTTTGCTGCGAATACCAAGTATGTTGCGGGAGTAGGCCGTTACCAGAGCTGTGTCTCCGATCGCGAAAACATTCCTGTATCCCGGAACAGACAAATCGCTATTGACGTGGATCCGGCCGGAGCGGTCAGTCTGCGCTCCCAGCCAGTGTGCCGCCGGAGACGCCAGTACGCCTGCGCACCAAATGACAGTTCGGCTGGGGATCCAATTGCCTTGGACCGTTACGCCGCCGCTAGTCACCTGTTCGACCTTCTCCCCCGTGCGGATCGTGACCCCCAATTGCTCGAGGTGATGGTGTGCCTGCCTAGAGAGCTCTTCGGGATAGGTGGGCAGAATTCGGGGTCCGGCCTCGTAAAGGAGAATTCGCGCGGAGCGCGGGTCTATATGGCGGAAGTCGCGGGCCAGCGCCAGCCGGGCCATTTCCGCCATAGTGCCGGCCATTTCGACACCAGCAGTGCCCGCGCCAACGATGACGAAGGTGAGCAGTTCGCGAACCGACGGAGTATCGGCGCCCGCTTCCGAAGCGATTCGCTCGGCCGCTTCAAAGGCCAGCAGGATCTTGCCGCGAATGCGGTCTGCATCATCGACGCTGTCCAGCCCGGGCGCGGCTTCCTTCCAGTCTTCATGCCCAAAGTAGTCGTACTGAATACCAGTGGCGAGGATCAGAAAGTCGTAATGAAGAGAGCCTTGGCTCATCTCGGCAAGCTGTTTATCCGTGTCGATGCCCGTCACTTCGGCCATGAGCACATCCACATTGCGCTGACGGCTCAAGATGGAACGCAGAGGTGCGGCAATCTGGTCCGCGGAAAGCAGACCGGTGGCGACCTGGTACAGCATGGGCCGGAAGAGATGATAGTTGCGCTTATCGACCAGGGTCACCTGAACTGGAGCCTTGGCCAAAGTGCGAGCCGCGTAGAGTCCGCCAAAGCCGCCCCCCACGATGACGACTCGTGGAGGTTTCTGATTTTCTGTAGCCCGTTCCAGTGTCATTCCTCACCCAACACTAGTTGGATGACATCGGCTGAAAATAGTTCCCAAAGCTGCGATGGTTCAGCTGGGTGGCTGCAGGTGTCTTCGGTTAAAGGCCCCGTTTACCAATAACTGAAGTTCAGATTGTCTAAATAGACGGTGTAGGGCTGCTGCGTGCCGTTCCCGTCCATTTGGTAGTTGATGGTGATTCCCTGCCATGATGTGGAGGTAGGGCTCTCGTAGTAGTTCAGAGTCGCGGTCTGGCCGTTTAGGGTAATCGTCTGGAAGAGCAGGTGGCCATCGGAGGTGCGTTGAGCGGCAATCGTCAGATGGTTCCAGGCATTGTTAACTGGTTTGCATGAGACACCCGTGGGATGCCATTTTTGGCCCTGATTGTCCCAGATGTCCCATTCGTTGCCGCCTGCGATCCGGCACTCATGGCCCCAGATGAAGGATTGTCCATTGACGAACTGGTTGATATCGAATTCCAGCGCCTGCGATGCCGGCAGATTCGTGCTGAAAAAATAGACGTCGTAAACGAAATTGTGAGTCGCCGACGCGATCGTGTGATTCGAATCGAAAATGCCCTGCGTGGAAAAATCTCCGATCAGGTGGTTATTCCAAAGAACATCCGAGTACTGCGTCTGGCCACCGATATCGAACCTCATCGCGGAGCCACTCAGAGAGGGCGACGTTATGCCTTGTTGACTTGACCAGGTCGTCTGCGGGCCGCCTGGTTGGCAGGAAGAGCAGATGCTGTAGGAGGTCGGCTCGAGAGCGTAGCCCTTCCAGCCGGATGATTTCTGAAGGCTCGAAAGTGTGTTCGCGCCCGCTGAAACGGCGGTTGCAGGCGGAGTTGCAGGTTGAACCGTAATCTGAACATTGCTGGCGGCTGTCCCGCCGCAGTTGTCGGACGATTGCACCTGGGTGGAATAGCTGCCCGGGTTGAGGCTGAGGTTTGCATTCAGTTTGGCTCCGTTGACCTTATAGCCCACCTGCCCGGGGGCGGTAAGTAGTGTCATGCTGGCGATGCCGCGAGCGCATGTCGTCGTGGCTGTCGCAACGAAATTCACCGGGGTTCCCACGGTGCTGTTATTGGCGGGTGATGTAACCATCACCTGCAACTGAGTTTTTGCGGGGACCAGGGGACTGGTCGACAACGAAGAGTTTTGCGCTCCTCCGCCGCATCCGGCCAGAACGGCAGACAGGAACAAGGGTAGGCACACCTTTCTCATGCAGGGTTCTCCAGCGATTAAAACCAGCTTGGAACTGGGATTTTGGCGGATTGTAAGCGGTGATCAACTCTGGCTCAAGCCGTTTGCGCATAAAACATTGCGCAGCGCGCGTCAGGTAAGAAGCACCTGTAAACGGCCGTAATGCCGGGCGGGCACTATTGCCGCTGGTGATCCACAGGAAGTATGCCGTTGCGGATGGCGTACAGGATCAGTTCGCTTGCGGAGTGAAGCTTTAGTTTTCTCATGATGTTGCTGCGATGTGTTTCTGTGGTCTTAGGGCTCACGCCGAGGTTGGCGGAGATCTCGCGAGTGCTCTTGCCTTCAGCGATGAGGCGCACGATCTCGCGTTCCCGCTCGGTGAGCAGGCTAGGAAGGCGGTGTTGGCTTCCAGCGTCCTTTCCCAGGTAGCCGTCCAACACCAATTCCGCCACTCGGGGAGTGAAGTAGGTCCGGCTCTTTTCCAAGGCTTCGATCGCCAACACCAGGTCGCGGCCTGCATCGGACTTTTGCACAAAGCCCCGGATTCCCGTCCGCAGCGCTTCGCGGACAAGTTCATCGGAATCCGAAATTGTCAGGATGAGTACCTTCCGGTCAGCGTTCTGTTGCAACATCGCACGCGCCGCATCCAACCCGTTCATACCAGGCATACTAATGTCGAGAACAACGACGTCCGGATTCAGGTTGCGAGCTAGCTCGACCGCCTGCAAGCCGTCCCTGGCCTCGCCACAAACCTGCCACCCAGGGTGAGATGCCAAAAGCGTGCAAACGCCGCGGCGCACAATTTCGTGATCGTCAGCGACCAGAATGCGAAGCGTTGACACTTGTCAAACTCTCTTGAGTTTACGCACCAATAGTTGTCAGCCGAGTGTTGACACGAAGCAGCAGCTGCAGCCGTGCGGAAGCTCCGACGCGTTGCACGGGGACATAGAGCCGCGCTCCAGGTTCACCGAATGTGAGTGCTATTTTCGCGAATATACGCGGGATAACGAGATCTGTCGGTGCGCTGGCGTACTCACGATAGAATTTTGTTTAGCACGGTCATATATTTTAAGGATGGTGGCGTAGCACTCGCACGCCGCCCGCTGCAACCCGCCGCGGTCGCGAATGACGACCATTCCTCGAGAAACGTCGATCAGACCTGCGGAGCGCAATTGCCCCGCCGCCACGGTAACGCTCGAACGGCGGCTCCCGAGCATTTGGGCGATGGTTTCTTGTGTGAGAGCTAAGACGTGGCCTCCCATGCGGTCCTGGCACATGAGCAGCCACCGTGCCATCCGTTGCTCCACCTCATGCAGGCGGTTGCACGCCGAGATTTGCATCACCTGCATACAAAAGGAATGGGTATGGCGTTGAAGGGCGCGGTCAAGGTATGGACATTCCCGCAGGATCTCACGGAGTGCGTCGGCTTTGAGGCGTCCCGCGAAGCCATCGACCTGCATGACCGCGCGGTGAGGACTGCGATCGATCCCCGCCACAATCGGAAGCCCAACCAGCCCCTCGTTGCCGACTACGCCAACTTCTACAGACTTACCGTCCGACATCACGCTTAAGATGGAAGCGATTCCACTCTCGATGAAGTAGACGAGACGAATCTCCTCATCGGGTTCCCGAAGAACTTCGCCGCGCTTAATGTGAATACGTTCGATGTTCGCAGTCAGGGCAATGCATTCGTCCTTTGGGAGGCCGGCTATGAGCTGATTGCCGAGGGTAACTCCGAAGTTATCAGTTTTGGGTTGAGGAACCTTTGTCGCGTCACCCAAGTTCGGACGCATATGCACCTCAGAAACGCAACCAACAGCGCACGAGCCACAGGCCAGCAATCTGGCCGCAGCTTCTGATGCACACAGGGCAGAGTAGGTTGGGAAGCCTTGGCTGATGTGGCATTCGTAGCGGAGTGCTCCGCCAGGTATGTTGCTGGGTATAAACCGCTCAGAAAAGGCATGTTCCCGAAAAAACAGCTCCCGATCAGGGTCTCAGACCGGGCTTGCCGGTTTCCAGCAATACCCAGTTCTGTCCTCCAGCATCCAAGGGAGGCGAGTACGGAGGGCAATGCCTTTGGGTACCGAAAATACAGCCCTGGATGGAGTCGAGCAGCCCCTGTCTGCACCGGTTTGGTCTGGCCGCACAGATGCTAACGGAAACGCGGTCCGCAACCACATTTTGGCGAGCATTCCCGATTCCGAATTTGACGCTCTGCGGCCTCATTTGGAACGGGTCGAGCTCCCGTACCATCAGGACTTGCTCTCAGCCGATTCCATGGAGAATGCTTTCTTTCCGAACCGAGGGATGCTTTCCCTGATCATCCGCACACGCGACGGCAGGAGCGTCGATGTCGGAATCATTGGGCGAGAAGGCGCGGTGGGCACTACGGTAATTGTGGGCCTGCGGAAAGCTTCTTATCGGACAGTGGTGCAGATCAGCGGTGACGGCTTCAGGATCAAGTCTGATGACCTGGTTAACATATCGAGGTCGGCCCCGAACCTGGAGTGCATGATCAACCGGTATGCCCATGTTCAGGGCATGCAAGTGGCACAACTGGCGGCTTGCAACCGGCTGCACGAGATCGAGCAAAGGCTGGCGCGCTGGATGCTTATGTGCCACGACCGCATCGAGTCTGATCTTCTGCCCATGACCCACGAGTTCTTCGCGCAAATGCTGGGCGCCGGACGCCCCAGCGTGACCTTGGCGGCGGGCGCGCTGCAAAGAGCGGGCGTCATCAAGTACACCCGAGGCAAGGTGAATATCCTCGACCGCAAAGGATTGGAACAATCAGCCTGCGAATGCTATGAAGTCATACGTGGTTTCAACGGGGCGGCTGGTTTACCGAATAATCCAGAGCTAATGGAAAGCTCCCATTAACCGGCGGCATTTCCCGGTCTGATTACGACTTCTCGGGCGCGTTCTGGCGGGAGCGCATGTATCCGGGCAGTTCCCTGATGGCGAATCCCGTCAGCGCAGAGGCGATTGAGCCTGCAATTGTAAGCAGAAGCGACCCGGCATATTTTCCGAACCAAGACGGTCCAGAAGAGTCGGCCAAAGTCGAGTCCTCCCCCTGCCACGCCAGCGAGATTCCGCTGCGGCGCGCCGAAACCGCCAAGTCTCGTTCGCCGTCCTTGGGAAAGACTCCGGAAATCACATCCTCCTGGGTTGCGTCATCGCTCTCGATTCTTACTTTGATTCGGTGACTTCCTGAAGGGACAGGGATCACTTGAGTGACACTGCCTTGCACGGAATCGGGAAGAATTCCAAAACGCTTTTTGAGTGCGCCGCTGATTTTGCCGGAGTAGACGGTCGAGCCGTCGACCATTACAGTCAGCTGTCCGCTACGGAAACCGTGTTGGACCTTTAAGCGCAGACTCGAGTCTTTGGAACTGACAGCGGTGTAAATAGCGAGAAGAACGGCAGCTCCCAGGAAAGTTGCCAGGACTATGCGAGCCTTAAACGGCAGGGCAACAAACCATTGCCGGGCACGGGTCCAAACAGGTACATGAATCGGATGCGGGTCTTGTATCGAATTCTCGTCCATGGGATAGCTTCATTTTCGCGCTCTGTTGGGCCCGCTCTCCAGTTACCAAAGTCAGTCGTCGAGTGGACAGCGAATCACCACAAAGGACACAAAGGTGCACGAAGGAACACGGGCTTCCGCAAAGCCAGCACTAGCCGACTCACCCGATCATCCGATCTTCACGCGGAGATCACTCCCTGTCATCTCTCTGGGCTGAGGCATTGCGAGCATCCCGAGCACGGTAGGCGAAATGTCCCGTAGCGAGCCGTCATTTCTGAGGGAAAAGCGCTTGCTATCTTCGGCCACTACGATGAAGGGGACTGGGTTCGTCGTGTGTGCGGTATGTGGACCGCCGGTTTCCGGATCGATCATCATCTCCGCATTGCCGTGATCGGCCGTGATCAGCATGGCCCCACCTTTTCGGCGGATCGCACTCTCGATACGCCCAAGGCAGGCGTCGACCGTCTCCACTGCCTTTACTGTCGGCTCGATCTTCCCTGAATGCCCCACCATGTCGGCATTCGCGAAATTCACGATCAGGACATCGAATGTGCCATCTTCAACGGCTTTGACCACGGTGTCTGCAATGCCTCCGGCACTCATTTCCGGTTGCAAATCATACGTAGCGACTTTCGGAGAAGGGACGAGAATGCGGTCCTCACCGGGAAAAGGCTTTTCCACCCCGCCGTTGAAGAAATAGGTGACATGCGCATACTTCTCGGTTTCAGCGACGCGCAGGTTGCGCAGG